>JBOFBL010000791.1:0-10580 GCA_051645545.1 Casimicrobium sp. | reverse complement strand
TGGGCGCTGCTGATGAGCAAGAAGATCTGGGAGACATTGTCCGATAGCGAGAAAAAGATGCTGCGCGAAGTTTCAATCGAGACGCGTGACTACGAACGCGTGTTGATCCGTACCGAAAGTAGGAACGCAATCGATGCGTTGAAAACCAAAGGCATGGACGTGCAAGAGCTTTCGCGGGTGGAGGCTTCGCGGGTACGCATGCTGGTCGCTGAGCGCGTCGACAAACACAAAGTCAAGATTGATCGAAAATGGCGCGACTTACTTTATCTCGAACGATTAAACGATGTGCTGAACGATCTCAGCGCGGAGCGCCCATCGAACTCAACGTCGCCACGTGAAAATCTAGGTCAGCCGAAGAAACTTTGATTTCTCCGTCGCGAGCCAAGGAAATGTTATGAAAATCACCCAACTCGAAACGGTCCGCCTTGGCGAATTTCCGAACATCCTTTGGGTTCGTATTCACACCGACGAAGGACTTGTCGGCCTGGGTGAAACGTTCATGGGCGCAGCTGCCGTAGAGGCATACCTTCACGAGTGGGTAGCGCCAAAGCTGATCGGCAAAAATCCGCTCGATATCGAAGCGCGCAACAAAGAGATGCTCGGCTATCTCGGTTGGCGTGGCTCGGGCGTGGAGACACGAGGTAATAGCGCCGTCGATATCGCGCTTTGGGACATTTTCGGCAAAGCGGCAAACATGCCGATTCACACGGCGCTCGGTGGTAAATCGCGCGATGCGATTCGTATCTACAACACCTGTGCCGGTTATCAATATGTGCGCAGCACGACCAATCAAAGCACGAGCAATTGGGGTTTGGGGAACAAGGCAGGTCCTTATGAAGACCTCGAAGGTTTCCTGCATCACGCCGATGAGCTCGCGTTATCGCTCAAAAGCGAAGGCATCACAGCGATGAAGATTTGGCCATTCGATCCTGCGGCAGAGGCGAGCAACGGCCAATACATTTCGAACGCCGACCTAGAAAAAGCGCTCGATCCGTTTCGCAAAATTCGCAGCGCCGTCGGTGACGACATGGACATCATGGTCGAGTTTCATTCGCTATGGCGATTGCCGATGGCGCAGAAGATTGCACGCGCATTGAAACCGTTCAACACGTTTTGGCATGAAGATGCAATTCGTATGGATTCGCTCGATCTGCTCAAACAATATGCGCCGCACACAGATGCACTCATTTGCGCAAGCGAGACGCTTTCGTACAAATGGGGATTCAAAGACTATTTGCAGACGGGCGTTGCGGGTGTGGCGATGCTCGATCTTTCGTGGTGCGGCGGGCTGACCGAAGCGAGGAAGATCGCTGCGATGGCGGATGCCTATCAATTGCCCGTCGCGCCGCACGATTGCACGGGGCCGGTCGTGTGGACTGCGAGCACGCATCTTTCGCTGCACGCGCCCAATGCGCTGATTCAAGAAAGCGTTCGTGCGTTTTACAGCGGTTGGTACAGAGAACTCGTCACCGAGTTGCCGCGCGTCGAACGCGGCATGATTTCGCTGAGTGAAAAGCCTGGACTTGGTATCGAATTGCTGCCGGATTTGCAAGAACGAAGCGATGCGGTGGTTCGCGTGTCGGATGTGTCTTCATCGAAGCACCATCTATAGCGTCACGGGCTTGCTAGCACAAAGTGATCTACGTTATACGTTAATAGCAGTATTCATAAATCAACGAAATTATTGGGGCGCAATTTATTTTTTCGCTATTTTCGACAAAACTCATAATTTCATCGACGCCATAATAAATACCTTGTCTAGAAGCTAGCGTTATATGTGTTTAAATACTAGTCTGCGCGTTCGTTTGGATCGAAGTCGAGCTCTACTTTTGCTCCATTCGGATCGTGACTGAATAGTTGCCACGCACCAGCACCCGCTTGTTTGCGCAAATCGTATTTGATGCCGCGCTCATCAAACCGGCGCTTCACGCTTTTCAAATCGGTCGCGGAAAACGCCATGTGATCGATGACGCCTGTTCGCGTCGCTGGCATCGGACGCTCCCAGTAAATGTGCAAGATCGCATGCTTGCCGCCGGGCGCATACAACCACGTTCCAGGAAATCCGAGATCGGGGCGATGGCCTTCTTCGAATCCAAGCAAGCCGACGTAGAACGCGAGCGTCGCTTCGCGATTCTCCGCGGTGATCGTGAAGTGATTCATGCCTTGGATCATTTGAGCGCTCCCTTCAAATCACGCGATGAGTACGAGCGCACCGACGGTCGCTCGCGATTCGAGCCGCACGTGTGCATTTGCAGCGGCTTCTAGCGAGTGTCGCTCGATCGGCGGCACTTTGATCGTGCCATCGGCAATCGCATTCCAAACACGTGAAGCGCGTTCGTTCAACTGTGCACGTGTCGCAACGTAATCGAACACGACAGGCCGCGAAAACGTAATTGATTTCGCAACGAGCGCGTGCGGATCGATCGGCGCAAGCGCACCAGTGGCTTGCCCCAAACTAATCCAGTGACCACGTCGCGCGAGCGCATCGTAGTTCTCATCGCGCGCCGCATCGCCCAAGCCATCGATCAACACGTCCGCACCACCGCAAAGATTCTGGACAGCACCTGCGAAGCGATAGTTTTTTGTAAGGATCACATGCTCGCAACCGTAGTCGCGTGCGAGCCGCGCTTTCTCTTCGCTCGATACCGTTCCAATGACCGTCGCGCCCATGCGTCGCGCCCACGCGCATACGAGCAAGCCCACGCCGCCCGCCGCCGCGTGCACGAGCAAGCGCGTGCCCGCGCCTACGTGCCCGAGATCGCGAAGCAAATAATCGGCAGTGATGCCTTTGAGCAATGTCGCCGCAGCGACATCGTCGTTAATCGCCGCTGGCAAACGAACAACCCAATCGGCGGGCACTGAACGTGCACTGCAATAACTTCCGGGCACGGGTCCCATGTAGGCCACGCGATCACCCGTCATGAATCCGCTTACGCCTTCGCCAACATCGAGCACGCCGCCCGCGGCCTCCATGCCTAGCGCTCCGCCTTCGGCGAACATCGGTGGAATCCAACCTTTTCGCAAATACACATCGATGTAGTTCACGCCAATAGCGCGTTGGCGAATTCGGATTTCGCCGCGTGCGGGCGCTGCGCATTGTGAATCCTCGACACGCAACTGCGTTGCGTCACCGTAGCGCGACACGACGACGCGACGTGTTGTTACGGGTAGCGCGATTGGCATCTGAGAAGAGCCATTCGCTCGCAGATCGCCACCCTCGCGCAGATGATTGCGCAAATTTTCGAACCCCGCTTCGTACACACCCTTCGCAACGAGTTCGCGAAGTTCCTTTTCTTGCCCAGGCGGCGTTGCGAATGTCGATTCCCAATGCCAGAACGTGCGATTGCCATCGGTCACGCGCTTAAGCGTTACGGTCGCGACATAGCGTTGCAGCGGGACCGTTGCATCGACAATGCAATACGTGCTTCGAAAGTGGCGATCGTCGAGTGTGAGCAGTTGTTCTCGAATCTTGTTGCCGTCTTTGAGCGTGAAATTGCGTACGCAACCGACTTGATCGCTCGACTCCTTCGCTTCGATACGACTTTTGTCGACCACTGCATGCCAGCGATCGTGGCTATTGAAGTCGCGCAGCACCGCCCAGACGCGCTCAATCGGCGCGTCGATCACAGTGCTTCGGACGACTCGTTGCAGCATTCGATGAACGGCGCGCTAACGCATCAAGCGCGCATGCGATTGAGCGCGTTCAAGCCGGTCAAGAAAACGCCAGTGCCGATTAAATCGGTTAGCTCGCGCTCACGCCCTTCATCGCAATCGAACTCGGCGCTCCACTCAGCGAAACTGCGATTGCCATCCGTGATCGGCGTGAGTTTCAATGTTGCGACGTAGTTCGACACACCCATGGGGCTTTCCAAGATTTCATACGTGCAAGTGAAATCGTAATCAGAGAGCGCAAGCAAGCGTTCGCGAATCATGCCGCCGTCGCGCGTGTGAAAGTGTCGAATGCACCCGACGCGATCGCTCGGCTCGTTGTTCTCGATGCGGCTATCGGCGATTGCGGGATGCCACATCGGCAGCGCGTTGAAATCGCGAATGCGCGACCAGACCGTATCCGCCGCCGCATCAATGACGGTTGAGGTGTACACACGAACCACCGAACGCTACTCCTTCGCTTGCGACGCAGAAGGCGGCAGCGCACTTGGGCCGCCCGCAGCGCCTGCGGCGAGTCGTTGAATATCGCCGCCCTCCAAGCCGATTTCTCGCAGCAACTGATCGACGATCGGTGCTTGCGCACGAAAGCGCAGCGCGGAATTCACCACACCATCCGCGAAGCCGCCGTTGCCTCCATCGCCACCGTTGCTGCCCCCACCGGCTAAGCCATCGACATGCAAAATCTTGATGCCTTCGATGCGCTCCATTGGCTTGACCGATTCGCGAATGATGGCCTCCGCCTTCTCGACTAACCTCATGCGCAATGCTGAGGCGCGCGCCTCTGGCGACAACACGTTCTGCGCTTCGTTCATCATGCGCATTGCGTCAGCCTCGGCCTCAGCGCGAATCCGCGCCGCCACGGTGCGAATCTTGTCGGCATCGGCATCGGCTTCTGCTTGCGCGCGAACCGCGGCGCCGCGATCCGCACTTGCCGCCTTCTCAGCTTGCGCTGCCATCGTGAGGCGCAAACCTTCACGCTCGGCGGATTGTTTCGCGCCGATGATGTCAATCGCCTTCTTCCGCTCTGCCGCTTCAATTTCGCGCGCGGTGAACACCTTCTCTTCTGCGGAAACGGCGTGTGCACGTGCAACTTCCGCATCGGCTTGCGCGACCGATAAAGCTTCGCTCTCACGTGCGACCGCAATCGCGCGCTGCTGCTCAGCGAGTTCTAGCGCTTTGCGCCGCTCGATTTCCGCCGCTTGAATCGCGCGCTCTTTGGTGATGCGTTCTTGCTCCAACGTTTGTTCGCTACGAATCCGTGCGGCATCGATCGCTTGTTTCGCGGCGATTTGCGCGCCTTCAGCATCTTGTTCGCGTTGCGCTTTTTCGGTCGCAACCTCGGACTGCTGCCGAGCACGCGCAAACGCGACTTCGCGCTGCTGCATCAGTCGCGCTTGTTCAGCCTCGCGATCGATATCTAGACTTAGCTTTTCGGCTTCCAGATTCTTATTGCGAATAGCAATGAGCGTATCTTGCTCGACATCGTTGCGCTGCTTCTTACGACGCTCGATTTGTTCGGTGAGCCGCGTGAGACCCTCTGCATCGAATGCGTTGCTTGGATTGAAGAATTCCATTCCGGTTTGATCGAGTTGCGTCAGCGAAGCGCTTTCGAGCTCTAAACCGTTCTTCGTCAAATCACCCGCAACGGCTTCACGCACGCGTTTCACATACGCGCCGCGTTTTTCATGTAACTCTTCCATCGTCATCTCGGCCGCCGCCGTACGCAGGGCATCGATAAACTTGCCTTCAACCAATTCTTTAAGCTGCTCCGGTTCCATCGTGCGCAAACCAAGCGTCTGCGCGGCGGCCGCAACCGAATCCGCATTTGCAGCCACGCGCACGTAGAACTCCGCAATCACGTCGACGCGCATCCGATCTTTCGTGATGAGCGCTTTGTCTTTGCCGCGCGAGACTTCCAATCGCAACGTATTCATATTGACGGGTATCACTTCGTGCACGATCGGCAAAACGAACGCGCCGCCGTCGAGCACGACCTTTTGCCCGCCGAGCCCAGTTCGCACGAACGCACGCTCTTTGCTACTTCGCAGATAGAGCCAATGCAACAGCCAAACGACAATTGCGACGACTATCGCGACAGTAATCAACGCAAGGATGATTTGGCCGAAATCTGAGCCGCTCATAGAGTTCTCCTACCTAACGTGTAATCTGAGTAAAGCGCCGTGTGGTCTCGGTGAGCGCGACCTCGGTGGGCAATCGCTCCATCGAACTCGCGCCGTAAAAACCGTGACACTCCGGGCAATGTTTCAAGATGAATTCTGCGTCACTGGGTGTTGCAATCGGGCCGCCGTGGCAGAGCACGATCGCATCGGACTTCACGCGTTTGGCCGCTGCTGCCCACGCGTTGATCGGTTCAACGCATTGATCGAGTTTGAGCGCCGTTTCTGCGCCAATCGAACCACCCGTCGTTAAACCGAGATGGCAGACGATGACATCGGCACCGGCTTTCGCCATCGCTTCTGCGTTTTCGACACTGAACACATAAGGCGTCGTAAGCAAATCCATCGCACGCGCGCGCGCAATAGTTTCTACTTCTAGCGCGTAGCCCATTCCTGTTTCTTCGAGATTCGCGCGGAATGAGCCATCGATCAAACCGACCGTTGGGAAGTTTTGGATCCCCGAGAACCCGAGCTCGATCAATCGCTTCAAGAATTGATCGGGAATCATGAACGGATCGGTGCCGTTCACGCCGGCGAGTACGGGCGTGTGCTTTACGACCGGCAACACTTCATGCGCCATTTCGCACACGATTTCGTTCGCGTTACCGTAGGCCATCAGGCCCGCGAGCGAACCGCGCCCGGCCATACGATAGCGACCCGAGTTGTAGATCACGATCAAATCGATACCGCCCGCCTCTTCGCACTTTGCAGACAAACCAGTGCCCGCGCCGCCGCCGACGATCGGTTTGCCTGACGCGATCTTTGCATTCAGTTTTGCGAGTATTTCTTTACGAGCGATGCGTGGCATCCTTCAGTGGCCTTTCGTTGTTTTGTTTCGCAGAGCGTCACCACGCGAAGGCGCGATCTCGCGCCATGCTTTCTGCAGCTCGACGACGAATGCGTCGTCGTTAATGTGATACGGGAAACAAATGAGTTTGCGATCGCTGCCCGCGCGGAAGTTTGCTGCGATCGTGTCGAAAAGCACGCGATTGGCTTCGACGCTATGGAACGGTGCACCCGGCTTGTCGATCGCGGAAACACCGCCTTCGGGAATCAAGAAGCGAACAGAGCCACGCATCGCATTGAGTTTTTTTGCGATGAATTCGCCGATGGCGCGGCACTCGTCGACTGTCGTTCTCATCAATGTCACAGTCGGATTGTGTCGATACAGATTGCGCGTTTTGTAGCGCTCCGGTACCGTGTCGTACGCCCCGAAATTCACCATATCAAGCGCACCGCACGAGCCAACATACGGAATTGCGTGCTGCGCGAACACGTCTAAGCGCGCCGGTCCAGCGGACAGCGCGCCACCCGCGATTTCATCTGCAATTTCGGTGGTTGTTACATCGATCACACCTTCGAGCAATCCCGATTGCGCGAGCTTTTCCATGCTCTGACCGCCGACACCCGTGGCATGAAACACGAGGCAGTCGTAGTCATCGGACAGCAGCTTCGTGAGCGCTTGAACGCATGGCGTTGTCACACCGAACATCGTGAGTCCAATTGCCGGACGCGTAGTACTCTCGGTGGCGACCGGATGGGTGATCATTCCCGCGAGCGCGTGTGCAGCGTTCGCGAGAACACGTTCGCTGATGCGATTGATGCCTTGCACATCGGTGACCGAATACATCATGCAGATGTCGCTCGGCCCAACGTAGGGGCGCGTGTCGCCACTCGCCATCGTGCTGACCATGACTTTCGGCACGCCAATCGGTAGCGCGCGCATCGCAGGCGTTGCAAGCGAAGTTCCGCCCGATCCGCCTGCGGAGACAATACCGCCCAAGTCGCGGCGTGTCACGACAAAGCGTTCGAACGCATGCGCCATCGCAGTGACGGAGCTACCGCGATCGCCACTAAACACTGCGCTTTCGCCATCGGGGTGATGGCGCGCTACTTCGCGTGGATGAATCGACGCAGGAGACGGCTTGCCGCTTGTCGAGAGATCGACGGTCACCACGCGCAGCCCGAGCTTTTCGAGGCACTGTCGCAAATAGAAAAGCTCGCGCGCTTTCGTGTCGAAGGTTCCGGCAACGTAAGCTGCCCGACCGCTACTCGCGGCGACCGGGAACGGTAGAACTGCACCCGCAGATTGCACGGACGTCGGTGCGCGAGGCCCGCTCGGTTTCGGCGGTTCGCGCGGAATATCGTTGACCGTACCGCTCGCCGCCGTGCTGTTCCAACGATTGAAGCCGCGGACGGCCTTTGGCGACAAATCGTTGAGCGACGGAGCGCCATCCCCGTACTCGCGCTTGACCGTGAACACGCGTGCAGGTGCGACCTCTACCGGCTCTTGCTGTGCCTCGACTGTCTCGACTTCGTCATCGCCACCGCTTTTCACGCCCAGCAGTCGCTCTTGCAACTCACGGTTGGCTGCGAGTTCCGCTGATGACAACTCTTCCGCGATCCGACCGTTCACCATCACGCCCACACGATCGGCCACTTCGAGCGCGACACCGAGGTTCTGCTCGATGAGAAGCACTGCAATATTGCCTTCGCTCGCAAGCGTTCTCAATGCTTGCGCCACTTGTTCCACGATGACAGGCGCGAGCCCTTCAGTGGGTTCGTCCATCACGAGGAGCTTCGGATCGAGCAACAGTGCGCGACCGATTGCAAGCATTTGCTGTTCGCCGCCCGAGAGCTGCGCACCGCCATTGCTCTTTCGCTCCGCCAGTCGCGGGAACATCGAATACACGCGATCGACTTCGCGTTTGTTTGAAGCGACGAGCTTTAACGTTTCATCGACCGTGAGCGAAGGCCACACGCGTCGGCCTTGCGGCACGTAGGCAATGCCACGCTTAGTGATTTCATTGGGCGAACGACCGATCAGTTCCTCGCCAAAAAGCTTCACGCTACCTGTCGCAGCAACAAGCCCGGTGATTGCATTGCAAAGCGTCGTCTTGCCCATGCCGTTACGACCGACAACGCCAAGTACACCCTTGTCAATCGTGAAACTGACGCTTTGCAATGCATGCGCGCGACCGTAGTAAACGTCAAGACCGTTCACGACCAAGACGGGGCCGCTCGACTTCGACTCTGCTTTGCGAGACCAAAGCACCATCAGTGCTTGCTCCCCATATAGATCGCTTGCACTTGTGCGTCGTTCTCGATTTGCTCGGGGGTACCGGTTTTCAATACGCGGCCGTTGTGCATCACGGTCACTTTTTCAACGACACGCAATGCAATCTCCAAATCGTGTTCGATCAACACGAAACTCATATGACTCGGCAACGATTTGAGCAGCGCGACCAACTCACGACGCTCTGCGGGAGACAAACCCGCGGCTGGCTCGTCGAACAGAATCAAACGCGGTGCGCCCGCGAGCGCCATGCCGATTTCGAGCTGCCGCTGCTGACCGTGCGCGAGATTGGCGACCACTTCGTTCGCGATATGCGAGAGCCGCGCGCGTTCAAGCAATTCTTCCGTTGCGGCTTGTGAAGCGTGCGACGCACGTGGTCGCCACATGCTGAAGCGACCATTCGCAACGCCGCGCACTGCGAGATACAAGTTGTCGCGCACAGTGAGTTCGCGAAAAAGCAGGGAGCTTTGATACGTTCGTCGCAACCCCTTTCGGATTCGTTCGAACGGCGGCAACTCCGTAATGTCTTCGCCGAAGAAACGAATCCGACCTGAGGTCGGTGGGAAATCGCCGGTGATGGCGTTGAAGAGTGTCGTCTTCCCAGCACCATTACTGCCGAGAACTGCGTACTTTTGACCCGCAGCAACGGAGAGCGACACATCGTCCACTGCGCGCAGCGCACCGAAGGCGCGCGAAACGCCTTCGAGCACGAGAGCATCATTGGAAGCGAGCGATGGCGCAACGCCCATGCGCGCTGGCGTGCGAGCGCTAACGCGTGTGGAGAGTTGTGTCACTGATGCCATGTCGACTCGCTTCCTTTTCTTCTTACGCAGTTGCTACGGGCAGCTCGGCTCGTCGCGCGTACCGATCTTGAACTGCTCCTTGGTCATACCAAGCATTTGCTCGACGCCGTCGATCTTGCGCAGCACTTTAGTGGTCAATTCGCCCTTGCTGTCTTTCACGACTTCCGTCACAAACGTCGTACCGATCGCTTGGCGGTTACTGTCAAGTCGCACATCGCCAGTCGGGCCTTTGAGCACGAGTTTCGAAAGCGCGTCGCGATACTTCGCTTGACCACCGCTTAGATCGCCATTCACCGCAGCGAGCGCATCAAGCGCCGCTTTCATGTTGGTGTAGTAGCCCCACGCAAAGAGCGATGGACTTGGGTAGCCGCCGTCTTTCACCGGGAAGTTCTTCTGATAATCGGCAACGAATGCTTTCCACTCGGGACTATCATGCGTGTCGGCCATTGGGCCTGCGCTGATCGTGCCCACGAGCGAGTCGCGACGCTTACCGCGATAGTTCAAGACGTCCTGACTCACCGTGATCGAACCACCCATCATCGGTTTATCGCCACCCGCGGCTTCGTACTGATTCAAGAAGTTCACCGCGTCAGCGCCGCCGAGCACGACGAGCAATGCGTCGACATCTTTCGGGATACGTGCGATCGTGCTCGAGTAATCTTTACCACCGAGCGGCACCCAAGCTTTCACCGGCACTTTACCGCCAAGACGGCAATACTCCGACATGAAGCCTTGCACTTGCGAATACGGGAACGCGTAGTCCTCCGCGATGATCATCGTGCGCTTGTAGCCTTTGTCCATCGCCGCTTTGCCGAGACCCACCATCCATTGTGCGCCGTCCGTGTTGAAGCGGAA
>JBOFBL010000790.1:0-19900 GCA_051645545.1 Casimicrobium sp. | reverse complement strand
CGCGTGATCGACGACAAAGGCAACACGATCGAAGAAATCACCTTCACCGATATTCAGATCGGCGGCAAAATTGATCGTGAACAAGTGAAGCCGACGCTTGCTAACAAGATTTCGCAGTGGCGTTTCGATCGCAAAACAGCGCTCGTTGCGACGCGTGCAGAAACCGGCTGGATGGCCAAATCGATGCCGGCGGGTTTCGTGAAAATCAGTGAATCGTTCATGCGCGCGTTGCCGGGGCGCACGGAGCCCGTGTCGCAGCTCGTGTTCTCCGACGGTTTAACCTCGGTGTCGGTGTACGCATCGCCCTTGCAACCGAATCAAACGGTAAGCGAAGGCGCATCGGTGCAGGGCTCACACCAGATTTTTGCGCGACAGGTCGGTGAGCATTTGGTCACCGCGTTCGGCGACGCACGCCCCGCGACAGTGCGCGCAATCGCGTCGGGCTTCGCACGAAAATAAGCACGAAAACAACTTTCACAACACGATTTGCCAATCATTTCTTGACCGGAATTACTCGTATGAAATTCGCACCCTCTCATCGTAATTGGCTCGCGAGCACCCTGGGTGTGTTCGCGCTTGCGTTCACCAGCGCCACCCCGAGCGTCGCGCAAACACGCGAGCTGCCCGACTTCGTGTCGCTCTATGAGAAAAACTCGCCATCGGTCGTCTCGATTAGCGTGAGCTCGTCACCGCGCAGTCGTCAACGCTCAGCTACACCCGGCGCACCAGGCGGCAACGACGCACAGCCCGATCGCGAAGAGATGGAAGAATTTTTCCGTCGCTATTTCGGCGGCGGTCGCGCGCCGCGCGAGTTTCGTCGTCAAGGCGGCGGCTCGGGCTTTGTGATCTCCCCAGATGGCGTGATCGTCACCAATGCGCACGTGGTTGAAGACGCCGATGAGGTGATCGTGAAATTCAGCGATCGTCGCGAATTCAAAGCAAAAATTCTTGGTAGCGATAACCGCACCGATGTCGCCGTGATCAAAATCGAGGCGACGGGTTTACCGGCGGTGCGAATCGGTAATCCTGATTCCCTGCGTATTGGCGAATGGGTCGCAGCAATTGGGCAACCGCTCGGTTTTGAGAATACCTTGACTTCCGGGATTATCAGTGCCAAGGCCAGAAGTTCTAGGGCGGGAAGCTCTACAGGCGAACTTGTTCCCTATATTCAACACGATGCTGCGGTGAATCCCGGAAACTCTGGCGGCCCGTTGTTCAACGCGAAAGGCGAGGTTGTTGCCATCAATTCGATGATCGCAACGGTCAGCGGTGGCTTCCAGGGCATTTCGTTTGCGATTCCGATTGATCTGGCGATGGACGTGGTTGGGCAATTGCAAGCCGGTGGCAGCGTGAAGCGCGGCATGCTGGGTGTGCAAATTGGCTCTGTCACGCGTGCGCTCGCCGAGGCGCTCGGGTTGCCGCGCGCGCAAGGCGCGGTGGTTTCATCGGTGACGAAAGGTTCTGCCGCCGAAAAAGCAGGCATTAAAGAAGAAGACGTGATCATGCAGTTCAATGGTCGCGCGATCGAAGATTCACGCGATTTGCCGCGCTATGTCACCTCGGTGCGTCCGGGTACGCCGTCGAAGGTCATGGTGTGGCGAGAAGGCAAGACCGTTGAATTGAGCGTGACGCTTGACGAAGCAAAAGATCCTGTGCAGGTCGCCGCAGCGACGACCGAGCGTGCGACACCTCGTGCGAAAGAAGCGAAGCCTGAAACAACAAAGGAAGAGCGCCTGGGTTTCTCCGTGCGCTCGCTCAATGAAAAAGAGCGCACCAATTCAAAGGTTGAAAAAGGCGGCGTTGTTGTTGCCTCGATCGATGATAAGTCGAGCGTTTCGTCGCTCGCGGAAGGTGACATCATCACATCGGTAACGAGTGCTGGCAAACGCAGCAACGTTGATAATGCATCGCAATTGATCGCCGCTGTGAAGGGCGCGGAGAAAGGCAAGAACATCGCCTTTCGCGTGAAACGCGCAACCGATCGTGCAGGTAGCGACTACCAGGATTTCCTTGCCACCGAGAAGATTCCAGAATAAACGCGTTTCCTTCTTAACCCGCTAAAATAGAGGGAATCCGCCCACTTCTGACGGCGACGCAACGAAGCCACATTTGCGGCCCCCGCCGTCGTTCACAGAGCCAGCGCCATCGCTGGCTTTTGTTTTTCTCATGCAGCACATTCGTAACTTCTCCATCATCGCGCACATCGACCACGGTAAATCGACCCTGGCCGATCGCTTCATTCATCGCTGCGGCGGACTCTCCGATCGCGAGATGTCGGAGCAAGTGCTCGATTCGATGGATCTCGAAAAAGAGCGCGGCATTACGATCAAAGCGCAAACGGCAGCGCTGCACTACAAAGCCCGCGACGGCAAAACCTACAACCTCAATCTGATCGACACGCCAGGTCACGTCGATTTCGCCTACGAAGTATCGCGTTCGCTATCCGCATGCGAAGGTGCGTTGCTTGTCGTCGATGCGTCGCAGGGCGTTGAGGCACAAACCGTTGCCAATTGCTACACCGCAACCGAGCTCGGCGTGGAAGTCGTGCCGGTATTGAACAAAATCGATCTTCCGAGCGCAGAGCCCGAGCGCGTGAAGGCGGAAATTGCAGAGGTGATCGGTGTCGATGCATCCGACGCGGTGTTGTGCTCTGCCAAAACTGGGCTTGGCATTGATGACATTCTCGAAGCGGTCATCGCAAAAGTGCCGCCGCCGAAGGGTGACCCCAACGCGCCGCTCAAGGCGCTCATCATCGATAGCTGGTTCGATAGCTACGTGGGCGTTGTGATGCTGGTGCGCGTCTTTGACGGTACGCTGAAGCCTAAGGAAAAAATCAGCTTCATGGCGACCGGGCGCAGCAATCTCTGCGAACAGGTTGGCGTGTTCGCGCCACAATCGACACAGCGCGAATCGTTGTCGGCGGGACAAGTAGGTTTCGTCATCGCCGGTATCAAAGAGCTCGACTCCGCGAAGGTGGGCGATACCGTGACGCATGCGCAGAAACCCGCTGCTGAAGCGCTGCCAGGCTTTAAGGAAGTCAAGCCGCAAGTGTTTGCCGGTTTGTATCCTGTCGAATCGAATCAGTACGAAGCGTTGCGCGATGCGCTCACGAAACTGAAACTGAACGACGCGTCGTTGCACTACGAACCCGAAGTCTCGCAAGCGCTTGGCTTTGGTTTTCGCTGCGGTTTTCTTGGCCTGCTGCACATGGACGTTGTGCAAGAGCGGCTTGAGCGCGAATACGACATGGATTTGATTACCACGGCGCCCACCGTGATTTATCAAGTTGTCGAACGTAATGGCACAGTGCTCAATATCGAAAATCCGGCGAAATTGCCCGATTTGTCTCGAGTGGAGGACATTCGCGAACCGATCATCACCGCAACGATTTTGATGCCGCAGGAATACGTTGGCTCGGTGATGACGCTGTGCAACGAGAAGCGCGGTACGCAAGTCAACATGCAATACATGGGTCGGCAAGTGATGTTGACTTATGATTTGCCGATGGCGGAAGTCGTGATGGATTTCTTCGATAAGTTGAAGAGTGTTTCGCGCGGTTACGCGTCGCTGGATTACGAATTTAAGGAATTTCGCTCCGCCGATGTGGTGAAGCTCGACATTCTGATTAACGGCGACAAAGTCGATGCACTCTCTTCGATGGTTCACCGCGCACAAAGCCAATATCGCGGTCGCCAGGTGGCGTCGAAAATGCGAGAACTCATTCCACGCCAGATGTATGACGTGGCGATTCAGGCGGCGATTGGCGTGAACGTCGTTGCCCGCGAAAACATCAAGGCAATGCGTAAAGACGTGACTGCGAAATGCTACGGCGGTGATATTTCACGCAAACGCAAGCTCCTGGATAAGCAAAAAGAAGGCAAGAAGCGCATGAAAGCGGTGGGCTCGGTCGAGATCCCGCAAGAGGCCTTCCTGGCGATTTTGCAAACGGGCGACAAGTAGTGCGCATGGGTCGTCGCTCGCGCAGCGCTGTTGCAGCTGGCGCCTTCGGCGCGCCGATCCGTCGCGCGGCGCTTTGTGCGCCCGCTGGTTTGCCGATAATTGCTGTATTCCCTACCAGCGACTCTGATCGCATCACAAAAAGAACATGAAATATTTACCTGCACTGGCGTTGGCCGTACTCGTTGTGATTGCCGTTCGTGGCGTGCTCTCCGGCGTGCCTGCTATTGGCTTCCCGCTGCTTCTTTTCCTAGCGGTCGTTATCTGCGGCGCTGCTTGGGCGTGGGATAAGTTCTTTCTCGCAAAGAAACGCGCGGCGGGCGAGCTTGCTCATTGGGGCATCGAGGTGCCCGCGTCGATTTTTTGGGTGCTGTTGGCTGTTTTTTTGTTGCGCTCTTTTGTGGCCGAACCGTTTCGCATTCCGTCGAGTTCGATGCGTCCGGGGCTCGTGACGGGCGACTTTATTCTCGTCAATAAATTCAGCTATGGTGTTCGCCTGCCAGTGCTCGATAACAAGGTGATCGCCGTTGGTGCGCCGTTGCGTGGCGATGTGGCAGTGTTCAAAGCACCGCATGAACCCGACAAAGACTACATCAAGCGCATCATCGGTGTTCCGGGCGACACGGTTATCTACAAAAATAAGAAGCTTTCGATTAACGGCAAAGACATACCGCAAATCGAAAAAGGCTCCTACAGCTATTCTGAGTTTGGGCAATTTATAACAACAGCCCGATTTACCGAGGATGTAGAAGGCCGCAAATACGACATTGCGATCTTGCCGTCTTACCCGCCATTCATGCCGGGGCAACGTTTCCCTGACTCGCCCGTACCCAAGTGCGCAAGCGAAGGCGAGACGCTCACCTGCAAAGTACCGGAAGGGCACTATCTCGCGATGGGCGACAACCGCGACAACAGCCTCGACGGCCGCTATTGGGGTTTCGTCCCCGACGATCACTTACGTGGGAAAGCGTTCTTTATCTGGTTTAACTGGGACGATGTATCGTCTTTTGCTTTCAAACGCGTCTTTAGCGGCATACAATAAATTTATCGGGTTTCTACCAGAGTCAACTTGTGAAGCGTCAGCACGGTCTTTCTCTCATTGGGTTCATTTTTCTCGCTGCAATCGTTGCATTCGTGATGTTTACGGCGTTTCGCTGTGTGCCCGCCTGGACGGAGTATTTTTCGCTTAAGAAGGTGTTGCAAATTACCGCAAACGAATTTTCTGTGGACGCGACGCCAGTGGTGATTCGTGCATCCTTTGATCGCAAAACTCAAATCGACGATATTCCCGTACGTGGCGCGGACGTCGACGTTCGAAAGGAGAACGGACGCATCGTGCTCGCAGTTACTTACTCGAGACGCGTGCACATAGCAGGTAACGCGAGTCTTTTGTTCGATTTCGAAGCCTCGGCAACGGGTAACCGCTAGAGCGCCATATTGCCTTTGAGTCTCGAAGCCGCCCTCGGATACACCTTCCGCGAACCGCGTTTATTGCGTGAGGCGCTCACGCATCGAAGTTTTGGCACTCCGCATAACGAGCGCCTTGAGTTCATTGGTGATGGCGTGCTCAATTGCACGATCGCGCTCGCGCTTTACGAAAAATTTCCTGAGTTACCCGAAGGCCAGCTCTCGCGCATGCGCGCGAACCTGGTGAGCCAGCCTGCACTGCATTCGCTCGCGCAGCGCTTGGATATCTCCGAGCATTTGCGAATCGGTGAAGGCGAAGAAAAAAGTGGTGGGCGTGAGCGTCCATCGATGCTCGCGGACGCTGTTGAAGCAATCTTCGGCGCGATCCTCCTCGACTCTGGTTTTGAAGCGGCTCAAGGTACGATTAATCGCCTTTATTTGCAGCGTATCGCAGCGGTCAATCCACGCGAAGGCGGAAAAGACGCTAAGACTCGCCTGCAAGAACTTATGCAATCGAAACACCAACCGCTGCCAAGCTACGCCGTTGAGCGCGTCGATGGCGAGGCGCATGCGCAGGTGTTCAGCGTACGCTGCACGATTCAGTCGGGTGAATCGGGTATGGGTCAGGGCGCGTCGCGCCGCGCTGCTGAGCAGATGGCTGCGGCGACGGTGCTCACAAAGTTGGGTCAATGAACAAAGAAGCGCCACCATCAGCGGGCAGCGGTTTTCGCTGCGGGCAGATCGCTGTAATTGGCCGCCCAAACGTTGGTAAATCAACGCTCTTGAACCGACTGATTGGTGCGAAGGTCACGATCACTTCGCGCAAAGCGCAGACGACGCGCTTGCCCGTTCGCGGTATTTTGACCACCGATACCGCGCAGTTCGTCTTTGTCGATACGCCGGGTTACCAAACGAAGCACGGCGGCGAGATGAATAAGCGCCTCAACGCAAGCGTGCGCAAGACGCTCGACGAGGTCGACGCGATTCTTTGGGTTTGGGATGCCAATCGCCTGGTAGAAGCTGATCTAGCTGCACTTGCGCTCGCCCCAACTAATAGGGCAATTATCGCTGTTCCGAATAAAGTCGATTTACTCAAAGATAAAGCGCAGTTTGCCAATCAATTGGGCGACTTGCCAAAAACTCATCAATTTTCATCGATCGTTCCTGTATCTGCGACTAAAAGTACGCAAACGAAGGCTTTGCTCGTTGAAATCGAAAAGGTGCTACCCGTGGGCGAGCCCATGTTCGACGCCGACGACATGACGGACAAGCCCGAGCGTTTCCTCGCCACCGAAATCATCCGAGAAAAAATCTTTCGGCTCACGGGTGACGAGCTTCCCTATCGCGCCGCAGTTTTGATTGAAAAGTTCGAACAAGAAGGCGATCTTCGCCGTATCTTCGCTGCGATCCTGGTTGATAAAGAAAGCCAGCGCCCGATCATGATTGGTGCAGGCGGCGAAACACTCAAAAGAATCGGCACCGAGGCGCGCGTCGATATGCAAAAGCTCTTTGGCGGCCCGGTGTACCTCGAACTCTTCGTCAAAGTGAAGAGCGGCTGGTCGGAGAGCGCGCAGATGTTGCGTGAGCTGGGGATCGTTTAGCACGCTTCGCGTGCAGGACGTCGTGCTTCGCACTAAGACGTCGGCCTTACGACCTAAGACGACGCGCTTCGCGCTATGACGCAATGTCGGAACCTCGTATGCTTAAGTAACTCTATTCGTTCAAAGATTTTGCTCAATTTTGAATAACAGTATCGGCAATCAGTCCCGTCCGAGGGAGGCGCTGAATAAGTCGGCGAGAGGGATGCAGTGCGAGGCGGCGTTGGGCGACGTGTACTTTTGTACACAAGCCCGACGACAACGAAGCAATGCGCCCTCGCAGCCACTTAGTCAGTGCTTCCCGAGGCCGCAGGCCGTCGTCCTAGCGCGAAGCGCGTCGTCCTAGCGCGAAGCGCGACGTCCTCATATGGCTGTTCAGCAGAAGCGTTCCCCACCTCAGCGCGCATTCATCCTCCACAGCTACCCGTACAAGGAAACGAGCTTAATCGTCGACGTTTTTACGCTCGAGTACGGGCGCATGGCGATGATTGCGAAAGGCGCGAAACGTCCTGGTTCGAATTTGCGGGGCGCGTTGCTTTCTCTGCAACCTGTGGAAGTGGTGTTCAGCGGTCGTGGTGAAGTCAAAACGATGACGCAAGCGACGTGGGTGCCGGGGCAGCCGTGGCTCACTGGGCGAGCGCTCATTTGCGGCCTCTATCTCAATGAACTGTTGATGAAGCTTTTGCCGCGCGAAGACAGTCATCCGCTGCTATTCGAATCGTACGCAGCGACTTTAATGACGCTCGCCGAGAGCGACGAGCACAGCGCGATTCTGCGTGAATTCGAAACACAATTGCTCGCCGAACTCGGCTACGGGTTACAGCTCGAACGTGATGTAAAAACTGGCGACGCGCTGCAACCCGACACGCTGTATCGTTACGATCCCCTTGCGGGTCCTGTGCAACATGGTGGCGGCGTTTTGGTGAGTGGTCGGGTGCTGTTGTCGCTCGACAAAGGCGTGTTTGAAGACGCGAAGATCGCCGCTGAAGCGCGCGACTTCGTTCGTGCGATCATTCAATTTCACCTTGAGCGTCGCAGCCTTAGATCGTCGAGTGTTATGCACGATTTGCACACGCTATCTGAGCGGCTCGATGCCAAACCGGCAGCGCAACGCAAAGCGAAACGCAATTCGAACGGCGCAACCAGCGAAGAGGTCGTCACATGATTTATGGCATCGGCACCGACATCGTTTCTATCGAACGCATCCAACAAACGCTCGATCGACATGGCGCTCAGTTCGCACAACGCATCTTGACCGACGCTGAGCTCGTTGAATTGAACGACGTGAAAGACGCGACTGCCTGGCTCGCGAAACGCTGGGCGGCGAAAGAGGCGTTTGGTAAGGCCGCAGGCATCGGTATTCGTGCGCCGCTTGCGTTGAACGCAATTGGCATCGTGAACGACGAACAAGGCAAACCTACGTTTAATGTGTCGCCCGCCGTGAAAACCTGGCTCGACGAACGCAGCGTTACACGCACGCATGTGAGCATCAGCGATGAGCGCGAGCATGCGATCGCGTTCGTTGTGTTCGAAATGTAGGAACGACGCTCGTCGCGATCGAATTGTAGGAGCTCCTCGCGAAGGCGGGGATCAGCCGCGATTGTTGTCGTGATGAGTCAAAAAACTTGTGCGACACGCGTTTCGTTACTACGCATCGCCGCCAATTGCTCTCACGAAATTGTGCGCTTATGCAAAGGCCGTATCGCGGCATAGCCGCTCCTACAAGCTAGAGCGACTATATTGATTGGAGTCCAATCAAATCACTTCACCATGCCCCGCAGCACCGCCCCAAAACTCCCCCTCGGCCCGCTCATGACGTCGATTGACGGCCCCGAGCTCACCGCCGAAGATCGCGAGCTGCTCTCTCACCCGCTCGTCGGCGGCGTCGTGTACTTCGGAAAAAACTACACCGATAAAACGCAACTCGCCGAGCTCTCACGACAAATCAAAGTGCTGCGCTCACCCGAACTCGTAATCGCGGTGGATCACGAAGGCGGTCGCGTGCAGCGTTTTCATGGCGAGGGCTTCACCGAAATTCCCGCAATGCGATCGCTCGGCGATTTATGGACGACGCATCCGCCGTCTGCGCGCGCGCGAGCGTTTGAAATCGGCTTCACGATTGGTCACGAATTGGGCGAGGTCGGCATCGATTTCTCATTCGCACCGGTGCTCGATTTGGACTATGGCGAATCGGCGGTGATCGGTCATCGCGCGTTCCATCGCGATCCCGGCGCTGCGGCGGCGCTTGCAACGGCGGTGATGCAGGGCTTGCGCGCCGAAGGCATGGCCGCAGTCGGCAAACACTTTCCGGGGCACGGTTTTGTGAAGGGCGACACGCATTGGGAGCGCCCCGAGGATATGCGCGAATTCGCGCAACTCGAAAAGGACGATCTCATTCCGTTTCGCGAGCTGATTGCCGCAGGTGTCGACGGCATCATGGCCGCGCACTTAATCTTTCCGAACATCGATCCGCAACTCGCGAGTTTTTCGCCGTATTGGTTGCAAGAAGTGCTGCGCCACAAAATGAAATTTCACGGCGTAATATTTACCGACGATGCCTCGATGGTTGCGGCGCATGCGATCGCCGATCTCGCCGAACGCGCTGAGACGGCGGTGCAGGGCGGCGTCGATATCGTGCTCTATTGCAATGATCGACCTGGCTTGATTGAGCTGCTCGATCGCTGGAAACCTGAGACGGAGCCTAGCCTCGCACGCAAGTGGGAGCGCATGAGAAAGAAGGCGGCGGGCAAGCGGCATTGACGAGATAAACGGTTATCAGCAATATAAATATATCCCCTATTTTATTGGGCGATTGATGGATTTAACGATTTAATTGAAGAGCCATGGTTATTGAATAAATGCCCGATTAAATTGGGCGATTGTATTTATAGTTGGAACAATTTTTCGCCGCTTCGTCTCCATCGGTAGTTCGCGAGCTTCATCGCGCAAAACTGCGTCGGCGTCGCGTCGCTGTAGCCGATAACGCTGCGCTTGGGTTCAATGGCTTCTCCGTAAACTTCCAAGCGTGGAGGCGACTATGAAGAACCATTGGATAGCAATGGCCGCGACTATTACCGCAGCATTGATCTCGATTGCGGTCGCGCAAACGCTCAGCGTGCGAACTGGGGCACCTGCCGGCTGGTTTATGGCGGGCAGTGCTCCGAGAGACTATGAAAGCACGGTGCATACAGATCCGACGGCACCGAACAAGTCATATTTGCAACTCAAATCGAAACCTACCGCAGGCGCGAGTGCCTACGACTTCGGTACGATGATGCAGTCCTTCCGCGCTGACGAGTATCGAGGCAAGTCTCTGCGCTTTAGTGCGAGCGTGCGTTCTACGGGCGTGGATCAATGGGCAGGCTTGTGGGCGCGTGTCGATGGTCCGTCCGGACGCTTGCTCGCGTTTGACAACATGCAAGGTCGACCGATCAAAGGCACGACGTCGTGGCAACGCTACGAGGTTGTGTTGCCTGTTCACGAATCAGCACAGCTGTTGAACTTTGGCGTACTGCTCGGGGGCAGAGGTGAAATCGCTATACGGGACGTTGAATTTGTCGAAGCGCCGAAGGACGCACCATCGACCGAGATCGTTCCCACCGTTGGCGAATCCAAGAGCGGGAAACCCGCTAATCTCGACTTCAAGCAATGAACCCATTCGAAGTATCGATACCGATAACGCTGTCTAGTGATCGCGCATTGGTAGACAAGCGTGCAACGCACGCGACTTCAAAAGCGCTTCAGAGGCCGGGCATAGTCGTTGCTGTGCTCGCGACAACTAGTGCCGCGCTCGGTGGCTTGATACCCGCCGCGCTGCCGATGTTCGCGAGTTTGCTCGGTGTTGCAGGGCTGACGCTGCTACTTGATTGGTTGCGAAGACGAAAGTGGCGTTCGCAGAGTATGCAAACCAATGACGATCAATCACCCACGTTTCTGTCTATCGTCGCGATCGCCGCCAGTTACGTAGTCGTTGCGTCGTTAGTAAGCTCATTTCTACACTTTGCGATGCAGTCGCCTCTACTTTACGCAGACATTGCATCGCTTGGTCGCTTTACTTTTGTGTTGAGTCATGTGTTGTTCGTGGCGGCGTTCGTCGTTGCGCCGCGAGTCATACGTGACTTTTACTCGATGCGCGAAGCTGCGATAGAGCGGCGCAACGCCGCACAACTCCGCGTAGCCACGCTCGAACGCTCCCTCGCAATGAGCGAACTCAAAACCTTGCAAGCGCAGATCGAGCCGCATTTTCTCTACAACGTGCTTGCGAACGTGCAATCGATGGTCGCGCACGCGCCTGCTACGGCGGACGCGATGCTCACGCATTTGATCGATTACTTGAAGCATGCGCTGCCGAGTATGCGCGCGGGCGAATCGACGCTGCGCGCGGAATTCGATTTGGCGCGTTCGTATCTGGCGATTGCGCAACTGCGTTTTGGCGATCGATTGACCGTAATGGTGGACGAGAGCGTGAGAGAAGATGTCGCTGCGTTTGCGATGCCGCCGATGTTGCTGCTGCCGCTCGTTGAAAACGCCATCAAGCATGGCGTTGAAGGCAAGCCCGGTGCTGTTCGCGTTGAAATCGACGTGAAACTCAGCGATGAAATGTTGACGATTCGCGTGAGTGACGATGGTCCGGGCTTTACGCAAATCTCGGGTAGTGGGATCGGAATTGCAAACGTGCGCGAACGACTCGCTGCGCTCTATCGAGATAGCGCATCCGTGAACGTTTCGCCGCGCGAAGGCGGCGGTGTCGTGTCGACGCTAAACATTCCTGTGAAAGAACAAAGCGCTGCATGACCGCCGCCGTCGTCGCCGAAGACGAGCCGCACATTCGTGCGCAACTCGTCGCACTCCTTGCGCAACTGTGGCCCGATTTAAAGATCGTCACCGAAGCAGAAGATGGCATCGCCGCGCTCGCAGCGATTCGCGCGCATGAACCTGATGTGTTGTTTCTCGATGTGAAGATGCCGGGGTTGAGCGGCGTCGAGGTGCTGCAAGCGTTGGATGCACGTCGCTATGTGACGGTGTTTACAACAGCGTTCGATGACTTCGCGGTGAACGCATTCGAAGAAGGCGCAGTCGATTACCTCGTCAAACCCATTTCGGCCGCGCGCTTAGCAAAAGCAATCACGCGTGCGCAAGAAAAGCTTCTGCATCTCGATGTCAACGTGTCGAATGGTGATGCCGCGACGCTCGCAACGTCGGCAAACACGAAGTCCGCAACGTCCGCGACGCCACAACCACTGCGCTGGATCCAAGCCACACAAGGCGAACGCGTATTCTTCGTCACGATCAACGAAGTGCTCTTCTTTCAGTCCGATAGCAAATACACGCGCGTCGTCACCAAAGATCGCGAAGCCTTCATTCGTAAATCGATCAAATCATTGATCGACGAACTCGACCCGCATCAATTCATACAAATTCATCGCGGCACGCTTATCAACGCGAATTTCATCGACGTCGTTGAGCGCCATAGTCTTCGCGGCATGCAAGTTCGCATGCGTGGTCATGCGAGTGCGTTGCAAGTCGCGCAGCCTTATCAAGCGGCGTTTCGTGGGATGTAGTTTTGATTGATCGCTGGAGGCTCACACCCGAGCCCTCGCTCGCGCGCAAGTGGGGCCGTATGCGCAAGAAGGTGGCCGGGAAAAGGTACTGAAATGGCATCCGAACGCCATTGCTTATCGCCCCATAAAAACAGGCTTTTATGGCAACATCGTCTATTACCAAAAATAATTTTTATCGATAGAAGTGACATTTTTATTAGGCGAAAAATAACAGCGCCGGGACGACCTTTTCAACTTTAATTTGCAAACATGCCCTGTTCTTCGCAATTGGTTTTAGCATCAAAGGCCACCACCGATCGAACGCGCGCGACCCAGCATTTAGCCAGGTATCGCCGCAATTCTTCTGCCTCTTCCATCGCAAGCGACAAACGATGAAATCAAACGTTTTTCTCAGTTCCGTACGACAAATTTTTACAGTGACCGTTGTCGCGCTACTCGCAAATTTCGTGATCGCACAATGTCCGTTTTCGGCGAGTGGGTTACCGAGCTTTTCGGCAACGAGCGACGGCCTGCTGTTCATTCGCGCTGCGGCCAACGTAGGCGTTGGCGATCTTACGCGCGGCACCGGTTCGACGCGCACCGGTCAGGACGTGCTCACCTTTGTATCAACCAACAACGCTCGATTGGATCTGAACGGTAGCGGCGCATTCGATGCGTTCGATGCAGCAATCATCGCGCGCTACTTGCTTGGTTTTCGTGGCGATGGCTTGGTGTTGCCAGGCCAAGGTGCCGGGCCAGGTGCCACGCGCGATGCGGCGCAGATTCTCTTGTACATCGATGGCGGTTGCGTGCCACTGGCGACCAACACGCGCAGCGGCTTCGTGTCGTATTACTTTAACAACGACGTCTTCGACATCAACATGGCAGTCGCGCCGCCGCTTCGGCAGTTGCGAATCACTGACAACAATTTCGATCTCAAATATGTCGGGCATGCGATCGGGCCGAATCGCGAACTCATCATTGGCTACAACGTGGATTTCACGGGTAACAACTCGAAGATCGAGATCTACAGCGCGGCTGGCGTGCTCGAAAAAGAATACTTCTACCCAACTCGTTTGACTTCGGCGCCGAAGTTCTCCCCCGATGCTCAAACGTATGGCCTCAACACCGAGACACAGAGCGGTCAGCTTGGTGTGCCATCAACATTTCAAACATTTTTCTTCTCGCGAAGTACCGGCAACAGCGTCGCTGGCTTCAATGGCACATTGTTATTCGACTGGCTCCCGGATGGTCGCCCCGCGATTAAGCTGCCTCAGGGCATCGTCATCTATCCCTCACTCATCAATACCGCAAGCGGGACGCTAATTCCGAACACGAGTACTGCGACTACTTTTTCGGTGAGTCCGCTTGGAAGCAAGATCGCGTTCATTGCGCGCCCTGGGGGGACAGGTTCTGCACCGCGTCAGACCTACATGGTAGATATCGATGGCGGCAATTTCAGACAAGTCACCACCACGCGTGTCGGTGAAGTCGTGCAGGCGGTGTTCTCGCCGAATGGTGCTGAACTGCTACTGCGCAACGACGCTTGCCCAAGCGGCGTCGTATTCGTCGATGCTGGCTTGATTCAAATCATTCCGTCGAATACGGCGACAACGCTCGACGTCACCGCATCGGATAAGGCTTACGCGTTAACGACCAATGATCGCACGCAGGTGTGTGCCACCGCATCGTTTAGCTGGCGATAAACGGGCAATAGCATAGTAGCGATCGTCGCGTCGCCGTGAAACGCGCGATCGCGCTGTATAACTCAATTGCAGATTTGCAAGGTGTTTGTCCCAACGAAATGCGTTGTGCCGCTTCATGCCTTGCATAGAATGCCTGCATGAATTCCGCGATTGATGATTCACTGAAATCGCTCCCCACCCGCCCCGGCGTCTACCGCATGATCGGTGTCGATGCGAAGGGCGAAGAGGTCGTGCTCTACGTCGGCAAAGCGAAGAATTTGAAGAATCGCGTGTCGAGCTATTTTGTGAAAAGCGGGCACGGCGCGCGCATTGCGATGATGGTGTCGCAGATTGAGCGCTTCGAGGTGACGGTCACGCGCTCAGAAGCCGAGGCGCTGCTGCTTGAAAATAACCTCATCAAAACGCTCGATCCGAAATACAACGTCGTGTTTCGCGACGACAAAAGCTATCCCTATCTTTGCATCACGGGCGATGCGTATCCGCAGCTTCGTTTCTTTCGTGGTAAGCCCGATAAGCGTCATCAGTACTTCGGCCCCTTCCCAAGCGCGTGGAGCGTGCGCGAAGGCATCAACACGCTGCAAAAAGTGTTTCAACTGCGCACCTGCGAGAACACCGTGTTCGCGCATCGCTCGCGCCCCTGCATGCTGCATCAAATCGGGCGTTGCACTGCGCCGTGCGTAGGTGCGATCAGCGAAACGGAATACGCACAAGATGTGAAAAGCGCCGCAATGTTCATGCGTGGGCAGGCGAGCGACGTGACGCACGATCTGCAATCGCAAATGGAATCCGCAGCGAGCGAGCTTGCCTTCGAGCGTGCCGCGCGCATTCGCGACAAGATCGCGCGATTGAATCGCTTGCAAAGCAAACAATTCGTATCGAGCGTGTCGGAAAGCGATGTCGATGTGATTGCCGCCGTGCATGAAAGCGGCATGATTGCAGTGAACATCGTGATGATTCGTGGCGGGCAACACGTCGGCGATCGCACGATGTTCCCTGTGAAAAACGCAACGAGTGAAGCGATGACCTCCGAAGAACTCGCCGAGACCTTGGAGAGCTTCATTGCGCAGCATTACATCGGTCGCGACGTGCCGCGTGGCATCGTGTGCACGCTCGATTTCGAAACCGCTGCGCTTGCAGAAGCGCTCAGCGAACAAGCCAAACGCAAAATCGATATCGTCTGCAACCCCATCGGCGAAAAACGTGTGTGGCTCAAAATGGCCGAAGAAAACGCGCGCCTCGCGATCGCCGCGCGTTTGCGCCAAAGCGATACAGGCAACGCGCGCCTCGCTGCATTGATCGACGCGCTCGGTTTGCCGGACACCGTTGCGCGGCTCGAATGCTTCGACATCTCGCACACGATGGGCGAGGCGACCGTCGCAAGCTGCGTCGTCTTCGCCGACGGCGCCATGCAAACAAGCCAATACCGTCGCATGAACATCGAAACTGTGAGCGATGGCGACGATTACGGCGCGATGAAAGAAGCGCTCACGCGCCGCGCCGCACGCATCGCCAAAGAAGAAGTGCCGCGACCGGACGTGTGGGTGATCGACGGCGGCAAAGGCCAAGTTGGCGTCGCTGCGCAGGTGTTGAACGAGGCAGGGCTCCACGACATCATTCTCTTCGGCAGCGCCAAAGGCGTCGAGCGAAAAAAAGGCATGGAGCAAATCGTCTTCCCCGATCGCGAGGAAACGATTCGTCTACCCTCCGATCACCCGGGCTTGCACCTTATCCAACAAATGCAAGACGAAGCGCACCGCTTCGCGATCCTCGGCCACCGCGCACGACGAGCAAAATCGCGCGAAGTGTCTGCGCTCGACGAGATCGAAGGCATTGGGCCGAGGAAGAAGAGTGCGCTCTTAAAACAGTTCGGCAGCGTGCGCGGGATTGCTTCGGCGAGTGTTGAAGACATCAAGCGCGTGGCGGGGATTTCGGATGAACTGGCGGAGCGCATTTATGGGGCGTTGAGATAAGCTAGCGGATCTGCGGGTTCAGGATTACGTTCATAAGTTTCTCGCGGCTCGCTACGACGGCTAGACTCAAACACTCCGAGTAGACAGTTGTTGCGTGTAGATATCTGCTGACGGTGCGCACTCGCGTTTGCTGGACTTCTGGTGCCGTTTGATTTAGCCAGATGTACAGCTTGCTAGACGGATTTCTGAGTGCGACCAAAAGAGCACGGATGCGGTGAATAGGCGATTCCGCGTGTTTGTCCTGATTGTGCTTCGCTGCGAGGTGTAGTGCTTGCTCGTGTAAAGTCTCAATGATGCTGACCGAAGGTTGAGTTTGTACCTTAGCTCCTAGCAGATGTCCCGCTGTCATCGCCTGACGAATATTGCGCAAGTCAATGAGACCGGCCACCAAATCCGGAACCGGATGCAGAATACCGGCTAAAGCTCGCTGCAAGATAGCAAGAAGCGGTTGACCGTTGTTCATAAGGCTAGCAACCATCATGAAAACTTCTCGCCATTGATCGTCAAATGCTCTCTCTTCAAGAGTTTTCGCCATGACCACATCATGTATGTTCTCCACGATATGGCGAGCGGTGAGGTACTCTTGAAATGTAAGGTGTGAAAAGGCATGCAGGTCGGCTGCCCTTTCCACCAAGAGGCCATGCTGCGAGGCAATCGACTGGATAACTATCGCCGGATCAATGCGCGCATCGTCGCTCTCAACTGGAAACTCTGAAATATGCTTTCTCACAAGATTCTCAAGATCATGTGTAGTGATCAAGAACGCCGAGTTGAAAAACATGTCTGCTGCGATTCGCGACAGCAATTGTTCCTTTCGGACGTGCGATAGCGCTCGATATGGGTTGTCGCGTGCAATTCCGCGCGATGAATCCCATCGACGAAGCAACGCAGAGAACGCTTCTTGATATAGCTCTACTCGTCGAGCGGGAAATTGGAGTGTCGAGTCAAAGGCCAAGCAAAGAAGAGCTAGGAGTAGAGGCGTTCGCGCTAAGTCTCGAAACCCGTCGCTGTCTTGGCGCCCCCACCCTTTCAGAAACAACTCAAGGTGTGATGGGTCAGTGGAATACCATTTCCTAACGAACGCGCGTTGCTGGTCATCAGAGAAGTCGGCGATTTCGACGTACTTGAACTGCGTGAATATGTACTCGGTAGTCGCTACACGACACGTTACGACGATGTTAGTTTTGGGAAATTGCCGTGAAAAGTCGGCTACTACGCTCACAACGTCTTTACGTTTCCTGTCCTCGTTGCTGACCTCATCCAGTCCATCGAAGAGCAATATCGCGTTGCCGCGATCTAATAGGCGGCTTATGAATGGCCACGCATCGGGAAAGGCGCATACCTCGAACTCGCGTTTCAAAAATTGCTGAAGAGTGAGCCCGCTTTCAGCCAGCGCTTTTAACTCTACAAAGATGGGAGTTTTTGCTAGGTTTCCACTGCAACACTCTAGGACGATTTTCTTTAGAAAGGTCGATTTACCCGCACCAGGTTTGCCCAGAACGAAAAGTCTTGGTTCTGCGCGCGCCATGCGCAGCAAAGGCTGTCGTTTTTGTTGCACGAGCGTATCTAAACGTTCGATTGCCTCTCTACCTGTTGCGGCATCGTATAGCCGCTGCTGTGCACTGATTTGGTCAATGACGTACACGTCTGTGAAAATCTCTGAAAGATCAATTCGCTTTGGGTTTCCCAAGAGCGTAGTCGTCGTGTGGAGTGAAACCATGCGTTCTCGGTAGGTTCGCTCAAGGCTCCGCCAATTTAGACGTTTCCAAATTCCCTTTGCGCTATCAGTCGCAGTTTCGGTAACTTCGTCGCCGAAACTGTCCCAGAGCCAAGCTGCGGCAGCTGCGCCAGCGGCACCTGATATTGGATCCACCATTTCACCTTATTGATGTCAATCTGTAACCCCGTGCATTTTGCACAGATATCGCGCAGTACGGAAGTGCATGGCTCATGGATACCATAGACGCACACAACAGTATCTACGAACCTTCACGAATTGACGCGCCTATTTATCGTAGCTACAATAAATCGTGCGCATCAATTTCGACCCAAACAAAGACGTTGTAAATCGTTCGAATCATGGCGTGTCGCTTTCAATGGCGAGGTCGATTGATTGTGATTCGGCGCTCGTTTGGATTGATGATCGGTTTGAGCGCGACAAATTACGCATGATCGTGCTTGTGCCGGAAACGACACGCTTTACTACGTGGCGTTCGTGCATCGAGGCGACATGCGCCGGATTATCAGTGTGCGTCGCGCAACAAGGAAAGAGGTCGCGTTCTATGTTGAAAACTTCCAGTAAAGCGAAACGTCCCACAATCAAAGTGCCTTCGATTGCAGAGGATCGGAAGATCGTTGCCGCTGCAAAACTCGATCCCGATGCGAAGCCGCTCACGAAAGCGAAGCTCGCGAAAATGGTGCCGATGAAAGCGCTGCGCGGACGACCGAAATCGGAGAACAAAAAGGTGTTGCTCTCCGTACGCTACAGCGCTGAGGTTGTCGAATACTTCAAAGCGACCGGCGACGGTTGGCAATCGCGGATGGATAGCGTGCTCGGCGCGTACGTCGCTAGAAAAATGGCCAGATTGTAGGTCGAATGCGCTTGCGCGATCCGACATCAACGTATGCAAATGCCGTTGGTGGATCGCCCTTCGGGCATCCACCCTACGCCCGATCCTTTCGATCTTGTAACCAAAACCCGCTTCCAACGAACTAACGGTCACAGGCCATAGCGTTCTTCTCTCATTCGTACGTCGCTCTCGCGAGGGCGCGCGCGCGTGGCCGAATCAACGAAAGGGATAGATCGATGAAGGCATTTGCATTGTTTGGAAAAGTGTTGGGCGCGTGTGCCGCGCTCGTTGTGGGCGTTGTATTCGCGCAAAGTCAAAGCCTCGATAGCAAAGGCCTTGCGCTAAAAGGCTTCGACCCAGTGTCGTACTTCGTCGATGCGAAACCGGCGCAAGGCATGGAGAAATTCATGGCGAAGCACGACGGCGCGACGTATCTGTTCGCCTCTGAAAAGAATCGTGACACATTCGTTGCCGCACCTGCGAAGTACGTTCCGCAATATGGCGGCTTCTGCGCCTATGGTGCGGCGAAAGGCGGCAAGTTCGAAATCGATCCGATGGCGTATTCGGTGGTCGATAGCAAGCTGTATTTGAACAAGAACAAAGACGTGCAAAAACTTTGGATTGCGGACGTGCCCGGCTTCATCTCGCAAGCCGATCGCAATTGGATTCAGTTGTCGAAGAATTGATCAACAGAGCAGCGCTCGCGCTAAGATGTCGTAAGACTTCTTTCGCGAGCGCAGACGATGGCTGTATTGATGATTCTCGTTGCTGGACCTTATCGTTCTGGCACGAATGACGTTCCGAAATTGATTGCGAAGAATGTTGAAGCGATGACTAACACATCGCTTCAACTATTTCGCGCAGGGCATCTGCCGGTGATGGGCGAATGGTATGCGCTGCCGCTGATCGAGCATGCGGGCTCGACGAAGATCGGCGACGCAGCGTTCAACGAAATCTTTCATCCGATCTCGCGACGCTTGGTGGCGAAATGCGATGCAGTGCTTCGCATCGGTGGCGCATCCGTCGGGGCCGATGAAATGGTGTCACTCGCGCGCGAACAAGGGAAGGCGGTTTATTTTTCGATAGCAGCGGTACCCACAGCTAGCTGATTCGCTGCCGAAAAAGGCAATGGGTAATCGCTAGATTGAGTTG
>JBOFBL010000789.1:0-2941 GCA_051645545.1 Casimicrobium sp. | reverse complement strand
TTACGTAGAGCCGCGCGGTGTCTGCGCCATATTTATCGATCAAGTCTTGCGGATCGACGCCGTTGCGTTCGCTCTTGCCCATCTTGCCGATGCCGCCGTATTGAACGACTGAGCCGTCGGCGAGCGTGCCACCGTTGATATGGCCTTTCTCATCGTGAGTAACGTGAACTTCAGTCGGCGGTATGTAATCTTTCGTGCCTTGTTCGGTTGGTTTGAAGAAGATGTGATTCAAGAGCATGCCGTGGTTGGTCATGCGCATGAACGGCTCATCGAATTTGAGCATGCCCATATCGCGCATCGCTTTGGTCCAGAAGCGCGCGTAGAGCAAATGCAGCACGGCGTGTTCAATGCCGCCGATGTATTGATCCATCGGCATCCAGTAATCGTTGCGCGCATCTACCATCGTCTCGGCACCGGGCGATGCATAACGCATGTAATACCACGCCGAATCGACGAACGTATCCATCGTGTCGGTTTCGCGTCGCGCTGGTTTACCGCATTTCGGGCACGCGCATTTCAAAAACGCTTCGTCTTTGTTGAGCGGATTGCCACTGCCGTCGGGGATGTGATGCTCCGGCAACACAACAGGCAAATCTTTTTCTGGCACTGGCACCACGCCGCAATCGTCGCAGTGAATGACGGGGATTGGCGTGCCCCAATAGCGCTGACGCGAGATGCCCCAGTCACGCAAACGGAACGTGGTTTTCTTTTCGCCCAAGCTTTTTGCGACGAGGTCGTTTGCAACGGCATCAACACAATCTTTGAATTTCAAACCGTCGTACTTGCCGCTATCGACCGCAACGCCTTCGCCCTTTACGCCGTACCACTCTTGCCAGGCGTTCGTATCGAACGAGTTAGCACCCAACGCAACGACTTGCTTAATCGCCAAGTTGTACTTTTTTGCAAACGCAAAGTCGCGTTCATCGTGACCTGGCACGCCCATCACCGCGCCATCACCGTACGTGATGAGCACATAGTTACCGACCCAAATCTCAACCTTCTCACCCGTGAGCGGATGCATGACGAAGAGCCCCGTCGCAACCCCTTCTTTTTCTTTAAGCGCAAGCTCCGCTTCAGTCGTGCCACCCTGTTTGAGCGCCTCGATCTTCGAAGCGAGCGCAGAATTTAATTCACCCGCGCGCACCGCGAGCGGATGCTCGGGCGCGACCGCGACGAAGGTAACGCCCATGATGGTGTCGGCGCGCGTGGTGAAGACGTACATCTTTCCGTCTTGCACGAGCTTTCCGTTTGCATCTTTAATGTCATGCGGGAACGCGAAGCGAACGCCTTCCGATTTACCAATCCAGTTTTCTTGAATCGTGCGCAGCCGCTCCGACCAACCGGGCAATTTGTGAAGCGTCGCATCGAGCAATTCCTCGGCGTACTTCGTGATGTTCATGTAGTAGCCGGGGATCTCGCGTTTTTCCACGAGCGCGCCCGAGCGCCAACCGCGACCGTCGATCACTTGCTCATTCGCGAGCACCGTTTGATCGACTGGGTCCCAGTTCACGATTTGCGTTTTGCGATACGCGAGGCCGTTCTCCAAAAGTTTCAAGAAGAACCATTGATTCCATTTGTAATAAGCGGGATCGCATGTCGTTAATTCGCGCGACCAATCAATCGCAAGGCCGAGCGCCTTACATTGCGTTTTCATGACGCGAATGTTTTCGTACGTCCACGCAGCGGGCGCGACCTTGCCCTTCATCGCCGCGTTTTCTGCGGGCAAACCAAACGCGTCCCACCCCATCGGCATCAAAACGTTGTAGCCCTGCATGCGCTTGTAACGCACAAGCATGTCGTTGATCGTGTAATTGCGAACGTGCCCCATGTGCAACTTGCCCGACGGATACGGCAGCATCGAGCAGGCGTAGTACTTGCCTTTCGGAAAACGCGGATCGTTTTCGATGGCTTTGTAGGCGTCGGTCGACTGCCAATGGGATTGTGCCGTTGCTTCGACGGTCTTGTGGTTGTACTGGGAATCCATGTCGGGGAAACGTTGCGGTTCGCGTCGCTTACCGCACCTTAAAATAGCTTATAAACCTTTGAATTGTAAGGTTTTGAGTGAAGCGCGAGACGGAACCTTTATCCGCTGGCGCGCTCTGATCTGAGTCGCATCGGCGCGACCCCCTCACTGTCATTCCCGCGAAGGCGGGAATCCATCCTAAGTCTTTATGAACGCTCGCTGGTTCGAACACACGTTGCACCTCTTTCGAAAATGGATCCCCGCCTTCGCGGGGATGACAGCGTTGGTTGGCGCGTTCTTGCTTTCAACGGGCTACGCCGCGCCTATCAAAACGCCGCACGCGGAAGTCGATCTCGTTGTCGCAGACTCTGCGCTCGTGCCGGGGCAAACCTCGCGTATCGCGCTTTCGATCAAACACGCACCGCATTGGCACACGTATTGGAAAAACCCCGGCGATTCCGGTTATCCGACGAAAGTGACCTGGGAGTTGCCTGCGGGTTATGCGGTGAGCGAATTCGATTGGCCGGTGCCCGCGCGGTTGCGCACGGGGCCGATTGTGAATTTCGGTTACGAGAATGAAGTGTGGTTGCCTGCGACCTTGACCGTACCAAAAGATGCAAACGTGGGTGCAAGTGTCACCATCAAGGGCAAAGCCGAATGGCTCGTTTGCAAAGATGTGTGCATCCCGGAAGAGGGCGTGGTGTCGATGACGTTGCCTGTCGCGGCGAGCGCGAACAAGGTGAACGCGGATGCGTGGCGCAACGCCGAGGCGCGTATTCCGAAAGCACTCGATGGTTGGCGCGGTGAGGCGCTCGTCAATGCGCGCGAGATGACGCTGTTACTCACGCCGCCTGCGAATGCGCCGAAACTCACGCGCTTTGATGTGTTTCCGGAAGTTGAGCAGATCACTGATCCCTCGGTGCAAAAGGTTTACGCAACGCCAAACGGCTATGCCGCGCAGCTCAAACTGGTGGATGG
>JBOFBL010000788.1:0-6143 GCA_051645545.1 Casimicrobium sp. | reverse complement strand
GACGGGCAAAGATCCTACCAAGCCTTTGCTCGAAACCCAGGATTACTTCCGTCCCGGTCAGAGAAAGGCGGCACAACAAGAAGCCGAGAGCAGCATTCCGTGGCTCGCTTTCTTCCAAGACCCAAACAACTGGAATGTTCCCACAGATGTGCTTATTGATCGCATCTTTGCAATGCCCACCAGCGACGCGCAGTCCAACAAGACCCCAAACCCACCAGAATCTGTGGTCGAGACGACTAACGACTGAGCGCCCATGAACAATTTTTGTAATCGTTCGATGGAGGAAATTGGCGTGATGAAAGACCTGCCGCCACAGATTGTTTCATCGTTTGCGGCACTGCGCTTGACCCCGACGAATACGTGTGCGTCGATCGATGTTTCGAGCTTCAGTTTCGACAACACAGCTGCTGCGAACGGCGAAGTCGCTGTGATCGCCGCATAGTCAGCAGTCGTGGCCTTTGACGTGGCAATGGACAGGACGGTGGGCGACTGTCGCGATCAAAGCGAGTCATTCGATCTCGCTGCGGCAGCAAGCAAGGATACAGGCACGCAATCGACGCAAATGCTTTTCTTGAGAACACTTTGGTAAGCGTTTGTACGCCGATGATAAGAGAGCGGTTATGAGCATACCTTTGATTTCTTTACATCCATCGAGCACGAACCAAGCGTCGCGAACGACGCCGTCCTTGGTCTTTCCGTCGCGGGACTCAACCTCCTCCACCCTGTACGCAGCAGACTTTAAGCTAGGGGAGAGTTCGAATACGCAAGGGACAAACCTATTTCCAACCGATTTGTCTAACTTCTCGGCGCGAGATCGTGTTCTAGAAGATTTGTCACAACTGGGCTATGCGCAAGCAGCAACGGGGCAACCGCTTCAAAGCCTTGTTGATCTTGCAAAAGCTACTTATGAAAACCGCTACGGCGTGTTTTATGCCATGTATGCGACTGCGGAGGGTAGCAAACTCCTTGCCCAGCGTTACGGTGCCGGTCCAACTTCGTTGTTTATGTTGGCGGCCTCTCTCTACCTCCAAACCTGGTATGCGGGCACCGCGGGAGCGGAAGTCACCAACGCCTATGCAGATCTCAAGAACACAATCGCCGCCTACTTGCCGGCCGACGATATGAAAGTGGGTGAGCTCACGCTTAACCCCAATAATTTCTTGGATCAATCCGGAATCTTGCAAAAACCCGATGTGCAACAGAAAGTCGCGGCGCTGCGCAAAGCGCTGAATAACTTTGGTCAAACCATGTGGGGTACGGCGTTAATCCCCTTTGAAATTGCTGGCGTCGCGAAAGTAGTTCGCGCCGATGCGTTTAAAAATGCGTTTCCTAAACTACGCGATAGCTTCACCTCCGGCGAGCATCGCGTGTCAGTGCCCAACAACAAAGACGTGCAAGGTGCGATTGGCTCGCTTGCAGCCACACAGGACGCACCGATTTTTACTGCGGAGTTGCCCAACGGTGAGCTCGCGATTCTCAATACGCAGGGAATGAGCAACGAGCAGATCAGCGCGGTCTTGGAGGCCTGGAAGGCCATGGGTGCGCAGGCGTCGAAGGTCAACGCCTACGCGCGTCGCGTGAGCACCGATGCCAATGGCCAGCAAAGCTATGAAGTCGATCGCTACAGCATTGATGGTGCGAATCAATCGAAATACCGCGTCGTCGACGACGACGGGAAAAACGGCTCGCCGTCCGACGGCGACAACACGAAGAAACCAGACGCAATCACGAAAAAGCCTTCCGAGCACAATGTCGGAGGAGACGTCAACGGTGGCGGAAACGCGGGCGGTACCGGTGGAATCGTCAACTCCAACGCCACGAACCGGGGAACTACTAACGCTAGCATCATCAATGGCGGAACAGAGGGTGTTGAGACGCTTCCTCCGTCAACCGTGCAGGCACCAACCGATCCTGGTTGGCAAGAGTTCAATCAGATCGAGGTCGACAAGGCGAAACAACGCGAGCTCGATACCGTTGAGTCAGATAAGCAAAGCCAAGCCATGCTTGATTCGCTCTGCGCCAACGTCCCATCGCAGATCAAGAGCATATTTAGAACTTTTGTAGTTGGTCAACTCGGCATCCAGAAGGTTGACGATCCAGCGTCGGTTGAGGGGCAAATCACCGCCGAGCAAAACTTTAGAAGGCTTAAATCGGTAGACCGGAAAAAACTGCAAAACGACTTTGTTTCCAAGCGACTCGACGATTTCTTTGCGATCGATTTCACTGGAGATCCCCGCTGGGCCGATCGATACGCGGGGCGCAAAGCGGTGTGGTCAGCCCTTGTGAGCCGCAAACCTGATTGGCCCGCCGTCGCGTTCTTCGACGCCATCAAAGATACCGCCTCGATGCGCTCACTAGTGGTCGATGCAGTGCTTCCCCAGAGCTTGGCCAAAACCTCGCTTGGGCAACGCTTCCGCGAAGAATTCGCCAAAGCGCTGGCGAAGAAATCAAGCGGACAGTCTGTAGAGGACATACTGAACTACGCAAGTAGCCCACAAAGCCAGCGCGCGATGATGCTCGACGCGGCGGCAAATACCATGGCTAGTATTGGTAAGGTTGACGCCGCATCGGCAAAAACCGCTATCGAGAATTGGCTCAATCGCAGTGCCGACTATCCAGGAAACGAAAGCCTTCGCTGGGAAGAAGACATCAGGCGCCTGAAGGATCTGAACTTCGGCCGCAAGGGTACTCAAGCCACTGTCTATCAGACGCTCATCGCCGATGCTAAATCTGTCGCGGGTGGTACGCCGCCAACATCGTCGAGCACTCCGCCTGTCGAGCCAAATTCATCGTCTGCAGATCAAGACAACGATGTCGCCACCGAGGGCAGTCGCAACAAGACGGTAATAAACCCGTCTGTTCGGGACCCGCTCATCGATCACAACAACACATTTGAACTGGTGTTCGACCCACAGAGCTGGCAAGCAAAACTCAATTTGCGCGGCGAAAACGCACACCTGGACTTCGACTCCAGCGGTAACGAGCTTGTTAATCTTTATGTCAACAAGCTTACTCCAGTGGCACGCGCCGCATACGATAAATGGAAGCGCGATCACCCAGAGTACTCGGCAGAGGATGCACTCAACGATTTCTTCGGCGCAGGCTCGTTTGTTGAATTTACGCGCATATGGAACACTAAAACCGGCAAACCTCTCACGCTAGCGGATCTCGGCAATCTTGCGGCGATGATGGGAAATTTCAGCATTCCACCGAGCTTGCACGACACTTTTCATCTCACACTCTACTATGGGATTACTCCTGCGCAGGAGACGATAGGCCTCGATAATGCAGCAAGTCCCAAAGAGCGCAATCTGGAGGTTGCGGTTGTTGCGAAGCAACTGGAGACGAGCGCCGATCCGGCAGAGCGTGCGACTCTGCTGAGGATGCTACGTCAGCCAACAATCAAGAGTGCCGACGACATTGTGTTCGTTAACGCGTTAGAAAAAACCCAGGGCGAGGCGGAGCGTCGTTTCGAGGCAACCGGCAACCCAGCGGACTACCTTGACACCTGGTGGCAGAAACTTGACGAAAACGGCTTACTTGCGCATCTGTCCAGCGACGAGCGGGCAGCGCTCTACTCTCGCGTCGTCGCTTTGAAGACTGACGCAAAGTTCGGATTCATTACGGACGAATCCGGTCGCTACAGCGAGCAAGCGCTTACCAAAATCGTCGATGAGCTGGAAATACCGCACGCCGCCAATGCATCCCGCGGCACCGCTGAAGACCATTTCGCCGCAGAGCTACTCGCGCAGCAAATCTTGTTGGCACAAGCCGCTAGTCGACAGTCGCACTATAGCGAACTGAATTTTGGGAACGTTTCAGCGAATGGCCAACGAATCGACACCTATCTCGCACAAAATCCAGACGCGCAGCGAATCGATTTCGCAAGCGAAGAGTATCGCTCGCTGGTCACCGAGATCAAGCGCGCATGGGGGCTTGAATGACGCGTGCTGTCGCCTTTAGTGGACGCTGGCGAATGTGGCGTCTGCCATGCATTTGGCTTAAGTACACGTATCGATGTCGCTTCAAATCGACGCGTCGGCGCAATGTTCGCCCACTGCGTACCCTCCACAACCTGCCAGCTTTTGTGGCGTTACCCCGATCATGAATCGCACCGCACACCCCAATGCGCATGATCATGATTCGCGTCACGGCCCAACCGATCATTCCACGCCACTCGACGTGCTGGCACCGCTGTATCGACAGCTCGACACGATCGTTGAGCCCCAACGTATCGTAAGCATTCAGGAGCTGATTGCCGTGCAGTCACTGCTCACCAAAATCTTGCTAGAACTCTCATTGCAGAGCGCGAAACTGGACGCACGCGAACTGCGCGTGATGCTCGGCTTACTGCGCGAAAAAATTCTGTTCGTGTCTACGTGGCAATACCGCTCCGACCGCGCCACGGCCACGTTTAACGGCGGCTCCCTCGTTCATCGTTGCAAAACCGAGCTGATTCGCCACTTCAATCGCCAAGTCGAAACCTTGAGCGAGTCGTCGCAGATCCCCATGATTACCTCGCTTGCAATCCACGAAACTACGGTCGGCAATAGATTTTGAACTCAGAATTCATCAGAGGGCCGCTGATGAGCCAATCCAGCACTTTTTGTAGTGCAGATCACGTAATAGTCAATTGTCTTTAATTTTCAGGAAAGTCGATCAAATATGAGTACGAGTGGAGCCAGTAACAATACACGCGCAGCAGATCTTTTAACCGGTGGATCAGGCTCAGCAATTAGGCCAAACGTCATTCCTTTTTCGAATCCACGCGAATTACCTGAGAACGTCAAACTCAGCGAAAACGAAAAACAGGAAATCACGGACAACAAAGCAGCGCTGGTGCTGCAATCGTTGCCGCCTGAGTACACGAACAAAACGCTTTCGCAAATTGAAGCGCTCACCGGTGTCAACTTGGACCCCGTGCGACAGCTCGCAGAGAAATACCGTATCAACAACCCTGACGATTTTTCTTACGGCGGACTCATCGAGCAAGTGGCGAAAAAAGCGCCTCTTCAAGAGATGAAAGCGGCGCTGCCATCCGAGGTAACGAATGCTCTCGGCGCGGCGGCTGCGATTTATATGAGCCTCACCGATCCAAAACAACTGGAAGCGCTTGGCGTTGCCGTTAAGGTTCAAACGGGTGACAACGGTAGCGTGACTGCGCAATTGATAGGTGCCGATGGTGGGGAGATCGGCGCGAAGGTGTCGATTGATCAAAAGATTGGTGACAACTTAGCGGTCTACGGGAGCTACAACACCGTGGATAACAGCTACACGGTCGGCGCGAAAGTCGATGTGAATATCACAGGTGAACTTAACTTCAGTGCGAAAGCAGAGTTAAAGAACGATGAGCTTACTTGGGGGGCACTGCTCAAGTACACGTCTCCTGGCTTCAGTGCGGCACTTGGTCTTAATGGCGATCCCAGTGGATCGGTTGAAGTCACGGGTTCGGTTCAACTTAGCGAGACGTCTGCTCTCTCTTTAGAAACCAACTTAGATCGCACTCAAATCAAGTTTCAAACAACTTGGTAGGTGCATTTGACATATGTCTTTACATGATCGTTCGTCGGCAGTGCTGTGGAGTGACACGCTGCCCTCCAAGAACTGAGTTTTTATCTTGTCGGATTAGTAGCAAATTATTTGCTTTTTTTCTAATTTTTAAGGGCGCGAGACAGATAAATATTGAATATCGAATTCGTTGTTTATATAGCTACGTACCCAATTTAATTGGGCTTATGGGGATGAGGTTGGCGCGTTTGTCTAATGTGAGTGACACGAATCACAGAGCAGTACCAGCAAGGTGTGACGGTAGATGGACACAAACATAGCGCATCGTAGTGCGGCGCAGTGCACAGACGTGGTTCGCAGTGGATTAATTGATGGCAATTAGATTGGAGTAAGACAATGGCAGCGATCGGTGAAGTCAGTGACAAGTTGAATGGCGGAGGAATTGGCAAGCTCTTCCCCGAGCTTGAAGGTCAGGGTGTGTCGAACCTGTTGAGCGCGCAGCGCTCGAGCAGTGGCGTGACGCCACTCGTGGGAGATGGTGCGCCCACGCTCTACGCAAACGGCTTGATAAGAAATACTACTAATGATCGCGACAAAAAAGACCCGAATAACAGCCCCGAATCGTATTTAAATCA
>JBOFBL010000787.1:0-1906 GCA_051645545.1 Casimicrobium sp. | reverse complement strand
AATCCATTGAAGACAGCAAGCCGTTCGTCGAAATTCAGGCAAATTTGGATCAATTGAAGGCGAGTGTTGATACAGCGACGAAGGCGTTGCCTGCGGTGAAGATCAACGTCGATACCGCGCCCGTGACGCAAGCGTTCGCGGGTATTGATGCCAGCGTCGCGAAGTTCAATCAGTCGAAATTGAATCTACAAAGCAATGTCGATGAGATAAAGCAAAAACTTGATTCGCTCAAAGTGCCAACGCAGAGTACGCACACGGTGAAAGAGGTGTACGTGCGCGATCCGAATCGTCCGCCCGAAGTGTCGGGTAATGTGGTGGGTGCCAACACGGGCGGGCTGATTGTGGGCGATCGTTTGCCGGGGTTCAATCAAGGCGGCGTGGTAAGCCCTGGTTCGATTCGTTCGCAGCTTGATCGCGCTATTTCGCAACCCGGCGGTATCCGCCGCTTTGCGCGCGGTGGATTTGTCGGGTTGGTGGGTGGCACCGGGAACCGCGATACCGAATTCTTTAATCTGCAGTCCGGTTCGTTTGTGCTTAACAAGGCTAACTCGAATCGTTTGCTGGCGTCTGCATCGGCGGGTGGGGCGGGTGGTGGCAACGGCGATGATTTGGTGGCAAAGCTGCGTGCTCAAAAAGTGTTTGAGCGTGGATCGCTCATGCGCTCGGTGCTAAACGCTGCGTTGGACTACGATCTGAAAACGCTTCAAAAGTACAAAGCGTTCTCTGGCACGCAGGTAGATCCATCGGCGGAATTTAATACAAGGCAGTACGCAAACAAGCGTGCCGACAGCTTGTTGTCTGGCTATCAAAATTCTGTCGCGAAGCGCGATACGTCGCGTGCCGAAGGCTTTACTAGTGACGCGATTTCAGCCTTTGAAAGTGCAAAGAACGCTTTTGATGGTCTGAAGGTGGGCTCTCGATTTGCCGAAGGTGGCAACGTCGCGGGCGGTGCCACCGTGCCCGCGCTGCTAACCCCCGGCGAGCTGGTGTTTTCCCCGGAAGAAGTCTCGCGCATCGGCCTGCAAAAGCTGCAAGCCATGAACGCGGCCAAAACCCCGGCGCAGTTTGATGCTGCCGCGCTCGCGCGCTTCAACGCAGGCGGCCCCGTGTTGCCGTCGTTTGCGGATCGTTTTAACGATGTCGCGGGGTCAACGCTGCGCCGATTCAACGAAGGCGGCTATGCCAATCCGCCGGTGAATAACAACAGCAATAGCACCACGAACTTCAATGCCACCTTCAACATCAACGGTGCCAATGTCGAAGCCCGACAACTGGCGCGCATGGTGTCCGAAGAATTCAAAAACATGGATCGGCGTTCACGATGAATAGCGATCTGGCTTGGTACAAAACAACGCGCGCGTGGCAAATCTATGGCCGCGCCGTGCTGCGCTTTGCCGCTTGGGGCGATTCGCCATGCATGATCTGTCGCTACTCCCGTTTTTTGATCGTGGGCGGCGTGGCGGGGGCATTGGCGGGCTTTGCGATGGGTTTGCTATGCCGCTAGTCTGTATGCGCGAACCGTGGGTGGTGGCCGATGTGCCAATGAAAACGGGTGACGATGCGTGGGTCGATGCGCATCAAGCGCGCTCGCTCGTCTTGCTGCGTCTGGCTTATGTGGTCGATGCGCCCGATCCGCTGCGGGTCGCCAACGCGCAACAGCTTGCGCTCGCGCGTACTTCCGAAATCAAACCTTGCTGTGGCAATTGATCGTCTATGAGCTGCGCCCAACGGTTCCTCTACAACGGTTCGAACCTGGTGCGCAATGCTGTGCTCATTCCGAGCTCGGTGTTGCCTGCGCCGAAAGCGATTCGTTCGCTGCCAGTGCTGCCTTCGGGCGTGTCTGCGCTGCGCGAAGGCTCAGCCTCGTTAGAGTTAACCGGATCGTTCACCGGCGATGGCGATACCA
>JBOFBL010000786.1:0-3333 GCA_051645545.1 Casimicrobium sp. | reverse complement strand
ATCAGTCGGCCGCCCTCATCGTCGCCAACGCAACCTAAGTAGGCCGCATCCGCACCGAGTCGTGCGGTCATCGCGGCGACATTGACCGCGTTTCCGCCGGGAAACTGAATCCCGGCGTCCACATAGGTGTCGATCGTGTTGTCGCCCAGTCCCAGAATGCGGGTCACAACATGCCTCCCAAAGACCTAATATTCCGATTTCCACATGTAGCGCCGCGTCGAAAGCGGCTGACCACGAAGATCTGAGAGATGCTCGGAGAAGCGCTTGAGCGCCGTCTGGACGACATGAGGGGCAACGATTGGTCGGATGCTCGGCGCAATGCCCGGCATCGCGAAATCCTTCGAATCGAAGATCATGACTCGGCGACCATGCTTCTCGCAAAAGCGCATGACGCGTTCCATAAGCGGACGACTAGGATCTTCACCGACGATGAGAATAAAAGGTGTCTTCTCGTCGAGAATTTCGAAAGGTCCGTGGAAGAACTCCGCAGCTTCAATCGGGTAGCTGTGCAACCACAACATTTCCATCAGGATACATACGCCGAAATTGTAGGCTGACATGAACCCCGGGCCGGCCGCGACGTGATAGATGTTGTTGTCTTGATAATATTCTTTAGCGAGCGCCAAGCCACGTGCATCACTGGATTCCGCGGTTTCGCCGATGACTGCCGGGAGCGCGGCGAGCGATGACAAAAGATCGTCGCCCAGCGCCCAGCCATCGCGGCCTTTCATTACGCCACCGACCAATGACTGCATGAGCATGAACAGCGAAATCAGGGATTCTGAATTATCGCCCACGATAAAAGTCTTGGGCGATGCTTTGGCAAGAGGGCTACCCTCTTTCATCGTAAAGGACACGACCTTGCAGGGCTTGCTCTGGAGCCATTCTGCTGCGGCAGTCGTTTCCGGCGTAGTTCCCGACTTGGATGACAAGAGCACCAGCGTGCGCTCGTCAAGGCGGGGTGGATTGATTGCCATGAATTCCGACGGGAAATAACGTCGCACTTCGATTGACGGGCTGTAATGCTCCACCCAGTAGCTGATCCCCAGCATTGCCCGGTTACCTGAACCGTGGGCAACGAAATAGATGCGGTCAATCTCTTGAGCCAGTGCTTCCCCCAGTGCGAACGCATCCGACAGCTGAGAAACAGATTGCTCTAACGTTTCAACCACTTGGTGGCGCGTAACAACGGCAGCCATTCAAACCCTCCAATACTGCGATTCCATATTGGTATATACCAATAGGATGCGCAAGGTCTACCAGTTTTCTCGCTGCGCTTGAGAATTCTTCGAACGATGTTTATCTGGTTCGTGGCAAAGGCGGGGCGTGTGCTAAAGGAAAAATCATTGACTAAATCCGTGACGGCCGTGCCGGCTTACAAGCAGATCGAAACCTATCTAGAGGAGCTTGTTGCGAGCTCGGAATATGGGCCCGGCGATCGCATCCCGTCGGAGCGCGACTTGGCCGAGCGCTTGGGTCGCAACAGAATGACCGTCCGCAAGGCCATCGAAGGGCTGGTTGCCCGTGGAATGCTTGAGCGCGACCGCACTAGCGGGACGAAAATTCCGGTCCCCCGGGTGGCCCGTCCCATGGAAGGGATCGCGTCACAAGGGTTTCGACGAATCATACAAGCTGGAGGTGGTACCGCAGGAAATAAATTGCTGCACTTCGAGCAGGCGCAAGCATCGGCAAAGGTAGCGAGTCGGTTGAAACTCGAGGAAGGGGCCGACGTTGTAATTTTCCGTCGACTGTTCACGGCGAACGACACGCCAGTCTGCATTGAGACGAGCCACCTCCCGTTGGCATTGGTGCCTGATCTTGCGGCGGAAGACCTCATGGCTGGAGAGTCCCTCTATGATGTGCTTCACAGCAAATACGGCATCGGCGCGATGCATAGCGAGCGAGAGATCGGCGTTGCGAACTGCAACGAGCTCGAAGCCCGCTTGCTGAATCTGAGCGCCGGAACAACCTGCCTATCGCTTTTGGTCGGCGTTTACGACGAGAGAGGCAGGCCGATTGAATATACGCGGTCGCTTAACCATCCCAAATTCGTAGTATTCAAGACGGCACCGGCCGACGCCTCCAAAGGAGAAGAGTGACGCCCCGGCTTCCCACTTCCGTCAACGGCTGGTCTTGATCCACACCCGATAGAGACGATTGACAAACCTTTTGCCAGGCGCGCGCTCCATGACGCAGATGCCAATATGCCATCAATGAATAATGGGAGGCAGCTTGTATCCTGCAACCGCCTCTTTTTCTTGTCGCCGCCCTCAAACGGTCATGTTATTTGCATCCACATTTACGGGTCATTTGCGTTGCGTGAGAAACCTGGTCAGGCTTCGTAATGTGAGCGCATGTAGCTTTCGGAGAACTTGCCGCTCCGGCGGTCTTCGTCGAGAGCTTCGGATGCGCGATCTGACGGTGAACCGAGACCGCCCCCCCCGGGGGTTTGCATGACGATTCGCTGATCAGGCCGAACAGTGATCTTGGGCACTTTGTTGGGAAGGCGCCGTTCTGTTCCATCGGCGTCCCTGATGGCGAAAAACCCGGTTGCGGCCTGCATGCCACCAGATACGCCCCAGGGGTGATGGTCGAACCGTTCTCCAATTCCGCCAAACGTGCATTCGGCGAGTGGTCTCACCACGCGGCGAATACCGCACCCACCCCGGAAACGTCCGGCACCACCTGTATCTTCGGCGATGGTATATTCTTCGACAAGCAGGGGAAAGTCCCGTTCGATCGCTTCAATCGGAGAATTGGCGGTGTTGGTCACACCAAACTGGACCGCGTCCTTGCCGTCCTTGGTGGTACGCCCGCCCAGGCCGCCGCCCATGGTTTCGAAAAAGTAATAGGACTTGCCGTTCCGCGGATCAGTCCCATAGACATAGACGCCGGTATTCGAACCGTTCGACGCTGCAGACATCTGCCCTGGCAACGCCTGCGAGAGTGCACCCAGCAGAACGTCGCAAACACGTTGGTCTGTCAGCGAGCGGTTGGTGACGCCGGCCGGAAAGGTTGGATTAAGAAGACTTCCTAGCGGTGCAACAACGTTGATGGCGTCGAACAAGCCATAATTTACCGAAATCTCGGGATCGAGGATCGATCTAAAAACGAACAAGACAGTCGCAACCGTATCGTTAAACGGCGAGTTCATATTGCCGAGTGCCTGCGTCGAGGTCCCTTCAAAATCGACTGTCAGCTGCCCGAGGCGCTGGCTGATGCAGACCTTGATTGGCAGGGCCTTGGTTCCCATGCCGTCATCGTCAATGACGTCTTCGAAGTGGTAGTCCCCTTCCGGGATCGCGGTGAGTGCCTTTTGCATGCGCGAGCGCG
>JBOFBL010000785.1:0-2777 GCA_051645545.1 Casimicrobium sp. | reverse complement strand
TCAAGCTCACCATCGACTGCCGATGGGGTGACGGCGGCGCTGAGGTAGAAGCGCACGCGATGTTGCGCTTGGAAGGTGCTGTACGTCGCAATCACGGTGGTGGTTGCGTCAATCGTATTGATGGGCATTGCAAAACTCCTCTGAATAAACCTGACGACTTCTAATGGTCTTGGGCTACTTGCTTTCCCACGTCGTGCGCAGCGCATCAACGACGACGCATGCGGCATCAATCGCCGCCATAGCAGCAATCAAACGCGCCTTGTCATCCGCCGATGCGGTGGGGTGGTTGTTGATGGCGGCAGTCACGGGTCCGCGCCACGTTCCGAAAAACGTGCAAAAGCCATGACACATATTGAGAAACGTTTGAAAACCGTTCCGTTTGACACTCATGCAATGATCCTCTCTGTTGCCAGTGGCAACCGTTTGTCCGACAATCCGAATGGTAACACACTGTTGCCATAAAGTAAACCGCCCTCCCCCACCGCGCGCCATAAAGCGCGCGTGTGTGGCGCACAAGCGGAGCGCCAACCGAACAAAGGTCATAGTACCAAAGTACCATTCCAATACTTTCAGAAGTAGGATATGTTTACAGCATCGTAAAAACGGTTCAAAGGTTGAACATCTTGTCTACATTCGTAAGAAACTCCACGCTAACGATTTCCGCGCTTTCCGTTTGGTTAGACGCAAAAATCACATGGGACAACGCGCCGCACTTCATGACCACCGCGCACTTTGCTGACCTGTGCGGTCTCAGCGCGCCGACGGCGCGTATCTGGTTGCGCCGCTGGGTGCGGTGGGGCGTATTGATCGAGGTGGCTTGGCAAGGCGCTGGCGACACGCGCGTGGCGGTAGCTTGGACACAAAAGCGCAACGTAACGGCGCCGCTGATTGATGACGCGGTAGCGGCACGAGAGTTCGCGCAAGTTGATGACGCAGACTACATCGCGCGCCGCGAATACGTGTTTGCGCGCGCCTGCCAGCGTTGGGCTCCAGTGGACGATCCTTGTAACGACTAAAAAGTCACCTAAAACCCCCATTTACTATAATATGGGGGTAAACTCACACTTTCGCAAACGTATGTATTCACAAGGAATTCAAAATGAAAGATAAAGTCAAGATTGATTGGTTGTCCGTGACTGCGACTTGGCGTGCGCTCACTGATTTGGGATTTGCGTTGGGCTTTGTGGATGCGGGCGCGCACGGCGCGGCGAGACAGAAGGGGCGCTATGGCTACAACGCCTCATATCAGTTCGCTTCTGGGTTCACAATCCTATTCAATGAGGGGGTGACGGCGGGCGCAAAGTGCCACGCGCAAATCAGCGGCAAGCTGTTGGATGTCGCGCGGGCGGGGGGCTTGGACGATGATGATATTATTGATCTCGTGACACGCGAGGGCTATCATCTAACGCGCGTCGATGTCGCGTTAGATGTGGTCGGCTGTCCACATTCGCTGCTGTCACTCGGATCAAATGAAATATACACCGACTCATCTAACAATGTAGGTCGCCCGTTGCGCAAGACGCACATCAAGGACGTTTCGGGCGGTGGCGAAACGATCTACATCGGATCGCGCCAATCGGATCGAATGATGCGTTGTTACGACAAGGGGGCAGAGCAAAAACAAGAGCCCGGCGAGTGGCTGCGATTTGAGATTGAATTCAAGGGCGCGCGGGCAGATTGGGCGGCGCGCGCGTGGCAACAAGGGCGTGCGATTGGCGCGACAGAAATACAGATATGGCGGCTGATGGCTGATGGCATGGTGGATCATCCGTATTTTGGTCAGATTGACCATGTGGAGGGCTCTATCAGTGAATTCACACGCGAAACAGGGCAGGTCAACAATACGTGGCGCTGGCTGGTCGGGCAGGTGCGTGTGGCGATTGGGAACTACATGGACAAACACGGCACGGAGGCGGCGCTGGCATACATCGAACTGTTGTGCGGCGACGTGGCGGCGCGCGGCGTTCGCGTCATCACACCCTACGGCGAAGTGTTGGGGGGCGACACCGACGGGTCAATTCCTGATGCGCCCGTACCCGTCAAGCCATGAGCGACGCGACTGAGCGTAGCGCCACAAGGCAGGCGCGCGCGGCTTGACGGACAAAGGGTTTTACAAGCTAGAACACGAAAGCCCAACACCAATGTGTTGGGCTTTTCGCTGCACGCAGTGCGTTACGGCTGGATGCGTCGCCCGTATGCGCGGGCAAGGGCATCGTTCACGCCCGTGTTGATGCTCACGAGGCGGGCAATTTGGTTGCCGTCCTGCGTGCTGAAAGGCACACCAGAGCGCACAAACAACCATTGCAGGCTACCGTCGTCGGCGAGGGGGATCAACGGCGAGGGGTAGCGTTGCGGACGCGCGTCTGACGCATCCATGATCGTGAAGCGGAATTGCTGCCGCGTCGGACTGCCAAACACATACATGCGGTAGGCTGCGGCGACGGCTGCGGTTCCGTCGCCTGCATCAAATTGAATGGTTCGACTGTAGCCCAAAAACTCATTCGTGGCGGGCGCGGTGTTGAGTACCTCAACACCGTCCCAAGAGCGGATGTTAGTGAGCAGTCCGACGCGCACGCGGATCGCCTCTAGAACCTTCGCTACGGTATCGTAGGCGAGCGGCGCGCCTGCGATGGCAAACTCAAGCTCACCATCGACTGCCGATGGGGTGACGGCGGCGCTGAGGTAGAAGCGCACGCGATGTTGCGCTTGGAAGGTGCTGTACGTCGCAATCACGGTGGTGGTTGCGTCAATCGTATTGATGGGCATTGCAAAACTCC
>JBOFBL010000784.1:0-6127 GCA_051645545.1 Casimicrobium sp. | reverse complement strand
GCGTGATCGAACACATCGGGCGCACGTGTTGAAAACGGCGTGAGTGTCCATGCGAAATTTAACTGGTTGAAACCCACGCCAATCCATGGTTCGTGCGCAATAAGCTCAAGCACGTTGCGCCACAGCAAGACACGCTGCGCGGTCGAGATTGCACGCTGATCGCCGTACACAATCATCGCGAATGCAACCGCTATCGCTGCCACGAGCGAGAGCGCAATGACGATCGATGCGATGATTTTGTTTTTCTTGCTGATGCTCGTCGCGACACCCAAGTGCATCGCAATCGCGAAGCTTGCAACCACTGCGGCGAGCAAACCAGCGCGCGATCCGCTCCAGTAAAGACATATTGCAAAAAAAACCGTGAGCAATGCAGCCATTGCGCGCTGTTTGCCAAAACACGCAAACGTCGCGAGCGCGCCCCAGACCACTACGAGCGCGAGCAAATTTGGTTGCCGTAAATTGCCGAAGACACGATCGCCTGGTCGCGCGGCGATCCACACATCGTCGTGCCATAGCGGCGCAAAAGTTTGCAAAGTGGCCACGGCGCCGTTAACGAGCGCACCGACCAATAGCCCCAGCATCAGGGCATAAAAAACGCCATTGGCTATGTCTTCGGGCAACTGCGCGCAGACAACAACGAAAGCGAGCGCAATGAAAAGCACGAGCAAGGCGGGCCACGCCAAAAACCACGGTGTGCGCCCCATCGCTGCATCGACGGTGATTGCAACAAGCAAAATCATTGTGAATGCGCCGAGCGCAAGTACTGCAGGACGTTTTAGTTGATCGACCCGGACGCGAACGAACGGCAACAGCGCAAACCACGCGAGAAACCACAGCAGCGCTGCCAACCACTGATTGAAAAACACCGGTTGCGGTGGTTGCTGGTAAGCCGTCACTAGCGGCGCAGCGCTTGCCAACGCAACAAATAAATATGCAGCGAGCTTTGTGCGTGTGTTGGTGCCTTCCCGTTGCGCCGAAGTTAACCCAGCTACGGCCGGTTTCTTATGGCCAGCATTCTTCACAAGCGACCAATTTGATTGGGCAAACAGATCATAAATTTACTCAAAAGATAATAGTCGTAAATTACTTAAATGCCAAATTAAATTGGGTTTGAATAAGAATAGCTGGGTAAGCTACAAATTGGCCTCACAAGCGTATTCACGTTTGTCGCAAGACAACGACAGTAGCTGTTGTAACGGCAGTGAGTGCTTGCTTAGAAATCATGTTTTGAAAGCGAAAAATGACTCAATCGTGACAGAATTTAAGAAGTTACCGAGCGCACTTTGATTTCGCTTACGCATTCCACACAATGATTCTAAAGACCGGATATTTAGCGCAACGTTGCGCGAACGCACGCGCGCTGGTGCGAAGCGCAATGATGGCGTGTGCGATCGTTGTTACTGCATTTTCGGCGAACTTCGCGGCAGCGAACCCGATCGGCTACTCAGTGCAAAGCGATGGCGGTGGCGATCTCTTCCAGATCAATTTGTCGACTGGCGTGGCCACCCGTCTCGGCGCATCGGGTTTCACCAAACTCGAAGGCCTCGCGCTCAACGGGGCGGGCGAGCTTTTCGCTGTCAATCCAAGCGCGAACCCCACCGAATCACGCCTCGTGCGCTGCTCAACAACGACTGGCGTTTGCACGGCAGTTGGTCAGTTGGGTGTCACGGTTGTTTCGAGTACCAACGCAGGTCTCGCATTCACGCCGTCGGGGCAGCTCTATCTCGCGATGGCTGGAACGATGTACTCGGTCGATTCGGCAACCGGTGCGGCGACTGCACTTGGCGGAACGACCGGCATTCCGATCTCGGGACTCGCCGCGACCGCGCCGATCGCTAACTGCGCATCGGGGCTCTTTGCGCTTGGCGGCACCAGCTCATCGTCGACGGCCAGTGCACTTTATTGCGTCGCACTTCCCGCGGGTACGCTGAGCTTGCTTGGTAGCGTTGCACCAACAGCAACGGATGCGGGCATTGATGCCGATCGCACAACAGGACTCATCTGGGAAATCACCAATCCTTCGGCGGGTAATGCACAGGTGTTTTCGATTCGACCCAGTACGCTAAGCGTTTCTACGCCCGTAGACGTCACGCTCAACGGCTCAGGCATCGGTGGTTTCGAAGGGCTCGCCGTTGCGCCGAGCGTTGCACAAGCGGTGGGAGTTCCAACGCTTTCCGAGTGGGCAACGATCGCACTATTGTCACTGCTCGTGTTTGCGGCCGCGCTTCGATTGAAATCTCAGCGCCAAGCCGCGTCGATTCGCCTACGCAAATAATGCTTTGAGTGCCGCGCCCGGATCGGGCGCGCGCATGAACGCCTCGCCCACCAAAAAACTATTCACGCCGTTCGCGCGCATGAGCGCAACGTCTGCGCCCGTGAGAATGCCACTCTCGGTGATCACGGTTTTGTCGCTCGGAATCTGCGCTAGCAAATCGATCGTTGTTTGTAGCGATACGTTAAACGTGCGCAGATCGCGATTGTTAATACCGATGAGCGGCGTCGACATCGTAAGCGCAGATTCGAGCTCTTGCGCGTCATGCGATTCGACAAGCACATCCATGTTGAGCTCATGCGCAAGCGCTTCCAGCGCAAGCATCTGATTCCATTCGAGCGCACCCACGATCAGCAAAATGCAATCGGCCCCCATCGCGCGGGCTTCGTAAACTTGATAAGCATCGACGATGAAATCTTTGCGGATCACCGGTAGCGAACACGCGGCGCGTGCTTGTTTCAAGTAGTCGGGCGAGCCTTGAAAGTATTGAACATCGGTCAACACCGATAAACACGCAGCCCCACCCGCTTCGTAACTCTTTGCAATCTCGCTCGGCACAAAGCTCTCGCGCAGCACACCTTTGCTCGGGCTCGCTTTCTTGATTTCCGCAATCACTGCGGACTTCTTCTCGCCAAGCTTCGTCCACAACGCACCCGCGAAATCTCGAATGTCATCGCGCATCGCTTCAGCTTCCGCGCGCACAGCAGAGAGCGGCTTCGCGCGCATCGCAGCGGCGATTTCGTCGTGTTTGGTTGCGATGATTTTGTTTAGGATGTCACTCATTTCGTCGTCCCTTCCCCTTCGAGGGGGTGTAGGCGGGGTTTCGGATCGCATGCGATCTGCCACCGAAACGGCGCGAGCATGCTTGCGCAAGTGCGGTCTGCAAGACGGTTAGGATGGGGATGGGGTTCTTCGGACAAAAATAAATCACCAACTACGCCTTGAACTGCTGCGTAAACGCCGCAAACTCATCGACCTTCTTGCGCGCTGCGCCCGATTCAATGGCCTTTTGCGCGAGCGTGATGCCATCGCGTAGCGTCGGCGCAATGTTCGCCGCGTACAAAGCACCACCCGCGTTTAACAACACTACATTGAGCGCCGGCGAATGCTTGCCTTCGAGCGCATTCAACATCATCGCTTTCGATTCCTCCGGCGTCTCGACCCGCAGGTTACGCGTCGCGCTCATCGTAAATCCGAAATCCTCGGGATGAATTTCGTACTCAGTGATCTTGCCGTCTTTCAATTCACCCACGAGCGTACCAGCGCCGAGTGAAATCTCATCGAGCGAATCGCGCCCATGCACGACGAGCACATGTTGCGCGCCCAGGCGCTGCATCACGCGCACCTGAATGCCCACGAGATCTGCGTGAAACACACCCATCATCGTATTCGGTGCACTCGCGGGATTAGTGAGTGGCCCGAGGATGTTGAAGATTGTTTTCACACCCAACTCGCGTCGCACAGGCGCGACCGCTTTCATTGCAGCATGATGATTCGGCGCAAACATGAAACCGATGCCGGTCGTGCGAATACTTTGCGCAATCTGCTCAGGCGTGAGCATGATGTTTACGCCGAGCGCTTCAAGCACGTCGGCGGCGCCGCTTTTCGACGACACGCCGCGGTTGCCGTGCTTTGCCACTTTCGCACCCGCAGAAGCGGCGACGAACATCGATGCGGTCGAGATATTGAACGTGTGTGACATATCGCCGCCGGTGCCCACAATGTCGACTAAATTGGGCTCGTTATCGATCGGCACTTTGGTTGAGAGCTCGCGCATCACTTGCGCTGCAGCAGCGACCTCACCGATGGTTTCTTTCTTAACGCGCAGACCCATCAAAAACGCTGCCGACTGCGCGGGCGTGAATTCGCCCTTCATAAGCTGGCGCATGAGCGAGAGCATTTCGTCGTGAAAAATTTCGCGATGCTCGACGGCGCGTTGGATCGCTTCTTGGATGGAAATCGGAGGCATGTTGTTATTCCTTGTGAACTGACCGTATCGCAGTCAGCTCAAATTAGAGAGCAATAAAATTTCGAAGCAGCTGATGCCCGTGCTCCGTCAAGATCGATTCGGGGTGAAACTGTACGCCCCAGATCGGTAGAGTCTTGTGGCGCACACCCATGATTTCGCCATCGTCGCTCTCGGCAGTGATCGAAAGCTCTTTCGGTAAGGTCGCACGTTCGATCACCAGCGAGTGATAACGAATCACTGTGTACGGCGAGGGAATATTCGAAAAACAATCCTGGCGATTATGCGAGACGACGGAAGTTTTTCCATGCATCACACGTTTCGCGCGAACGATGTTGCCGCCGAACGCTGCGCCGATTGATTGATGTCCGAGGCACACGCCAAGTAGTGGAAGTTTTCCAGCGAACGCTCGTACCAGCGGAACCGAAATACCTGCCTCATTCGGTGTGCAAGGCCCCGGAGAAATCACGATGCGTTCGGGCTTCTTAGCCGCAACGCCTGCAAGATCGATTGCATCGTTACGAACGACCTCGACCTCTTGACCCAACTCGCCGAGATACTGCGCAAGGTTGTAGGTGAAACTATCGTAGTTATCGATGAGCAAGATCATGATCGTGCTCCTGCATAGTATTCGTTAACTACCGCCACGAAGCGATCGATGTCATCGCGCGTCACGTCGTGATGCGTCACCAAGCGCGTGTTGTAAACACCCTGCATGAGCATACCGCGTCCTTTGAGGAAGGCTTCAATCGTCTGCTCTTTTCGCCCTTGCGGCAAATCGAGGAACAGCATGTTTGTCGCATGACCAGTGATCTTAATGCCATCGATGTTCGCGAGCCCTTGCGCGAGTGCGCTCGCGTTCGCGTGATCCTCGGCAAGCCGCTCGACTTGATGATCGAGTGCGTACAAACACGCTGCCGCAATGAAGCCCGATTGCCGCATGCCGCCACCGAGCACTTTTCTCCAACGATAAGCGCACTCGACGAACGCTTTATCGCCAACAAGCAATGCACCAGCGGGTGCACCGAGCCCTTTTGACATGCAAAGCGATATCGAATCGAAGGGTTTACAAATGTCGCTGATGGAAACGCCGGAGCCAACGGCTGCGTTGAATGCGCGTGCGCCATCGAGATGCGTCGACAGCCCCTTCGACTTTGCAAACGCGGTGGCTTCGGCGACGTAACTCGCCGGAAGAATTTTTCCACCCCAGGTGTTTTCAAGCGCGAGCAATCTTGATCGCGCGTAGTGCGCGCCTAGACCCGTGCCATGCGGCTTGATGGCAGCGGAAATTTTCGCAATGGGAATGGTGCCATCGGCTTCTTGTTCAAGCGGCTGTGGTACGACACTTCCAAGCACCGCTGCACCGCCGCCTTCCCAGCGATAGGTGTGCGCCATTTGGCCCACGATGTACTCATCACCACGTTCGCAATGCGCCATGATTGCTGCGAGGTTGCTTTGCGTACCCGTTGGTAGGAAGAGTGCGGCTTCTTTGCCGGTGCGTTCTGCGATCACAGCGCATAAGCGATTGACGGTCGGGTCATCGCCCCAAACGTCGTCGCCGACTTCGGCGTCCATCATGGCTTTCAACATGCCCGGTGTGGGACGGGTCACGGTGTCGCTGCGTAGGTCGATGATTTTCATGTTTTGTCTCCACACAAATTGTGGGAGCGCGCTTGCGCGCGAATTCCCCGATCGAGCGTCGCTCGCGATGGTGAGGAGTTTTTCGCGCGCGAGCGCGCTCCCACAGTTGCGTAACTCACTCCGACCTCCCATCCAATCCACGCTGCACCATCTCCGCAGCACGCAACACCGCACGCGTCTTCTGCAAAGTCTCTTCCCATTCTTTCGCCGGCACCGAATCGTGCACGATACCCGCGCCTGCTTGCGCG
>JBOFBL010000783.1:0-3872 GCA_051645545.1 Casimicrobium sp. | reverse complement strand
ATTGGTGGCAACGTTGCCGAGAACTCGGGCGGTGTGCATTGCCTGAAATACGGGCTCACGATTCACAATGTGAAGAAGCTTCGCGTCGTATTGATGAATGGCGAGATCGTCACGCTCGGCAGCGACGGGCTCGATTCGCAGGGCTACGACTTGATGGCGCTGATGATCGGTAGCGAAGGTTTGCTCGGCATCGTCACTGAGGTCACAGTCAAGCTCACACCGAAACCCAAGCTCGCGCAAGTCGCAATGGCATCCTTCGCAAGCGTTGAAACAGCAGGTGCCGCCGTCGGCGAAATCATCGCGGCGGGCATCATTCCGGGCGGTCTCGAAATGATGGACAAGATCGCGACTGAGGCGGTCGAAGGCTTCGTGCACGCGGGTTACGACTTGAACGCGGCAGCGATTTTGCTCTGCGAGAGCGACGGCACACCGGAAGAAGTCGCCGATGAAATGGCGCGCGTGTCAGATGTGCTGCGCAAAGCGGGCGCGACTGACATTAAGGTCTCGCAAAACGAAGAGCAGCGCGCGCGCTACTGGAGCGGTCGCAAAAACGCGTTCCCTGCGACCGGGCGCATCTCGCCCGACTACTACTGCATGGACGGCACCATTCCGCGACGCGAATTGCCGCGCGTGTTGAACGAAATCGAGCGCTTGTCGGAGAAGTACAACTTGCGTTGCGCGAACGTGTTTCACGCGGGCGATGGCAATTTGCATCCGCTCATCATGTTCGATGCGAACGTTGAAGGTGAATTGCAACGCGCAGAAGATTTCGGAGCGGAGATTCTGGAACTCTGCGTCGAAGTCGGCGGCACGATTACTGGTGAACACGGCGTTGGCATTGAGAAGATCAATCAAATGTGCGTGCAGTTCTCGCCAAAAGAACTCACGCGCATGCACGAGATCAAGCATGCGTTTGATGAGCATGCACTTTTGAATCCCGGCAAAGCGGTGCCAACACTGCATCGCTGCGCGGAGTTTGGAAAGATGAGAATTTCGCAGGGCAAGCCGACGCCGTTTGCTGATTTGGAGAGGTTTTGATTGATTCCTCCCCCTTCAAGGGGGAGGCTAGGAGGGGGATGGTTTTCCCGTCGAACTCATTCAACCGAAAACCATCCCCACCCCAACCCTCCCCTTGAAGGGGAGGGACAGCGAGGAATGAAATGAACACACTCACCTTCGAACGCCCCACGGACCAGATGATCACATCAACGGTCGATGCGTTAAAAAAATCTTACGGCGACCGCGCCGTAACGACTCACGCCATTCGCGAACAACACAGCCACGGCGAGGGCATGCGCGATGCCGGCATGCCCGATGTCGTGGTGTTCCCCGAAACGAACGAAGAAGTCGCAAGCATCGTGAAGCTCTGCAATCAAGCGCGCATTCCGGTGATCGCGTTTGGTACCGGTACTTCGCTAGAAGGCCATCTCAAAGCGCTTTACGGTGGCGTGTGTATCGATATGTCGCGCATGACCAAAGTGCTCGAAACCAATACCGAAGATTTGGATTGCAGGGTGCAAGCAGGCGTGACGCGCGAGCAGTTGAACACCGAAATTCGCCACACGGGTTTGTTCTTCCCCATCGATCCCGGTGCGAACGCCAGTATCGGCGGTATGAGCGCCACGCGTGCGAGCGGCACGAACGCAGTTCGCTACGGCACGATGCGCGACAACATCCTCGGACTCACGGTGGTCACGCCGGATGGTCGCATCATCAAAACAGGAACGCGCGCACGAAAGTCGAGCGCGGGCTATGATTTAACGCGCCTCTACATCGGCTCCGAAGGCACGCTCGGGATCATCACTGAGATTCAGTTGAAACTCTACGGCGTGCCCGAGCGCATCAGCGCCGCAGTCTGTCAATTCGATGAATTGCCGAACGCTGTGAACACGGTAATCACCGCGATGCAAATGGGCATTCCAATGGCGCGCATCGAATTGCTCGATAGCGTGCAAATGGATGCCTGCATCAAATACAGCAAGCTCGAAGGTTTTGCCGCGAAACCGACGCTATTCATGGAGTTTCACGGGACGGATGCTTACGTCGCCGAACAGATCGAGCAAATGAAATCGATCACGAGCGATTTCGGCGGTAGCGACTATCGCTTCGCCGACAAACAAGAAGATCGCACGAAGCTATGGAAAGCGCGGCACGATGCGTACTGGGCGGGCATGGCGTACACGCCGGGCAAGCAAGCGTTCGCGACCGATAGCTGCGTGCCGATTTCGCGACTCGCCGATTGCATTACGGCGGCGAAAGCAGAAGTCGATAAGAGTGGGCTCGTGTGCATGATTGTTGGCCACGTGGGCGATGGCAATTTTCATGTGCAAATCACCTTCGATCCGAACGACAAAGACGAGCGCGCACGCGCCGATCGGGTGGCGGAGCGCATCGCACATATCGCGATTGAAATGGGTGGCACGTGCACGGGTGAGCATGGGATCGGGATTCACAAGCTCGACGCGCTTAAGGCGGAGCATGGGGAGGCGGTGGATGTCATGCGCACGATTAAGAAAGCGCTTGACCCAAATAATGTCATGAATCCCGGCAAGACGATCCCGATGGTTTGACAATGATCGGGCGCATTGCTTTGTTGCCGAACTCGTTGTGTACAAAAGTACACGGCCTCGTCGGGCGCCGCGCACTGCATCCCGATGATCGCCAAACCGCATGCGATAAATTTTTGTCATTCCCGCGAAGGCGGGAATCCATGAATTGCGGTACGAACCAGGGCAAACAATTGGGAACCGATTTTCGAGGCAATACGTGATCGAACACTGGCAACAACAAATCAAAGAAGCCGCAGCACGTGGCGCGAAGCTCACGCCGCGCGGCGGCGGCACGAAGTCGTTCGTCTCGCCCGCGCACGTGGGCGACGCGCTCGACACACGCGCGTACGAGGGCGTCGTCGAATACGATCCGAAGGAATTAGTGATTGTGGTTCGTTGCGGAACGTCGCTGGCGGATGTCGAAAAGACGATGGCGGATGCGGGGCAAATGCTCGCGTTCGAACCACCGCACTTCGGAGAGAGCGCAACGATCGGCGGCACGGTCGCCACGGGTCTTTCGGGGCCGCGTCGCGCGTACGCAGGCTCGGTGCGCGACTTCGTGCTCGGCATCAAGGTGATCGACGGCAAAGGCGATCATTTGTCGTTCGGCGGCAAGGTGATGAAAAACGTGGCGGGCTTCGATGTGTCGCGCTTGCTCACAGGCACGTTCGGCACCTTGGGCGTCATCACCGAAGTTGCGTTCAAGTGCTTGCCGTTGCCAAAAGCGCAAGCGACGCGTGTGTTCGAGATGAACGCGAAAGACGCGATTGAAAAGATGAATCGCTGGTATGCGGAGGCGAATCCGATTACGGCGACGACGTGGGTTGATGGAAAGCTTTACGTGCGACTGGCCGGTGCTGCGCCTGCGGTGCAAACGGCGATTGAGAAACTCGGCGGCGAAGCGCTTGCGAACGATGTTGCATGGTGGGCGGATTGGCGCGAGCAGAAACACGCGTTCTTTTCTTCAAACGAAATCTTGTTCCGATTGAGTTGTAAGTCCACTGCGCCTCCGTTCGATATTGGTCGTGAAGCGATCGATTGGGGCGGCGCGCAGCGGTGGATTTACGCATCGCTTGATGATGCGGCCAAGTTGCGTTATTCCGCGAAACAGCAAGGCGGTCATTTGCAAGTGTTTCGTGGCGACGCGGGTGCGCACGATGCGAGCACGAAGTTGCAACCCGCGCTTGCCGAGATTCATTCGAAGATCAAAGCGAGCTTTGATCCGTACAACGTGTTTCCTTCCCTGTAGGAGCGGCTTGCCGCGACCTGCGTCGTAACAAAAAACTGTCGGATAGACGCGCTGTGTCGCGGCAAGCCGCTCCT
>JBOFBL010000782.1:0-4883 GCA_051645545.1 Casimicrobium sp. | reverse complement strand
AGAACGGTGGCGGCGTGTTCGCAATATTGAGCACGCCACCAGTGACCTTAAGCTTCTTCGAAACGCTCCACGATCCGGTCAAATCCCAAAGCGAATACGCTTTCACTTTGCGCGACGGCAGCAGCGTGTCCGACACCGGGTCGTACGTCGTGTTCTGATCGGTGTACGCCGACGAATACTGATTCGCGAGCGTTAACCCCACGGGGCCGTAGTCCCAGCCGAACGATAGGCGATGACGCCAACGCTGAATCACTTGATCGTTCAGGAATACGCCAAGATTGCTGCGGTAAGCCTCAAGCGGACCGAACTGACGGTCATAGTTAAACACGACCGTGCCACTCAAACCTACGCTGAATTTACCGAGCGAAGTCGGCGCGCCGCGCCAATCGGCAGAGAGATCGACACCCGATGTTTTGAGGCGACCTTGGTTTTCTTTCTGCAGGATGATGTTGCTGATGAAACCGTCGCGATCGCGCTCAATGTAGCGACCGTTGTATTTGTCCGGGCTCTCGACAATGATTTGCTCGCCAAGCGTGCTGATTACGTCCTTCTTCGAGATGTTCCAGTAGTCAACCGCGAAGCTCCATTGACGATTCGGTTCGAACACTGTGCCAAACGAGAATTGTTGCGACTTCTCAGGTTTTAAGTTCGGATTGCTACGACGCTCGACCGCCCATTGATCGGTACACAGATCGATGCTGCCTTCGGCCTCTACGCATTGCGGATCGGTCAAGAAGCTCGATGCACTGCCGAAGGTCGTCGGGCGTTTCAAATCGGAGAGCGACGGCGCGCGGAAGCCGGTGCCTGCAGAACCACGGAACACGAGCGCAGGGCTTGCTTGCCAACGCAGACCGATTTTTGGATTGGTTGTGCTGCCCGCATCGTTGTAGCGGTCATAGCGAATCGCAAACTGCGCTTCGAGCGATTTAGTGAAGGGCGCGTTAACTTCGGCGAAGAGTGACGCAACGTTGCGCGTGTCGCGCGTCGCCACTAAGTCAGTCGACAAACCGGAGCCATCGCGATCGCCTGCGATGTTATTGCTAATGAGCAAAGCAGAGGGCGTAAAACTTGTGATTTCACGCCGCGCCTCACCGCCGACGGCGAGACTTAGATCGCCCCCCGCCAGTTTCGCAATCGGCTTCGCCGCTTTGAAATCGAAGCTCTCGGTCACGCCTTTCGATTTGCGCGCTTCGTCGTTGACCTTGATCGAATTAATCAAATCGCGACCGGCTTGCGACGAAGGGCCGAACGGGTTGATCGTGCCGTCACGAACGCCCGCATCGAATTTGTCGAACAGCACATAGCCATCGACATATTTGTCCACTGCGCGGTTTTCCGAACGCGCAAGCGCGACGTCGTATTCCCAACCCGATACCGTCCCCGACGCGCCGAGCACGATGCGTTGTCCTTCGCTGGTGACTTCGTTGGTGCGATTGCCCGCCTCGGTCATACGATAACGAATACCGCTGAACGTCGTCGGCAATCCTGCGGCTGAGAGCGCGGTGCGATATTTTTCCGGCAACAGACTCACTGACAAATTGCGAATACGCTGCGGGTTCGGACTCAGACGATACGTCGTTTCCGCATTGGCTTGCAGAAGCTCGGCGAACACCGAATGGTCGGCGTTAATCTGAAACGTTGCGCGACCGATCGCGCTGATCTTTTGCGACTCGGGATAGATCTCAGTGTCTTGCATGTAGTCATAGCTACAGGCAAGCGGGCCACCGGGGCCTTCTGCTGCGTACACGGTTGCGGGCGGGTTACAGGTTGGCGAACTTGGATTGATGCGGGTGCGTGTCGAACCTGCGGGCAACACACCCGCTGCGATCAGCGCATTGCGCTGCCCAGTGCTGATATCGATATTCGCGGGATAGGTGTTGCTCGACATCAGAGCAGGTAGCGTCGTCGCGAGCGGACGATCGCGAAGAAACTTGCGCTGCGTCGAACGAAGAGCATCAAGCTGCTGAATATCGACGACGCCGAATACGTTAAAGCGATCTTTGTTGAGATCGCCAAAACCACCACCGATAGTGAGTGTCTTCTTGCCGGCGCCGCCCTCTTGCGTTGCGCCGATCGAAGCGCTCAGATCGACGCCTTGATAATCTTTGCGCGTGATGAAGTTAATCACACCACCGATCGCATCCGTGCCGTAGATCGCAGACGCACCGTCTTTCAACACTTCCACGCGCTGAATCGCGCCAGCAGGCACGTTGTTCAAGTCGACACCGGCGTTGTCGCCTGGCGATGCGAAATTTGCAAGGCGACGGCCATTGAGCAACACGAGCGTGCTCGATACGCCGATACCGCGCAGGTTCGCGCCGTTGAAGCCGCGCTGTCCCGAGGTGCCGTCGGTGATGCTCGCGCCGTCGGAAAGCGGTGCAGTGTTGGCGCTGATGTTTTTGAGCAGTTCGGCGGCGGTGCTCACGCCCATCTTCTCGATATCTTCTTTCTTGATCACTTGCACTGGCAGCGCGGTTTCCGCGTCTAGCCGTTTGATCGACGAACCCGTCACTTCAACACGCTCGAGTTTTTGGCTATCTTTGTTTGGCTCCGTTTGCGCCAGCGCCATCACACTGCAGCTAGCGGCGAGCGCTACGATGGCGCCCCGCACTGCGCGCGAAGTCATGGTTTCAACAAATACAGCCCCGGTTCTGTTTTGATGTTGCGTCAGCATCGGTCGCACCCTTGAAGTGTTTGATTTGAGAGGGAGCAAAAAGCTTGCTCCGGGTTTGCACATTGATTTGCAAAACATACGTCTGTGCAATTCTTTTTTCATTCTACGCGTTTTGCAAATTTTTTTGCATATGTTTTTCATTTGCAAATAAAACGGCTTGTTGTCCATTTGCAACGTCGCCACAAATGTGTTTTTCGTCGCGCACAGAGTAGGCGCAATATCGATGGATCCGCCGCAAAACGGTGCCGACCGATCCTCGCCAATGCGCGAGATCGGGGCGTTCGAAATACGACGTGGCGACTACTTCAGGCTGTTTGCGAGAAACGCCTGCAAGCGCTCGGTTTGCGGTTTGAGCAGCACATCATCTGGCCGACCGCGCTCGGCAACCACGCCTTTCGAGAGGAATACGACTTCGCTGCTCACTTCGCGCGCAAAACTCATCTCGTGGGTGACAACGATCATCGTGCGCCCCTCTTCGGCGACGGCGCGCATCACGCGTAGCACTTCGCCCACGAGTTCGGGATCAAGCGCAGAGGTCGGCTCGTCGAAGAGCATTACGTCGGGCTCCATCGCGAGCGCGCGCGCGATCGCTACCCGCTGCTGCTCGCCACCGGACAAGTGCGCGGGGTACGCGTCTTTGCGGTGAATCACGCCGACCTTTTGCAAATAGTGCTGCGCGCGCTCTTTCGCGTCATTCGGACTCAAACCAAGCACTACTGTGAGCCCTTCGGTCACGTTACGCTCCGCCGTCATATGCGCCCATAGATTGAAATGCTGAAACACCATCGCGATACGGCTTCGAAAACGGCGCAACTGCTGCGGATCGCTTGCATTCAGTGCGCCATCGCGATCGGGCGCGAGCTTGAGCGACTCGCCTTTGAGTTCAATGCGCCCACCGTTCGGGCGTTCGAGCAAATTAAGGCAACGCAGAAACGTGCTCTTGCCGGAGCCGGAAGAGCCGATCAGCGCGATCACATCACCCGGTTTTGCGGCAACGCTCACGCCACGGAGCACTTCCGTTTGTCCAAAACGTTTCGTGATGTCTCCGGCGAGAAGTACGTGAGGCGTAGTCATGGTGCGATCGATTCGACTTCGATTGAGTTCTATGGGCTGAGCAGTTTTCCGGAGCGAACCGCATTCGTTCCCGCGACTTTGGCGACGCGTTGTCCGGCAAGCGCGTAGCGCGAACTGATGCGCGCGTACATGACGCCTGCGATGTCGCTTTTGAGTGAGATCGATTCGCGCGTCAGTGGATCGACAATCCGTGCTATTTCTTCGCCAACCGTGATGCGATCGCCCGGTGTTTTCGCGAAGACAACAACACCCGCGCTCGGCGTAACGATAGGTACCACGCCAGCAAGCGGTGTCGCCACGCACTTTGGCGCGGGAATCGTCGGCGAAGCGCCTTCGACGATACCGTTGAGAATCGCGAAATCGATGATTGCTTGTGCATCTTTCGCCGCGAGCGCATCGGACACATCGGCCTCGCCGCGCAGCTCGATCGTCGCCGAAAATGAGGCTTGTGGAATTGGATAGTCAGGATACATCCGCGCGAGCTCGGCCCACGGACGGCTGACGGCTTCATCGAACGGGTTGTCGCCGGAGACTTCCGCAGTCAACAAGGCTTCCGCACCTAACAATGCGGCGAGCGGTGCGCACCGCGTGGCGAGCGATGTCGCGGTGTAGACATGCGACACCGATTCGCCATCGCAATGCAGATCGAGCACATAATCGGCATCGAATGCGAGTTCCAGCAATGCGCGCTTCAATGCGGCAAGCTCGTTCGACGTCTGTGTAGAAGAGAGTTCTTGTTTGAGGGCTTCGCGCACCAGCGTGATGTTGCTCTCGACATCTTTGCTCAAGCGTCCGAGCACGCGCGCAGCCGCACCTTGGGTGAAATCGACGAAATGGCGATTGAAATTCGTGCCATCGGCAAATGCAAAGCGACCGAACGCAGTGCCCTGCATCGATTGCGACAAGCCAATCGGATTCGCGCACGGCACAACCACCACGTGACCGCGCAGTTTGCTCTCGCGCTCCAGCGCTTCGAGTCGGTCGCAAAGATGCACTGCCACCAGCATGCCCGGAATCTCGTCGGCATGCAGCGAGCTTTGCACATAAAGTTGCGGACGTTTGCGCGTATCGCCGAAGCGATAGACGGTGAGGCTTCGCGAGGTCCCGCTCGTCGCGTGAGAAAGTGAAACGGTGT
>JBOFBL010000781.1:0-3377 GCA_051645545.1 Casimicrobium sp. | reverse complement strand
CGAGCGAGTCGGAATTCGACATCACGCTCATCTGGGTGGTGGTGATGCTTCTAGCACTCGGTTTGTTGATGGTGTATTCGTCATCGATCGCTAGCGCATCGGAAGCGAAATTCACGCGCGGCTCGGCAACGTATTTCTTTGCACGGCAATCGCTGTTCGTACTGATCGGATTGCTGGCCGCACTCTTCGTGTTCGACACCTCGATGAAACAGTGGGAACGCGTAGCGCCGTGGTTGTTTGCGCTCGCTGTTGCGCTACTGATTGTTGTATTGATCCCGGGCATTGGAAGAACGGTCAACGGCGCGCGTCGCTGGATTCCGCTGGGACCGTTTGGCTTTCAACCGTCTGAGCTCATGAAGACCGCGATGATCTTGTTCGCAGCGCGTTACGCTGTGAGCAAGTTCGATGTGTTGCATGCGGATCAACCGCTTAAGCAAAGTTTGCTGCGTGGTCTAGGCCCCTTCATTCTGATTGCCTTGTTCGTAAGCGTGCTCCTGTTGCGGCAACCGGATTTCGGCGCGACGTTCATCGTGATGACGTGCGGTCTGTTGATCCTTTTCATGGCGGGGCTCGACTATCGCTTGGTAGTGCCGGTGCTCGTCGTCGGGTTACTCGCCGCGAGTGCACTCGTGATCTTCGAGCCGTATCGACTCGAACGGATTTTCAGTTTCCTCGATCCATGGAAACAAGAATTTGGCAAGGGCTATCAATTGACGCAATCGCTCATGGCAATTGGTCGCGGCGGTTTGTTCGGGTTGGGTTTAGGGGCGAGTGTTTCGAAACACTACTACTTGCCCGAGGCGCATACCGATTTCATTCTTGCGGTCACGGCTGAAGAGTTCGGTTTGATCGGCGTGCTTGTCATCGTCTCGACCTATGCGTGGATTACCTGGCGCGCATTCAAAATCGGTCGCGAAGCGCGTTTGAACGATCAACATTTCTCGTCGCTCGTGGCGCAAGGAATTGGCACCTTGTTCGGTCTGCAATCGATGATCAACATCGCGGTGAACATGGGGTTCGCGCCAACCAAGGGTCTCACGCTGCCGCTTATGTCCTATGGTGGCAGCGGTACGATTTCGGCTCTCGTCCTGCTTTCGATTTTGTTGCGTATCGACTGGGAAAACCGCCGTCTCGCGAAAGGCTATCAGGTATGAAACACCTCGTAGTCATGGCAGGCGGCACCGGCGGGCATGTATATCCTGGCCTCGCGGTTGCGCGCGCGATGAGCGCACGCGGCTGGCGCGTGAGCTGGATGGGAACACCGAACGGCATGGAAACGAAGCTAGTCGATGCCAAAGAGTTCGCGTTCAAAGGTATCGCGTTCGAAGGCATCGTTGGTCGCGGATTGCTGCCGAAACTTCGTTTGCCGTTTTCGCTCTTGCGTGCGGTGAGTGAAGCCAAATCGCATTTCAAATCGATCAAACCCGATGCGGTGATCGGAATGGGCGGCTTCCCGACCGTGCCTGGCGGACTTGCCGCATGGCGCATGAAGATTCCGCTAGCAATTCATCAAAGCGATGCGATCGCCGGATCAGCCAACAAATTACTCGCGCGATTTGCGTCTCGCATCTTGACCGGATTCGAAGGCACCTTTGCGAACGCCACAATTCATGCGAACGCGAAAGTAATTCTTACCGGCAATCCGATTCGTCGCGAATTTGCAGAGCAAAAAAATGCAGCAACGCGATTTACAAATCGCGAAGGCGCGCTTCGCGTGCTGGTGATGGGTGGTTCGCGTGGTGCGACGGCGTTGAACACGGTGGTACCCGAAGCGATCGCTGCGATGGCAACTGACGCACGGCCGGACATAACGCACCAAGCCGGTTCTGGTTCGGCTGACGAAACGCGCAAGCGCTACGATCAACTGAGTGTGAAAGCGAACGTTGTCGAATTCATCAATGAGACTTGGACGGCATTGGCGGACGCTGATCTGTTCATCGGTCGCAGCGGCGCGAGCACGGTTTCGGAAGTCGCCGCGCTCGGCGTGCCCGCAATCCTCGTACCCTATCCGCATCACACCGACCAGCAGCAGTTGCGCAACGCGCGCGCACTCGAGAAAGTAGGCGCCGCGAAAATCGTCGAGCAAAAAGATCTAAACGCAACATCGCTCGCGTCGCTGCTAACGTCGCTTGATCGCAGGCAACTCGCCGACATGGCGCTTCGTGCGAGCGCGCTCGCACAGCCGCGTGCGACCGAAAACATCTGCGATGCGATCGAGTCGATGACCGCATCCTCAAACGGAGGGCGCGCATGAAGTTTCGCCTTCAACACGTGCATTTCGTCGGTATCGGTGGCGTCGGCATGAGCGGCATCGCCGAAGTGCTTTGCAATCAGGGCTACACGGTGAGCGGCAGCGACGCATCGAATTCGCCAACGCTCGAGCGTCTGCAATCGCTGGGCGTGAAGACCGCGATTGGACACGGCGCAACTAACATCGCTGGCGCACAGGTCGTGGTGATTTCTTCTGCGGTACGCGCCGACAATCCGGAAGTTGTTGCGGCGAAAGCCGCGAAGGTACCAGTGGTGCCCCGCGCGCTCATGCTCGCCGAGCTCATGCGTATGAAGCGCGGGATCGCGATTGCTGGCACGCACGGAAAAACGACCACGACATCGCTCGTCGCCTCCGTGCTCGGCGAAGGCGGGCTTGATCCTACATTCGTGATCGGCGGTCGTTTACATGCAGCAGGCACCAATGCGCGACTGGGTAGCGGCGAGTTTTTCGTTGCCGAGGCGGATGAATCCGATGCGTCGTTCTTGCATCTCACGCCGACGCTAGCGGTGGTTACCAATATCGACGCCGATCATATGGAAACCTATGAGCACAGCATCGAGAAACTGCATCATGCGTTCGTCGATTTTGCGCACCGCTTGCCCTTTTACGGTTCGCTCTACGCCTGTACAGACGACGCTGGCGTACGCGCAATCCTTCCTAAGGTATTGAAGCCGGTGGTGAGTTACGGTCTTTCCGACGATGCCGAAGTTCGCGCAATCAACGTGCGCGCCGATGGTGCCAAGATGCGCTTTACAGTGACTCGCGCAGGTCACGACAATCTCGACGTGTTGCTGAATCTCGCCGGTTTACACAACGTGCGCAACGCGCTCTCCGCAATTGCAATCGCGCAGGATCTCGACGTGGCCGACGCCGCGATCTTGAAAGCACTCGCGAACTTCAGCGGCGTTGGTCGTCGCTTCGATCGCTACGGCGAGATTGCCTGTGAGGGCGGCACGTTCGAATTGATCGACGATTACGGTCATCATCCGGTTGAACTCAAGACGACGCTCGCCGCAGCGCGTGCCGCGTTTCCTTCACGGCGTTTGTTGCTCGCATTTCAGCCGCATCGCTACACGCGCACGCGAGATTTGTTCGAAGATTTCGC
>JBOFBL010000780.1:0-38017 GCA_051645545.1 Casimicrobium sp. | reverse complement strand
GACAACCTGCTTGTGTATTACGCGGGTCACGGTCATTGGGACAAAGCCAATCAGCGCGGTTATTGGATTCCGGTCGACGGCGGCAAACAAAATCCGTCGAACTGGATTTCAGCGGCGGATATTACCGATCAGCTGAGTGTGATTCCCGCGAAGCAAGTATTGGTCGTTGCTGATTCGTGTTACTCGGGCGTGCTCGTGGGCTCGGTCGCTGCGCAGCTCGATCGCGTCGAAGGCGATAAGGGCGAGTGGCTTGCAAGGCGCGCGCAGATGCGAAGCCGCAAAGTGATGAGTAGCGGCAATGTCGCGCAGGTGATGGACGGCGGCGCGCAAAACAATTCGATCTTTGCGCGGCAATTCATCAACGCACTCACGCGTCGCGGTGAGCCGTTCGAGGCGCACGAACTCTATCGCGAAGTTGCGCCGCAAGTGCGTCGTGCGGCAAGCGACGTGGGCGGTCAGCAAGAGCCGCAGTATGGTGCGCTGCGTCACGCGGGACATGAGGCGGGCGACTTTATTTTTCGACCTAAGTCTTGATCAAATTATTGTCAATAATCCTATTATTATGGAGCATAATGAGTATTTGGTTATTTATTGATATTAATAAAAATAGCTACATATGCCCAATTAAATCGGGCGATTAATGATATTTTTATATGGGATTCAAACCGGTGTTTCGGTGTAGTGTTTTGGCGTGTCTAAGGCTGTACGGCTCATGATGTATTGAGTTTGAACCTTGTTGCACATTCCGGCGATTCATAAGCAGAGTGCTTCGTGCGTAGCTTTCGAGCGAGTAGGAGGCTCAGTGTTTAACCTCTAAACTTCGAAGGAGTGTTTAAAAAACCGATAAAGCATGATGGAGTTTGACAACGAGACGGCCTTTGCGCTGCTCGCGCGAATCAAAGACGGCGACGAAAAAGCGTTTACTACGCTCTACACCGCCATGTCGCGGCGCATCTTTGCGTTCGCGCTCAACCAGATTCACGACGAAGCGCGCGCCGAAGAAGTTGTGATCGATACGATGCACGAAGTCTGGAAAAAACCACACCAGTTCAACGGCACCTCAAAACTGTCCACCTGGATTTTGGGGATTGCGCGCTACAAGGTCTTGAACAGCTTCCGCGAATCGCGCCACGATCACGACGAGTTAAACGACGAAATTGCCGAATCGGTAGAAAGCGAAGCGCAAACACCGTTCGAATCGCTCGCAGAGCAACAGCGTTCAGCCGGCGTCCGCCGCTGTATGGAAAAGCTCTCGAACGAGCATCGCGAATGTATGCATTTGGCTTTTTTTGAGGGGCTGGCGTTAGCCGAGATCGCAGAGCTTCAATCGTGCCCGGAAAACACCGTGAAAACACGGCTCTTTCATGCGCGACAGAAGATAAAAAATTGTCTGCGCTTGTTGCTTGCGTCCGAGGGTATCGCAACACCGGAGACTATGAAATGAACGAACATATCGAACAACTATTGCCGTGGTACGTCAATGGCACCTTGAACCCGCGCGAACGCGCAGAGGTCGAGCGCTATTTGGCGGATCATCCCGAAGCGCGCGCCGATGCGCAAGTTCTCGCTAAAGCATCGCTTGCGATGAAGGCAAGTGTGGCTCATATTCCAGAAACGATCGGACTCGATCGAGCGCTCAGCGCGATTCGTACCGAAACGGCGCAACGCGGCTCAAAAACGCAGACCCAGGGTAAGCGGCCATCGGCAACGCAAACGGGGTGGCTCGGTGCGCTTGGCAGTTGGTTGGGCACATCGTGGGTGCAGCCGGCGTTTGCGATGGCGCTTGTGGTCATCGGGGCGCAATCGTTTGTGTTGTTCAACAAAGGCGGCGACGAGGCCATGCTCATGCGCGGCGCACCCGCAACGGCGGGCGATGCCTTTGCCAAAGATCGCGCGTTTTTGCGTGTTGCTTTTAAACCCACCGCCACGGAGGGCGAGATTCGGGTCGTGCTCTCCGGCGCGAACGCGAGTTTCTATACCGGACCGAACGACGCGGGCGAATACGTGCTGAGCGTAGTCAACAACGATGCCGCGCGTGCGCTGGAGCTCCTTAAAGCGAGCAATATCGTCGCAACGGCAAATCCGAGCGCCGCGCCAACGCGATAGAAAAAATTTGAACGCAACGCCCGAGCGTGGCGATCCATGGCGGTAACCACCTTTTTTTGGAGGCTCGCCATGTTCTCTCAATTGTTTAAGTTCTCTCGTTCGTACGCAGTTATCGCGGCATGCGCTGTGGGTGTACTGCAATCGGTAGCAACCGCACAACCCGTGCGCTATTTCGCGGAAGGCGCCGTGCCTACACCGATCGAAGTTGCGCGTGCAATGGCAGGCGCAAACTTCGCGCCAAAACACAAAATGCGCGGACTCTCGGTAACGCCTGCGGAGTCAGCGGCTGCTATTGACTCAACGCCTCAAGCCAATGCCGCCGGCATTCTCGCGTTGGCCATCCCCTTCGAATTCGATTCCGCAAAGCTTCTGCCCGACGCCCAGCCCGCGCTCGATAACGTTGCCGAAGGCATTAAATTAATCGCCACGACGAAGCGTCCGCACATCGTGATCGAAGGACACACCGATTCGATCGGCAAAGCGGCCTACAACGTGAGACTCTCCAAGTTGCGCGCCCAATCGGTCAAGCGCTACTTCATCGCCAAACACGGATTCCCGAACAATACTTTGGTGACCATCGGCAAAGGCGCGCGTGAACCGCTCTCCGGCATGCCTGGGGTTGCTAATGCGAATCGTCGGGTGCAATTCCGCTTGGCTTGATTTGTTTGGGGTGAATGCATTAGCATGACAATGGCATAGTTCCCTGGCAAACGAAAGCTCAATCCGCGTGGCGTCGTGCTGCGCGAGCGTGCGATAACAACACGACGTGGTGGAGTCAATCATGAAGATATTTAGAAGCGCTTTGGCGCGTCTCGGGGTCGTTTTTTTTGCGTTTCTCTCGGCAGGGTTCACAGGAACAGCGAGTGCACAGTTGCCAATTGGTCAGCGCTCAAATGTCATTAACTTCACAACCACCTCTGGTAGCTATAGCGTGCAGTTACCTGTGGGCACACCGACTGGCACGAACGTTACGTGGACCGTATTCGATCCCATAGTCCCGGGAGGTTCATTGCTCGGTAACACACCGAGTAATGCATCTGGGGTCGCCACTTATGCAACCTACGTTTTTGGTGGTGGCACCTACGGTGCAATCACGGCATGTATTGGTGGGGCGTCGTATGCATCGAATCCAGCAAATTGCGCTTTATTTCGATTCGCTGGTTGCGTGAATACCATTGGAAATACTCCGGTGCCCTACAGCGGCACTGTCGGGCAGCCAGTGGTGCCCCAGTTACGCGCGAACGTGAGTAACGTTTTTCTTCTTCCTGGGGGTCAAAATGACGAAGTCGCAATCCCTGGAGTAAACGTTAACTGGAGTGTGATTGCCGGTTCGGGCGGACTTAGTGCAGCCGCTACTGCATCTAACGTTTTTGGGTCAGCGGACGTAACTTATACCCCGGCAACGAATAATCCTACACATACGATTCGTGCAACTGCGACGCAGATTTGTCAGACGCCCGCTCCGGTGTTTAACATCAATGTCTCAGTCAGTTCGCTAGTTAATCAAGCACCGAACGTAACCATATCGAATCCGCTTGGTAATGTCACATCGCAAGTTGGTGCGAGCGTTCCGGTCGAAGTTCGCGCAACCGATAGCGACGGCACCATTGCACGCGTTGACGTTACTGCGCGATCAACTGCAACGAACGCGGTTGTGTGGTCGAACGCGCTTACAACCGCTTCGGTAGCGCCGGATCGATTTAATTTCGCTTGGACGCCCACAACGGCAGGTGCGTATATCGTTTCCGCCGTCGCCACCGACAATTCAGGAGCGCAATCGTCGCCGGTAACACGTCAAGTTGATGTACAGAACGCTCCGCCCGTTAATATTGCACCATCGGTTGTAATTGAAGTACCCGCATCCACGACAGAGAAAGCGGTCGGTGCATCCCTCGAAATCGCCGTACGCGCGAACGATCGTGATGCTGGAGATTTCGTGCGTTCAGTTGTTATTGCGGCCACCAATACAGACACCGGCGCTGTTACCCCGTTGGTAACGTTGAACACAGCCACGCGTGGCGCCGATCTATATGAGTATCGCTGGACGAATCTACCTGAAGGTAATTTCACGATTGCAGCAACTGCGCGCGATCGCGCCGGACTTGAGGGCAAAAGCAGTCCCGTGCGAGTCACGGTAAAACGAGTCGCAACACGCATTCGCGTTGAAACCCCTGCGGCCAATCGTAAATTGGTGCCCGGCACGGCGTTTCGTTTAGCACTTATTGCAGAAGACGAACGCGGCGGCGTGCGCGATCAGCGCGTGTCGTGGTCGATTACTACGTCGCCGAAGCGTGCCGACAGCACACAGAAATCCGCCAGATCGCAGAGCAAGGCAGCTTGCGTAGCAAGCGACACGCCAAGTTTCGGCACCACGCCCACAGGCGCTGACGGCCGCGCAGAAATCGTGTTCACCCCCGGTTGTTCTGTCGATGACCGCGTCGTTTCGTTTGCCTTGGTGGATCGTCCGGAAATTAACGATACGGTGAATTTGTCGGGGCCCGTCTCTCAGGTTGAAACCATTAGCTCGCCTGCTCAGCTTGTTGGCAAGAGCATCGTTGCGATTCCAGGACAGCCAGTCAGTATTACGGTAAGTGCGATCGATGCGAATAAGCAAGCGCTCGCCAATATTCCGTTGACGTGGTCTTTGTTGTCGGACGCGTCGGTCGGTACCGTCGTTGCTTCCTCGGCAAGCACGAACGACAAGGGCGAAGCGGAAGCAAAAGTGACGCTTGCAAATGGCACAACGCAAGTGTTGTTGCAGGTGTGTGTCACCGGTAAAACGACTGGTTGCTCCACCTTCGCGCTGAAAAATGCGACCGCCTTTGTCGCGCAACCTGCACAGCAATCAACCGCTGCCGCAAACGCGAGTGCTGTTGCTAGCACGCGGCTGCAACTGACACAAATACGCACGCGCTTCCAGCAACTACGCAACGAACAAGCCGGTGGCTTTAGCAATGGCGTCGGTGTCAGCGGCGGTGGCGTACGTGTACCCACGGGCGGCAGCAGTTCGAGTGGCGAAGCGAGCTCGACGGGCAGCTCCACGTCGAGCTCAAGCGCGGGCACTGGCAGCACCGAGCGCGACATCAACGCCGACGGCGTAAGAGGATCGAAGTGGGGCGCTTTCTCGCTCGGTGACATCGATATTTCGAGAGTCAACGATGGCAGTGGCGGTCGTACCAAACTCTCGACACAAGGTCTTACTGTCGGCGTCGACTATCGTGCCACACCGAGTTTCGTTGTCGGCGCAGCACTGGGAGGTTTGCGTGGCAAAGCGGAAACCTTTGGCAATGGCGAGCAGCGTGCGAAAGGCGTGAGCGGCTCAATCTTCGGACAATGGTTCTCGCCAGGGCAGTTCTATGCGAATGCCATCGTGAATTACGGTCGCAACAGTTATGACTTGAAACGCTTCGGACTTGACGCTGCGCGCATCGACAGCAACACCGATTCGAAGCAGCGAGCATTCCAATTCGAAGGCGGCTACAACTTCACGCGCGATCGATTCAGTGTCTCGCCTTATTTGCGTGTGGAGCAGGTGCGCGCCGCGCTTGGTGCTATTCGCGAAACGGGACATTTGGACGCGATCGAAATTTCTGCGAGCAAACTTCGCGCAAACACCTTCGCATTCGGTGTTCAAGCCGACGCTCGCTTTAGCACGTCGAACGGTGTCTGGATTCCAGGTTTGCGTGTCGAGTATTTAAGCGAGAAGCAAAAGCAAAGCGATGCCTTCGCGCAGCTCATCAATGGCACCCCCGTGATCGTGCCGGTACCCGTCGCGCCGTACGACAATCGCTACGGCAGCGTTGGGCTCACGTTGCAATGGCTCACTGGTATTGCTGCGCAACCGATCTCGGTGTTTCTTGGTTTTGACACCACGTTCGGACAATCAGGTGTAAGTACCAAACGTTATACGGCTGGCTTGAAGGTGCCTCTGTAACGATGCTCTGCGGGTTTTGTGGGCTTGAGAGCTGAAATGGGGTTTCATAAAACTGACCCTTTGATCTGGCTTCTTGAATGACACGCCCGAGAACATGTTGTTTGCAACACTGAAGTGTTAACTCGCCGATGGTGAGCGCGCGAAACGGTGAAATTAGTCGTTGAACAACGCATGACAGTCCGCGCAGAAGCTTAAGCGTTGAATACAAACCTGCGTTAACCGGGTGGCTCACATTCGCGAGGTCTGGCTTGCTGCGTTCGATGCTCACGCTACTCAACATATAGGTGATCTACAAGCGTCGCTCAAGGCGCCGTTGGTCGCGACCAATATCTTTTGGCGCAGTAAATCTGCCTAGCGACAAACACTACGCAGAATATTTGCGCTAAGCCGCAAGTAAATTGAACTATGGTGCATGACGTTGATATTCACACACATGTCGCGCTCAAGCCTAGGTTTTGCGTATGTCGAATCCGATACGGGCAGAGCGCAACGTTTGTTCAACTTTCCACCGAGGAATACATGAAAAATCGTACTCGTTCACCGTTGTACGCGCCAAAGAAAGCCGTAATGTCGATGATGGCCGCAATCGCTGGCGCGGCGTTATCGCTACCCGTGAGCGCACAAAACCAACCTGGCGCGTTAGACACAACGTTTAACGGCACCGGTATCGTCACCTCAACTGTAGCGGGTAACGGCGCCGATCGCGGACGTGCGATGCTAATCGACGGCTACTATCGATTCCAAGGCATTGTGATCGGAGGGTCATGTAAAGTCGACACGCAAGATCAGTTTTGCATGCTTCGCTACGATAATAGCGGCGCACTTAGCAACTCGGCCACGCCAACCACTATCGGTGGGTTTGGAATCAATGGGCGCGTGGTTACACAAGTCGGCGCAGTGAGCAGCAATGCGGAAGCGATCGCGTACGTTCGCGTCAATACTGTTGGTTTAACAGTTGACCAAATCGTTCTCGGCGGCAGTTGTTTTGATGGTACTCGCCGCGATTTTTGCCTTGCGTCGTACAACCGCGACGGCTCGCTTAACACCACATTTGGAAACGCGGGTAAAGTGATTCTTTCAGCAAGCGACGGCGAAAATCGGATCAATGCGATTACCTCCGATACCAATGGCAACATTTATGCGGTGGGTTCATGCCGCGAAACGAGCGGCGGCGAAGCGCGTCAGTGTGCAGCCAAATTTGATATTTATGGTCAGCTCGACACGTCGTTCGGTACGGGTGGTGTTGCGCACTACTCGCCGGCCACATTCCAAGGAACCATTTGGTCGCTCCCATCGGGAAACGACTTTGCGCTGGGTGCGATCACCGATTTGGGCAAACTGGTTATCGCCGGTAATTGCTCGGATGGGCAGCGACAGGTTTATTGCTTGACGGCGCTTGATGGCGCGACTGGTCGACCGATGGATCCCTTTGGACATGTCGTACCCACTCGTGCGCCGGGTCGTGCGATGACACCACTGGGCGACACCGATCGTAGTGCGTACGCACTCGATATCTCGCCGTTTACTGCGCAGAATGGGCGCTACTTGGTAACCGGTAGCTGTGTCGTCAATGGTCAAACACGCTTCTGCACCGCGCGATACAACATAAACGGTTTTCTGGATACCTCGTTCGGCGAAGGCGCGGGTTATGTGACGACGGCGATTACCAACGGTGACAACGTAGCGACCGGAATCGCGTCAGTTCGTCCGAGCTTGATTCCGTCGGGCGAACACTTCGTAGTCGGCGGTCAATGCCAGATTATCGACCCAGTGACCGGTGTGATGGGCAATAAGAAGTTTTGCGCTGCGCGTTATCTCGCGAATGGCGTGCTCGATCCTACGTTTGGCGGCTCGAATACCGGTACGCTGGTGACCGCTCTCGGATCGGGTAATGACGCAGTGACCGCTGCGCTGTTCGATACAAGCGAGAGAATCGTAGTGACTGGTACTTGTGACGATAGCGTTGGCAACACGCAGTTCTGCGCCGCACGATATCTTGGCGGAAAAGTTACGCCTCCGCCAGCACCACGCGGCGGCATCACCGGTCTCTCCTGCGTGAGCGGCGAGGGAACGAGTGCAGGTAAAGATCGTTTTTTGTGTGAAGTAACTTTCAATGCGAATGGCTCAACGGAAACGACGTGGCGCAGAACGAATCGTCGTCCCTTCGTTTCGACGAGCAGCAACGCATTAATTTCTCACTATGGCGAGACTTGCTATGGTAACGAGTCGTTCAAAGTGACCGTGTACGTTAGCGGCTCTGGTTTTAGCGACAACAGAGAAACAACGGTTTTGTGCAACCGTCAACTTACTGTTGTTGGGCCTGACTGATTCGTAGCAGAGCTCGGCGGCACGCTATACGGGGAGCAGGTCAAGACGATTTGCACCCCCTTTAGCGTACCGGGTCGCTACTACCTGACTGCAGTAACGGGTGGTGGCGTAACCACGCCGCGTATAGCTCGTCCCGATCTGGCACGGATTATCGTTATCATCGCACGCACCTGCACCCCGAACGGGCAATACGCCACATTGGATATTGATGCGGACGCTAGCATTTTCGCCCTTACCGACGGGTTCTTGTTCGCACGCTGTACATTGTGATTTCGCGGCGACGCGCCTCTCGCTAACGCCATCGGAAGCAATGCGTTGCGTTGTAGCGCCCGCGACTTCGAAGACTATCTTCGAACGCGCCTCATGCCGTAGTTGGAAGGCGATATGGCGCCTGCGACTCTACGCGTACCAAAGATTCCCCGTCTCCATGTTGTTTCCGCAATCAGCAATTTACGAATAAATCGCGTGAGCGCGAGTGTGACACTAGTGCGTGAAAGGCTTTTATCAATCCCTTTGCAGCAGGGAGCGAAACTGCCGTTTAGTTATCTTTGTCGTGTTTTCATCGAGTCAATCACACCCTTCATCGCTTAATAAAAATGTCGATTGAGTCGATAAATTGTATTTATTGATATCCAATTTAATCGGCCTTTCGTCCATACAAAAACGTTTGTTTTACAAAGACGTTGGGATACCGTTTTTAGAACTAAAATTCTGAAGTGCAAACGCACTGAGAAACTTTGAACTCTTCGTCTACGGCGCGCGATTCAGTGAACAAACTCACGGAGATTGGACATGTTCACAAACGCGTTGGCCGCGTCGGCGAATCGAATTTGTACACAATTGTTTTTTGGCGTGGTTGTCATGGTTGCGTGTTTCTCGATGGCCTCGAAAACGCACGCACTCAATTGGACGCCGATGCCGCCCGAGGTCACGGAGAACTTGAGCGCTGGCGGCTGCCTGCTTTTGCTCGGTAATTTCAATGAGGCGAGTGTTGTGTTCACTACTGCACAATTCGACTCGATCGAAAGCGCGCCCCTCAATCCGCCACCTGCCGTAGGCACGGAAGAGATTTGCATCCCCTTCGACACGCCGGGTCGCTACTACCTCACTGCGGTGACGGGCGACGGGATCGTTGTGCCGCGCGTGCCGCGTCCCGATCTGGCAAGGATTACCGTCGTCGTCGCACGTGCCTGCTCGTTCCCGAACGGGCGGCTCGCGGTGATGGATATCGACGGCGATGGCGGCGTGTTCGCAACCACCGATGGTTTACTGCTTAAACGCTACGCCGCTGGAGTTCGCGGCGACGCGCTCGTTGCCAATGCGATCGGAATAAATGCGTCGCGCTGTAGCGCTTACGACGTCGAGGTGTATTTGCAAACGCGCGTCGTGCCCTAGCCACAGTTGATGCCACTCATCGAAGATCGAATCATGAAATTCTTAACGCTCTCAACGCTTATGCGCGGCTTTCTTTCTTGCCGTACGGCCGTGCTTCTATTTACATGTTTCGCGCTTGCTACAGGCGCGCACGCCGACGTTCGAATCGATTGGCCGACCGGACAATCGCCTACGGTCAACATCACCACCGACGACAATCTCATTTTTGTGAGAACCGATGAGAACGTCGGTGCGGCTTACACAACCGCGCAATTCAATTCGATTCGCAACCTTCTTTTTGCGCCATCGAACGTGCTTGGGGAGAGGGTCGAGAACATCACCACGCCAGGCAGGTACTACATCGTTGCTGTCGTCCGCGATCCCATTATTCGAGCACTTAACCTGCGCCCCGATCTTGGACAACTCACAGTAAACGTCACTCAGCGCTGTCTGGCTGCAAGCGGCGCACTCGCGGAAATGGACATTGACGGCGATGGCAGAGTGCTCAAAGAGACCGATGGCGTGTTGCTAACCCGTTACGCAGCCGGATATCGTGGTAACGCGCTGATCGAAGGCGCAGTGGGCGCGAACGCTTCCCGATGCTCGGTTCGCAGTATCGAGCCTTATCTGGCGGCCCGCGTCGTGCCTTAGCTTCGTCACGCTTCCCGATGCTGGAAGCATTCCACCGACGGGATATGTGTCCCAACCGTACAAAACGCTTAAAAATCAAATAAATAGCTCCTTGCGTGGGGACTCCACCCGATTGTTGGCGCACTCGATCCCATTCCGCGGGAACTAAACGCGAGCTTGGTCAGAATGTCACCAAATGGGGGCTGCGACTGACCACACCGACGCCGATTTGATCGCGCATTTGCTCGGGCGCGATCGTGCGCGCGCGGATGCGGCGCTTGCTGAAATTTATCGGCGGCATTCGAATGCCGTGTATCGATTCGCCTCGATGATCGCTTCGTCCTCTGAGATCGCGGGTGACGCGATGCAAGAGGCCTTCATCTGGTTTGCGGGCGACGGCGCGGCGCGCTTTGATGCGTCGCGCGGCTCGATTGCGTCGCTGCTTTGCGGCGTTGCGCGCAATCATGTGCTGCGCTTGCAATCGGCGGACGCACGCTTTGTGCTTACCGAGGACGATGACGAGTTTCAAGCGATCATCGACGCTGACGACAATCTCTCCGATAGTTTTGCCGAACTCGATTCGCGTGAGCGCGAAGCCGCGATGCATGAGGCGCTTGCCCAATTGCCCCACGAATTCCGTGAAGTGATCGTGCTCGTGGAATTCGAAGAGTATTCCTACGAGGCGGCGGCTGCGATCATCGGCTGCCCCATCGGCACGATCCGTTCGCGCTTAAACCGAGCCAAAGCTCGATTGCGCGACAGCCTCCAGGAACTTTTTACGTACGAGGAGAGAAACACAGCATGAACGATCCACGTACCGATCAACGCAAGGCAAACGCGAAGCCAATCCGGCTCAGCGATGCGCTTTCCGAGGCGCGCGTGGCCTATCGCGAAACAAAGGCGCCACCTGCACTTGAAGCAGCGACGCTCGCGCAGATGCGTGCGGCGCGCGAGCGTGCGCTCGCGGGGGAAGCGAAGTCATCGACCGTGGGCGTCGTGCGATCCAGTTCGTGGATTTCGCGTACATGGCGATCAGTGACATCGAACTGGTGGTCGTCCGCACTGGCCGGTTCGCTCGCGACCGTGCTCTTGGCGACGGTGACGTCGCCGCTTTGGATCGGCTACGCGAAAGAGAGCGTCGAAGTGGCAACGCCATTCATGCTGGTGGCTGAACCGCAAACGGCGCAGCTCGATGTGTCGCAAATGGTTCGCGTGAATGTCACGCGCGAAGCAATGCTCGATTTTGGAATTCCGGTACCGCCACAGCGTTTAGGCGAACAAGTCAGAGCCGAGATGTTGATGGGTGGGCAAGGTGAAGTACTTGCAGTGCGCTTCGTCGAATCTGAAAAACAGAAACGATGGAAGTGGCAATTTTTTTAGACGCAGTGCCTCTCGTGGTTAAGCGGCGAGCGGCAACGAAAGTAAGTCGGAGGTAGATCATGAATATCGAATTCAATAAAGTATCGAAAGCGCTCGGCGTGTTGATGATGCCATTCGCACTCGTTGCATCGGTTGCGCACAATGTCCATGCCCAAGCGCAGACATCGCAGACAACGCAGAGCAGTCGAGACGAATTGCAACAATCGGTCGAGGACGCTCGTCAGGCGGCGCGCGATGGTATGGACGCCGCGAAAAAAGCCTTGCGCGCCGCGAGTGCAGAGATGAAAGAAAAAGCCGCGCATGCGAAAACCAAAGCCGCACAAGGCAAAGAATTCGCGTCACAGCTCGAGGATAGCGTGCATCGATTGGTCGGCGTGAGTCTGGGTAAAGCCGCCGAAGCGCTTGAAGCCGTAGGCCCCGAAATCGAGCGCGCGGTGGCGCAAGTTGATGTGAATGAAATTCGCGACACCGTGCGCCGCGCGATGGAAGATGCCGATCGCCGGGGTGAGTTTTCGTTTCGCGTCACCACCAGCGAAACAAGTCAGAAGGGCAATCCGTATTCAGCGCGCGAAACGCGTGAATTCAAACAAACGCTCTCTGACGGAACGCAGATCAATCGCGCAAGCGTGCGGCTGCTCGCACGCGACGGCGAAGGCCGCACGCGACAAGAGTTGCGTCAACCTGATGGCACGGCGCGCATTTACATCAACGATCCCGTCGCAAAACGTGCTCATATTCTGGATCCGCAACGACGCGAAGCGTGTAGCGCGAAATTCGACAGTGACGCCATCAACGACTGCGTCAAACTAATGCGCAAGGATTGGCAACCGCTCGGCTTTAACTTCTCAGCAGGCAAGAACGGCATTCCGATCATGACTTCGAAGGACGATGTTCACATCAACGTGCGCTCCGGTGCGAAGATCATCGATCTGACTGACAAAGACGGTGCCTGGAGCAGCAGAGACGGTGTGTACAGCTATTCAGCGTCGGGGCAGGGAGCGGTTGCGATCGCGCCCGGTGCAATTGCTACCGCACCAGCGACGCGCAGCAGCAGAGACAGCAAGATCACCCGCGAAAAAAATACGCAGACCTACGAGGGCTTGAAGGTCGATATCGATCGCACGGTCGAGACGATTCCCGCAGGTGCCTTCGGCAACAATCGCCCGATCGAAACGATCAACGAGCGTTTCTATTCGCCGGATCTCAAGATGACCGTGTATTCGAAGCGAAGCGATCCGCGCAGCGGCGAATTCACCTACCGTATGACCGAGATCAAGCGCAGCGAACCTGACGCAAATCAGTTCCGGATTCCGTCTGGTTACACAGAGATTGAAGGAAAATCTCGCTAACAGCAATGTAGTGATTCGTCCAATTTAATTGGGCGATGCGTTGAAAAATATGCTAAAACAATATGGGATAAACGACACACTCACGCCCAATTAAATTGGGCGTTTCTTTTTGGAGCTGGGATTGGTTTCGCGGGTCCCTGTGACATGTTCTGGGCGAGCGTCAATCGGTGCGCATGCGGTGCGGTTAAATAGCTTCAATCGCACCACAAAAAGAAGCTCATGATCGGTCGTCTCAGCGGCATCCTCGTCGCCAAAAATCCCCCGCAAATCACACTCGACGTCAACGGCGTCGGCTATGAAATCGACGTGCCAATGAGCACGTTTTATTCGCTACCCGCGACCGGACAAAAAGTGCAACTCGTCACGCACTACGTCGTACGCGAAGACGCGCATCTGTTGTTCGGTTTCGCCACCGAAGAAGAGCGCGCCGCGTTTCGCCAACTCATCAAAGTCACCGGCATCGGCCCCAAGGTCGCACTCTCCGTGCTCTCAGGCTTAACCGTCGCCGAGCTCAATCAAGCAGTTGTCATGCAAGACGTCAAACGCTTAACGCGCGTGCCTGGCATCGGCAACAAAACGGCGGAGCGATTGCTGCTCGAATTACGTGGGAAAGTGATGGCGGTTGGCGCTGCGCTCGCAGCAGGATCAGCAACAGTGTCATCGCCTGCGAACGATGTTGTGAATGCGCTGCTTGCACTTGGCTACAGCGATAAAGAAGCTGCGGCGGCTTGCCGCGATTTGCCGCCCGATTTACCGATCAACGATGCGATTCGGCAGGCTTTGAAGCATTTGTCGAAGAAGTGACGTACCGGAAGTATGGAAATCCCAGACAGCATGAAGACCGAGCTCGCGGCCTGGAACGGCGGTGACGGAATTGATCTGGAGACGTGGATTGGTTGTAGCGGCTCGTTCTCGCTAGCGATTGGCTACGCAACGCTGTTCTGGCCAGAGTTTGTTGAGCATCGAGACCATGTGTTGCGGAAAGACTTTTCGGTAGAAGCATTCGACGGTTTTGCGGCTGGACCAGACGCAACTCGCGCATCGATTGAGTGGGTCATGAATCACGTTCACCTGAGTGATATTCACCACCACGGCTGCGATGACCTGTCCAAAGACAAGCTTCTCGTCTTAGGTAATGTGCTTAAAGAAATTTATGAAACGAAACTTGCGTCGAAATTTCCAATGCGGACATTCGTCGTGGAATTTTTCGTGCCTGAGGATCAAGATGAGCTTGGGCAGTACCAACTGTCATTTTGGCAGCAAGAGTTTGCGAACTCGTAGGGTGCGATCCCATCGCACCTCGTGACCGATAAGCGCGAAGCGCGCTTCTTCAATCCGATTTGGACGGTATCAATTTGGGTGCGATAGGATCGCACCCTACGCCATCACGAGGCGCAATGAGATTGCCCCCTACAATTCGCTGATGGCTATCCACGACGACGCATTGGCGGCAGCGCCCGATCGCTTGATCGCACCGAAGACGGAGAGTACGCAGGAAGAGGCGCTGGAGCGCGCGCTGCGGCCACGTCAGCTCGATGAATACGTCGGGCAAGAGAAGATTCGCGATCAGTTATCGATCTTTATCTCCGCCGCGAAGACGCGTAAAGAACCGCTCGATCATGTGCTCTTGTTCGGGCCACCGGGGCTTGGGAAAACGACGCTCTCACACATCATTTCGCGCGAGATGGGTGTGACGATGCATCAAACCTCGGGGCCGGTGCTTGAGAAGAAGGGCGATCTCGCCGCGCTGCTCACGAATCTGGAACCGAACGATGTGCTCTTCATCGATGAGATTCATCGCCTCTCTGCCGTGCTCGAAGAAACGCTCTACAGCGCGATGGAAGACTACGCGATCGATATCATGATCGGCGAAGGGCCCGCCGCGCGCTCGGTGAAACTCGATTTGCCGCCGTTCACGCTCGTGGGCGCGACCACGCGCGCGGGCATGCTTACGAACCCGTTGCGCGATCGCTTCGGTATCGTTGCGCGATTGGAGTTTTATTCGGATGAGGAGCTGTCGCGGATTGTTACGCGCTCGGCGAATTTGCTCGAAGTAAAAATTGAAAACGAAGGCGCGCTTGAAATTGCGAAACGTTCGCGCGGCACGCCTCGGATTGCGAATCGTCTGCTGAGACGAGTGCGCGATTTCGCTGAGGTTAAAGCTAAGGGCGAAGTCAATCGCAAAGTTGCCGACGCGGCGCTTGTGATGCTGGACGTTGACGGCAGCGGCCTCGATGTGATGGATCGCAAACTGCTCTCGGCCATTCTCGAAAAATTCTCTGGTGGACCGGTCGGTGTCGACAATCTCGCTGCCGCGATTAGCGAAGAGCGCGAAACGATTGAGGATGTGATCGAACCGTTTCTGATTCAGCAAGGCTACGTGCAGCGCACGAGTCGCGGGCGCGTGGCGACTGCGCGCGCGTACAGACACTTTGGGCTTGTGCCGCCTGCGGCGATGGGTACGGGCGAGTTGTTTGGTAACGATGCATAGGCCAACGAGTGACCCCTCTCCCCAGCCCTCTCCCACAAGGGGCGAGGGAGTCAGTGTTTTCTCAATCAATGTTCGCATTTACTATGAAGACACCGACGTCGGTGGCGTCGTTTACTACGCGAACTATTTGCGCTATCTCGAACGCGCGCGTACCGAGTGGTTGCGAGCGGCGGGCTACGAACTGGATCAAATTCAACGCGATTTGCTCGCAATTTTTGTGGTGCGTCGCGTCGAGGCAGACTATCACTTGCCAGCAAAATTGGGCGATATCGTGACGGTCACCTGCGCACCGACAAAGGTTGGACATTCGAAGTTGATTGTCCAGCAGCGCGTCGAGCGAAACGGCGAACTCTTGCTTGCCGCAACGGTCACACTAGCATTCATCGCGAGCGATCTCACCAAACCCATTGCGATGCCCGCCGAAATGCGCGCTGCAATGGCGAAAACAATGCCTGGAGAATAATGAAAGCCACTGCCGATCTCTCGCTCGTACACCTGATAGCGAACGCAAGTTTGCCGGTGCAGCTCGTCATGTTGTTGCTCGTGCTGCTCTCGATCTGGTCGTGGTGGTTGATTTTTTACAAAGGTGGCGTGATCAAAATCGCCAAGAAACGAAACGGTAGTTTCGACGAAACGTTTTGGGGCGGTGCCGACTTAAATCAATTGTTCCAGCGGGTACAGGGCGACAAGAAAGCCCATGGGCCGCAGGCCGAAGTGTTCTCCGCCGGTTTCCGCGAGTTCATCAAACAGAAGAAACTCGCAAGCACAAGCAAAGAGGCGATCGTCGATGGTACGCGGCGCGCATTGAAAGTCGCGATCCAGCGCGAGATGGACGGGCTCGAGCATCAATTGCCGGGGCTTGCAACGGTGGCGAGCGTGAGCCCGTACATCGGCTTGCTAGGGACGGTGTGGGGCATTATGAATTCGTTTCGCGGGCTCGCAAGCGTCGGGCAGGCCACGCTTGCGCAAGTCGCACCGGGTATTGCTGAGGCGTTGATTGCGACAGCGATCGGTCTGTTCGCAGCGATCCCTGCGGTCGTTGCGTACAACCGTTTCCAGGCGCAGCTGGATCGAATCAACACGCAACTTGAAACCTTCGCCGAAGAGTTTCTCAACATCTTGCAAAGGCAAGCGTGATGCGTCATCGCAAGCTGATGAATCAAATCAACGTAGTGCCGTTCATCGATGTGATGTTGGTGTTGTTGATCGTGTTCATGATTGCAACGCCATCGATGCGCACCGGTGAAATCGAATTGCCAAGCGTCGGACAAACGCTCACGCCAACGCCCGGCGAGCCCATTGAAATTGTCGTTCGCGCGAATGGAAATATCACCGTTCGCGAAGCTGGCGACACGCGACTGTCTCGCGACAATGCCGTGAAACGCATCATCGAATTGCAGCGTGTGAGAGATCGCCCGGTGGTGATTGCGGCTGACAAGGCGGTGCGCTACGAAGAAGTTGTGAACCTGCTCGGAGCACTTCATGCAGCCGGCGTGAAACGCGTGGGGCTCGCCGCGCGCGAAGGAAACTAGAGCGTTGGAAGGCGCAAGCAAAACTCGGGCGTGGATTGGTGCGATCATTGTGCACGTCGCGCTCATTGGTGTACTCATGTTTTCTCTGCGCTGGAAACAAGAACCGCCGGCGGCTGTTGCCGTCGACATCGTGGCGCCACCGCCACGCAGTACGCCGCCCGTGCCAACGCCCCCCACACCGACGCCCCCCGAGCCAAAAGCAACGCCGGTTCCGCCGCCACCGCCACCGCCACCGGTGCCGGTAAAACCCACTCCAGCACCTCCAACTGCCGCCCAAGTTAATTCGGCAGATATTCAGAAAAAGAAAGAAATCGAAAAGAAACAAAAAGAAGCTGAAAAGGCGGAAGAGAAGAAGAAAGCCGATGAGAAGCTGGCGCGCGAACAATTGCTCAAAAAAGAGGCAGAGAAAAAACAGCTCGACGCGCGTGCGAAAGAGCTCAACGATGCAAAGGATCGAGCCGTAAAAGAGCAGCGCGAGCAAAAACTCAAAGAAGAACGCGTTGCCAGAGAGCGTGAACTGACCGAGAAAGCGGCGAAAGAAGCGCAAGATCGACTCGCGGCGCAACAGGCTGCGGAGCGCGCAGCAAAAGAAGCGGCGACGCGCGCGCGCACGAAGGCCGAGGGCGATTGGGTTGCGAAGATTCGCGGCAAGATTCGCGGCAATATTGTTTGGCCGGAAGAGACGCCGGGCAATCCGCAAGCGACGTTTGAAGTGACGCAAAACGTGGTGGGCGAGGTGTTAACCGTACGACTGTTGCGATCAAGCGGCAATCCGAAATATGACGAGGCGGTTGAGCGTGCGATTCTTAAATCATCTCCGTTGCCGCGTGCGGAATCCAATGAGGTGTTTCAGCGCATACTTACGCTGAATTTCCGGCCAAACGAATAGCACAAATAGAACGGATATTGCGAATGCCGTGCACAGCGTTCAGAATACGCGTACCGTTGACCATGCACAGGAGGCACCAATGAATGACATGTCTAGCGCTGCGGTCGCCGCAAGAAAATTTGCATCCTTTTCCGAGTTCTACCCGTTCTATTTGGGTGAACATCGCAACACGATATGTAAAGCGCTGCACTTCATTGGCACATCGGTTGCGCTTGCTTTGCTTGTGATCGCGATTGCAACATCAACATGGTGGCTGATCGCGGTCGCGGTGGTGCAAGGCTATGCCTGGGCGTGGGTTGGCCATTTCGGCTTCGAGAAGAACAAACCGGCGAGTTTCAAGCAGCCGCTTTATTCGTTTATGGGCGATTGGGTGATGTGGTTTCAGTTGCTCACTGGGAAACTTAAGTTCAGCGGAAACTAACGTCAACTTCAACGCGTGGCACCGCCTCGCGCGCGCTACTTTTTCGACGTCGCTAACAACCAATCGATTTCTTCCTGCACAAATCCCGCTTGACGTCGTGCGTCGACGTTAAACGGCGGACGCGGCGTTGGGCCGTCATGTTCACGCCACAATCGGTCGAATGTCTCCAGCGGGTCGAGCTTTTGCTCGTCGCAGTAATGGCGAAACCATTTGTTGCCAATCGCTACATGGCCGATTTCGTCGCGCAAGATGATGTCCAGAATTTCAGCGGCACGATGATCGCCCGCCTGCGCGAGTTTGTCGCGCATTGCAGGTGACACATCGAGCCCGCGCGCCTCGAGCGTGCGCGGCACGAGCGCAAGGCGCGTAAGCAAATCGTGTTTCGTTTTCGCGGCCATCTCCCACAAACCATCGTGTGCTGAAAAATCGCCGTAGTCGTAGCCTAGCGTTTGCAGATGAGCGCGTAGCAGCGAAAAATGCTGCGCTTCTTCGACAGCTACTTGCGCCCAGTCGAGCGCAAATTGCGCCGGTGTATCCGGAAATCGCTGAATCGCGTCTAACGCGAGATTGATGGCGTTAAATTCGATGTGCGCGACCGCGTGGATGAGCGTTGCCCGGCCTTGCAGCGTACCCAGCGAGCGGTGCGCGAGATCGCGCGGCGACACAAGTTTCGGGCGCGGCGGTCGACCAGGCATATCGACGGGTTGTGAACGCTGCTCGATTGGTTTGCTCTGTGCGCTGTCAAGTAAAGCTAATGCACAGATCACCTTCTCGTCTACATTGGCGACGGCGAACGCGTGTTTCGCACGCACGCGAACAATACCTACAAACACAGGATTCGCCGTGCTAGTCGAGTTGAGCTTGGTTGTGTTCAGCATTCGCAGCTATATTGTTGTTGTGAGCACAAAGAATAAAGTATTTCAGAGCGACAGGCAGGCGCGCGACCGGATCGAAAAGCGGGGATGCGGCCCTCGGTGCGAGCGCGCGGCGATTTTTGGGGATTGCCTGTGAACGATTCGCAGCTCCTGATGTATGCGCCCGTGCCCTCTGACCGAGCGTTTCAGCCGATCGGTCAATTGCTCAACGCGTTGACCAAACCAGTCGCGTACATCGATCCCGATGGTCGCGTCGCGTTTGTAAACGCAAGTCTAAATCGGCGCTTTCGCGGCACAACAGAGCGCTTTGTCGGCAGAAAAATCACCGAGATCGGCGAGCTTGCCGCCTTCGCGCTGCCCGAACATGTGACGAGTCATATTCTGGCGGGCAACACCACGACGGTGGAGCGTTCGCTACCGGTTGCAAGTGGTAGTACCGAGTGGTGGCATCTCGATTTCTATCCGAACCGCAGTCGCGAAGGCGTTGTGGTGGGCTATTTCGCGTTTGCCGACGAAATCACCTCGCAAAAGGAACTCGAACGTTCGGTCGGTGAGCGTGGCGAGCAGGTTCGCCGTCTGGTCGAATCAATCGTGCTGCCGATGGGACGATGGGATCGCGAAGCGCGGCTCGTTTTCTGCAATTCGCCCTACGAACGATGGATTGGCAAGTCGCGCAGCGAACTGCTCGGCAAGACGCTCGCCGAGCTTTTTGGTCCGAGTGCATGGGCAATGGCTCAGCAGTCCTTCGCGCGCGCATATCGCGGCGTCGCAACAACCTATGAGCGACAAGTGCATCGCGGCGCCGGTGATGTGCGTTGGCATCGCGTGCTCGTATTTCCCGATGAAATCGGCAACGAAAATCCCGACACCGTTTTTACGATTGCTTTCGACATTGACGATGACATTCGGCTGCGTCAGCAATTGGCGGCCAATGAGGCGCGCTTTCGCAGCGTTCTTGAGTCGATCGATGTACCGATCGTGCGCGTTGCGCCAGACATGACGGTACTTTATTGCAATACGCCGTACGCGCAATTTGCAGGTAAAAAAACCGAAGAGATCGTCGGTCGGCAATTGAGTTCGTTCTTAGGCGACGAGGCCGCCGCGTTAATTGAGCCCTACTATCGGCGTGCGCTTGCCGGCGAATCGGTTGTTTTTGATCGACAGGTGACGCATCTTCAACCGCCGCGATGGATTCGCGTGCGGCTGCAGCCCGATCGCGATGCAAGCGGGGTCGCGCGAGCAGTGCTCTGCTCGGTGTACGACATCGACGCCGATGTGCGTGCGCGCGAAGCGCTCGAAGACGCGCGCCGCCGACTCGATGTGTTCACCGATAGCATTCCGTTTCCGCTTACCTATCTCGATCGCGAAGCAAATTATCGATTTGCCAATCGTGCATTTCTCGAACGCCACCGTCTAGCGCTCGATCAGGTGTTGGGTAAGCATCCTCGCGAGGCGCGCAGCGAGACGGTCTGGAACGAGCATCGCGAGTATGTCGAGCGGGCGATGGCCGGCGAGACCTGCTCGTACGAACGCCCGGTGATGCTCGCCGACGGTCAGTCCCGCTGGACACGAACGACGTATGCGCCGGATATCGCGCCCGATGGATCGATTCAGGGCGTCTACACATCGAGTCACGATATTCACGAGCTCAAGCGAGCACAAAGCGAGATTGCGCGAGTGGACGCACGTCTTGCCGCACATCTCGCACGAAGCCCGGTCGCAGTCGTCGAATACGATTGGACAGGCACGATCGTTCAGTGGTCGAACCGGACGCAAGAAATCCTCGGCTACACCAGCGAAGAAATGCTTGGTAGAAAACTCACGACGGATTTGGTACACGAGGACGATCGCCAGGAGATTGCCGATGTCGTCAAAGAAATTCTTTCCGGCAAGTCCGAGATCGTGGTCAACACGCATCGCTATCGTCATCGCGAAGGTCGCTACGTCTGGATCGAGTGGTATACCTCGATTCTCTATAACGAAAACAATCGTATCGATTCGATCGTCTCGCTCGGTATCGACCGCACCGAGCGCACCGAGGCGCGGATGCGCGTGCAGCGCTTGGCCGATCGCATCCCGAATCCGATTACGTACGTCGGCACCGATCTACGCTATCAGTTCATGAACAAGACGTTCGTTGAGTGGATCGGCATTACGCCCGAACAGATGATCGGCAAGACGCCGACGGAGGTTCGCGGCGCGCAGCTCGGTGGTGTGTTCGAAGATTTGATTCGCCGCGCGCTCGCGGGCGAGGAGACGTCGATTGAGCGCAAAGCGATGCTTGCCGACGGTCGGGAGCGCTGGGTGAAAACGCTTTTCACACCAGACTACGACGATCAACGGCGCATTGTCGGCGTCTACAACGTGTCCTTCGATGTGCACGAAGATAAGTTGCGCGAAGAGATGTTGCAAATCGTTGCCAACGAAGATCCGCTCACCGGCGCACTTACAAGGCGCGCATTTTTCGCGGAACTGGATCGAGTGCTGCACGCTGCCGACGGCGGCGCGGTAACGTTGTTGTTTGCCGATCTCGATGGCTTTAAAGCGATCAACGATGGCTTCGGGCACGCAGTGGGCGACGATGTATTGACCGAGATTTATCGTCGGTGCAAGGCTTGCATTGGCGCAAAGGACGTGATCGGACGCTTCGGCGGCGACGAATTTGTGATCATGACGCGTGCCGCAACACAATTGGAATCCGAGGTGCTTGCGCGAAAACTGATCGCCGCTGTGGAATCCCATCGACTGCCACAAACGCCAGAGATGCGGCTCTCGGCAAGCGTGGGCATTGCCCAAACGATGAGCCGAGCAGGCAGTTTGTCGAGCGATGAACTGGTTAAACGCGCCGATCATGCCATGTACGAGGCAAAGCGAGAGGGCGGCGGTCGGCTACGATTCGCGTATTGACATTCGTTTCATCGATCAAAGAAGATCGAGCTCGCTAATATGCATCTACACATTCTCGGCATTTGTGGCACCTTCATGGGCGGCGTCGCCGCACTCGCACGCGAAGCCGGACATCGCGTTACGGGTTGCGATGCCAATGTCTATCCACCGATGTCTGATCAATTGCAGGCGCTTGGTATCGAGTTGATCTCCGGCTACAGTGCCGACCAGCTATCGCTCAAACCCGATGTGTTTGTGATCGGCAATGTCGTCTCACGCGGCAATCCGCTTATGGAAGCGATCATGGACGCAGGCGCTCGCTATCTGTCAGGCCCGCAGTGGCTCGCGGAGAATGTGCTTCGCGGTCGTCATGTGCTGGCGGTGGCTGGCACGCATGGCAAAACAACCACGACATCGATGTTGAGCTACATCCTCGATAACGCGGGTGTTGCCGCTGGTTTTTTGGTTGGCGGTATTGCAAAAGATCACGGCATCTCTGCGCGACTCAACGCGAAAGACGGGCGCAACTCGACGCACTTTGTGGTCGAAGCCGATGAATACGACACCGCGTTTTTTGATAAGCGCAGCAAGTTCGTTCACTACGGCCCGCGCACAGCGATTTTGAATAACCTCGAATACGATCACGCAGATATTTTCCCCGATCTCGCAGCGATTCAACGTCAGTTCCATCATCTCGTTCGATCAATTCCGTCAACAGGAAGAATCGTCTACAACGGAACTAACGCCTCGCTCAACGAGGTATTGGCGATGGGCTGTTGGTCTGAACGCGAAGCGTTTGGTGTGGACAGCGGCTGGCATTTCACTTCGCAAAACGAACTCGATTTCGCCGGAGAACGCTTCGGTGAAGTGCGCCTGCAAATGCCCGGAGAACATAATCGTATGAATGCAATGGCTGCGATTGCCGCAGCCAATCATGCTGGTGTGAAACCCGCAACGTCAATTGCGGCGCTTGCGAAGTTCGCAGGCGTAAAACGACGACTTGAATTGCGCGGTGTTGTTCGCGGCGTGAGCGTGTACGACGACTTTGCGCATCATCCCACCGCGATCGAAGCATCGATCGGTGCACTCAAACAATCGATCAAACCAGGCGAACGCGTGATCGCCGTGTTCGAACCGCGCTCCAACACCATGAAACAGGGGGCGATGCGCGCAGTTCTTGCCTCAAGCCTTACCGCAGCTGACCGCGTATTCGCGTATTCGGGGGGGGTCAATTGGAACGTCGCAGAAGCGCTTGTCTCCTTGGGCGCGAAAGCCTCGGAAGCTAAAGACATTGACGCCTTGGTCGAAACGCTCGTGCGCGAGACGAAACCAGGAGATCATGTGCTGTTCATGAGCAACGGGGGATTTGGCGGCATACATGCGAAGCTATTGCAACGGCTTCAAGCGTGAGCGATGAATCTCGAACGGATTGTGTCGGCTCCCATAAAATTGGATGAATCGGTGCCAACGCTTCGTTAACGCGCCCTAATCTCCGTTCTTTAGCCTACCTCTCACGTGCCCATCACCCTAGATGACCGTCTCGTCGTTGCGATTTCCTCGCGCGCGTTGTTCGATTTGTCGGAAAGCCACGCGATCTACGAGGAGCGTGGCGTAGAAGCGTATCAGGCGCATCAGGTCGAGCGCGAGGGGATTGTTTTGACACCTGGTGTCGCGTTCGATCTTGCGCGAAAACTTCTGAAACTCAATGTGTCGGGGCGGCCGTATGTTGAGGTGGTGTTGCTCTCGCGCAATAGCGCCGACACGGGGTTACGGGTGTTCAATTCGATTCAACATTACGGTTTGTCGATTACGCGTGCGGTATTCACCAGCGGCAGCGACACGTCGCGCTATGTTTCGGCGCTTGGTTCACATTTGTTTCTCTCCGCGGACGCAAGCGATGTGAAACACGCACTTGAATCGGGATTTGCAGCGGCAACCATCGTGCCGCGCGCGAAGCTCGATATCGAAGAGGCGAGTGCAAAGCGCGACGAATTGCGCATTGCATTCGACGGCGACGCCGTACTTTTCTCCGACGAAGCCGAGCGCGTGTTTCAATCGAGTGGTCTCGAGGCGTTTTCGCGCTCCGAACAGGCTGCTGCGGAAAAGCCGCTTGAAGGCGGTCCGTTTCGCGGTTTCTTGCAAGCGCTGCATCGCATTCAAACCGAGTTTCCGCGCGATGAACAACCCATTCGCACGGCGCTCGTCACCGCGCGCAGCGCCCCTGCGCACGAGCGTGTGATTCGCACGCTGCGCAAATGGGGTATCCGTATCGATGAGGCGCTTTTTTTAGGTGGCCTCGATAAAGCCGAATTTCTTCGCGCCTTTGGCGCAGATATTTTTTTCGATGACCAGCGTCGCCACGTTGAATCGGCGAGCCGCGTAGTCGCCGCCGGACATGTGCCGCACGGCGTAACCAACAACTAATAATGCCAAGTTCAATTTTCGAAGACGACGGACAACTTAAGTTCGGCGTGATCCTATCGACCTCTGACGCTGCTGCCCAGATAGAGCTGAGGGAAGGACGCCGATTAAAGGTAAAGTCAAATAATGTGATTTTTCGCTTTGATGCCCAAAATACTTGGGCGATTAAAGATGAAGCTGAAACGATCCGTAATCAGATCGATTTGAATTTGCTGTGGGAAAGTGCGGCGCAAAACGAAGAACATCCATTCGCGAAATTTGCGAGCGAATACTTCGGTGAGTCGCCAAGTGTTGTGCAAACGGCCGCGACGCTTCTTGCGCTGCATACGGCGCCGATGTATTTCTACAAACGCGGTAAAGGCGTCTACAAACCAGCGCCGGCGGAAGCGCTCAAAGCCGCACTCGCGGGCGCGGAGCGCAAAGCGCGCGAGGCCGAGCAAATGTCGGCGTGGGTTGATGAATTGGTCGCCGGTCGGGCGCCGGAACCGATCGCAAAAAACTGGCTTCGACTCTTGCACGCCCCGGACAAGCAAAGCCTCGAGTACAAAACGCTGATGGCCGCCGTTGAAAAAGCGCGCATGGCGCCGATTCCATTGCTCGCGAGAACAGGCGTCATTGCATCGACCCATCAACTGCATTTCGGGAAATTTTTGTTGAGTGTGTTTCCGAAAGGCACTGGCTTTCCGGTGATCGACAGCGTGCCCGCCCCCAGCGATTTACGAAAAGCAGATGTGCAGGCGTTCAGTATCGATGACGATTCGACCACTGAAATCGACGACGCGTTTTCAGTCACTAAAACCGCGACTGGCCATCGCGTGGGCATTCATATCGCCGCGCCTGCGCTGGGCATCGCTATCGATTCGCCACTCGACACCGTTGCGCGCGATCGACTCTCTACCGTGTACATGCCTGGCAACAAAATCACGATGTTGCCCGATGCGGTGTGCGCCGTGTATTCGCTCGACGCGGGGCGCTCGATGCCTGCAGTATCGCTCTACCTTGATGTTGACGCTGCGCTTGAGGTAAAGAATGTCGAAACCAAACTCGAAACGATTGATGTAGCTGCGAATTTGCGCATCCCCACGCTCGACGCGAGCACCTGGATGGAGCCTGGCGACGAATCGGTTGCGTTTGCAAGCGAATTGCGTTTTCTGTATCGCTTGAGCGCGCAGCTGCAAGGCGTGCGCGGCGAGCAAACGGTCAATCGTGTGGATTACAACTTCACGGTCACGGGTGACCCAGAAACTGCCGACGCGCGCATCGACATCAAGCCGCGCGCGCGTGGCTCTGCGATCGATGTGATCGTGTCGGAGCTCATGATCTACGCCAACGTTTCGTGGGCGAAAGTGCTCGCCGAGCGTGGCGCAACCGGTATGTTCCGTGTGCAAGCTGCTGGGAAGACAAAGATGAGCTCGCAGGCGGGCGCGCACGAGGGGCTCAACGTGCCGCATTACCTCTGGGCCACCTCGCCGCTGCGCCGCTATTCGGATCTCGTGAATCAACGTCAAATCATTGCGATCACGCGTGGTGAATCGCCGCCGTACACGCGGGGCGACGCAAAGCTTCTGGGTGCGATTGCGGATTTCGATACCACCTACGGCAGCTACAACGATTTCCAGCAGCAGATGGAGTTCTATTGGTGCCTGCGCTTTATCCAGCAGGAAAAAATAGAACGTCTTACGGCCACCGTGATTCGCGAAAATCTGGTGCGTTTCGACACGCTGCCGATCGTGCTACGCGTTAACGATTTGACGCATCAAGAGCCCGGCACCCGCGTCGTACTCGCTGTTGCCGAGATCGATCTCTATGAACCGCAGCTTCATCTTCGATTTGTCGAAAAAATCGAATAGGTTGCGACGCCGTTGAATCTCGGTCGAAACGCAACACGCTCGCGCCGGCGTCTTGTCGGAAAACTCGTCGCCGCAAGCGAACCCGCCTAAAATCAAACGGTGCGTTCAACCACGAAAAAGCCCATCGTCTACCCGCGCCCGCCTGTGCGTGCGGCGACGAGTCCATTGTTGACCTGGATATTCATGGCATCGGTAGCGTTACACGCGATCGTGCTCTCGATCCATTTCGAATTGCCCAAGCTCTTCAAGGCGCCATCGAGTTCGCCTCCGCTCGAAGTCTCGCTCGTCAATGCAAAGACCACGAGCAAACCTTCGAAAGCGGATTTCCTGGCGCAAGCCAATCTTGATGGCGGCGGTAATACCGATGCGAAGCGCAAATTAAGTTCGCCGCTGCCGCGCGCCGCGATGGATGCGCAGCAAATGCAACTCGCACTCGCGCAGCAAAAAGTACAAGCGCTCGAACAGCAAACACGCGAGCTAATGCAACAGCTTAAGTCGAAGACGACGCTCGCCAATCAACGCGAAGCGAATGAAGCCGTCAAAGCCGAAGCGGCCAGCACGATGAAGCAGCTTTCCGAAAAAGCGCTCGAACTGCAACGACTCGAAGCACAGATTGCGCGCGAATTCGATCAGTATCAACAGCGTCCGAAGAAACGCCACATCGGCGCGCGCGCCGCCGAATATCGTTTCGCGCGCTATGTCGAAGATTGGCGGCAACGCGTCGAAAAGGTCGGCAACGACAATTATCCGGCGGTCGCGCGCGAGCGAAAAATTCACGGCTCACTCGTGCTCACGGTCGGTATCAAAGCCGATGGTCGCATCGAATCGGTGGAAATAGATCGCCCGTCGGGGCACAAAATTCTTGATGCCGCAGCGCTCAAGATTGTCGAGCGCGCCGGACCGTACCCACCGTTTCCCGCCGATGTGCGCAAAGACACCGACATCCTCTACATCACGCGAACCTGGAGCTTCACGCGCGAAGGTGAACTCGAAAGCCGCGGCGGCGCGTTTCCCGCTGCGAACTAATTTATGTTGAAGATGATCGTGCGAGTGTTGGCCTCGGTGTTGCTCACGTGCATCGTTTTGTTTGCAACAGCGCAGGCGTACTTCTACGGCTTCGTGCTCTGGTACGCCAATCACGAACCCGATCGCACCGCGTTCATGATGTATCGACTCGGCGAAGCGCGAGAAAAAAATCCGACTGCAGAGATCAAGTATCAGTGGGTCGATTACGACAAGATTTCGCGTCATTTAAAACGTGCAATGATCGCTGCCGAAGATTCGAAATTCGTTGAGCACGAAGGCTTCGATTGGGACGGTATTGAGCTCGCGATGGAGAAAAATCGCAAACGCGGTAAATACGTTGCGGGTGGATCCACGATCTCGCAGCAGCTTGCGAAAAACCTATTTCTCTCACCGGAAAAAACGTACGGACGCAAAGGACAAGAGGCCATCATCACGCTCATGCTCGAATACACGCTTGATAAAGAGCGCATCCTCGAGCTGTACTTAAACGTGATCGAATGGGGCAATGGCGTGTTCGGTGCGGAAGCCGCTGCGCGTCGCTACTTCGGCGTCTCCGCCGCACAACTATCACCCGAACAAGCGGCGCGTTTAGCGGCCATGGCGCCGAATCCACGCTTCTACGAACGCAATGGCAATGCGCCGGGCTTGCGAAAAAAGATCGGCATCATTGTGGCGCGAATGCCGCAAGTTGAACTGCCCGATTGAATCGTCTGCTGCGTTGTCGCAATGGCATCAGAGTGCCACGGCTAGAATTTGTGTGTCGTCTTTCACTTCCTCGCCCTTGGACCCGTTTCATTCATGCCCGAAGCTCTCGAAAAAGAGTCGCTGCCCGCGAGCGTGGATGATGCGCTAAGCGAAGCACTGACCGACATCACCGCGCTCGTTCGTCAATATCGGCTGCTGGCCGGTTTTGCGCTTGGCATTCCAGATTCCGCCGCCGAGGCGCCGCAAAGCCCAGTGCTTGCAGGCGTACTCGCACAGCTGCGCGCGAAGCTCGATCCTCTGCATCCCGCCGACGTTGCGCATATTCTCGAAGCGCTGCCCATTGATGAGCGCTTGTTCGTCTGGGATTTGGTCAAGACCGAGCGCGATGGCGATATTCTGGTCGAGACCTCCGACGCGGTTCGCGAAAGTCTCATCGCGAGCATGGATGCGCCTGAGCTCGTCGCCGCCGCTGCAACGCTTGATGCCGAAGACATCGCAGAGCTCGCCCCGGATTTGCCGGTGGAAGTCGTCGAAGAAGTCAAGCGCGCGCTCGATCCTGAAGAGCGCGAGCAGCTTCGACAAGCTATGTCATACGAAGAAGACATGGTCGGCGCGCTGATGGACTTCGACATGATCGAAGTGCGCGCGGATGTCACGCTCGAAGTCGTTATGCGCTATTTGCGTCGCTTCGATCAATTACCCGCCAACACCGATCAAGTGTTTGTAATCGATCGCGACGACAAATTGTTGGGCGTATTGCCAACCAACGTGATTCTGGTCACCGACGAAGATCGTCTCGTGCGCGATGTCATGATCGATCCACCGATTCGCTTTGACGCAACGGCGCACGCGGACTCCGCCGCTGCTGCGTTCGAGCGCTACGATCTCGTCTCGGCGCCCGTCGTCGATGTGCATGGCGAATTGGTGGGGCGCGTCACGGTCGCCGAAGTGCTCGATTTCGTGCGCGAAAGCGCCGAAGAAGACGCACGTAAAGTCGCCGGTTTGCGTGAAGAGGAAGACGTCTTCGCAAGCGTCTGGAAGAGCGTTAAAAACCGCTGGCAATGGCTCGCATTGAATCTGGTGACCGCGTTTATCGCGTCGCGCGCCACCGATTTGTTTCAAGGCTCGATCGCCAAACTCGCGGTGCTTGCTGTCTTGCAAACCATCGTTGCGGGCATCGGTGGCAATTCCGGCAATCAGACGCTCACCATGATTGCGCGCGCTATCGCACTCGGCCAAATCGGCACCGAGCACTTCAAACGACTCGTGCGCAAGGAAATCAGCGTCGCACTTTTGAACGGCGTGATCTTCGGCGGCATCATCGGTATCGTCATCAGCCTCATTGAAAAAAGTTGGGGCTTGGGTCTCGTGCTCACCGCCGCGATGACGCTCAACCTGATCCTTGCTTCGATCATGGGGGTCGTCATTCCCATGTGGCGTCACAAAAGCGGACGCGACCCCGCACAAGGCGGCAGCGTGCTTCTAACCGCGGTCACCGACACCGGCGGTTTCTTCATTTTCCTGGGGCTCTCAACGATTTTTCTTCTGCGCAGCGGTTAAGAAACACCATATCAGCTCCAGCAGTATTCGCCCAGTTTAATTGGGTGATAATAATAAAAACAACGCAATTCGAAAATTACTAAAAATTGATTGATCGCCCATTTATTTAAGGTTATTGAGGCTGATGCTAGAAACGCGCATAAAGACGTTTAAAAGCATTACGTCATCGTTGTTTTTGACCTTGCGCACGTACGAACGTACCAATGAAAACGGCGCCCGTAAGCGCCGTTAGCTATTCGCGATTTACGCGAGATCGCAATCGATTTACTTCGGTCGCTTGCTCTCGTCGATGTCCATAAAGTGCCAGAAGTGCTGGCGGAATGGGATACGTTTGTAGTTGAGCAGCCACGGGTGCGACACGACGTTTTGATAGCGGAACACGCCCGGATGCCACGGTGAATACACCATCGCGAGTTCGTTCATCGCGCGATAGAGTGCCCAACGTTGCGGACCGATCGGAAGCTTTTGCGCTTTCTCATACAGTTCATCGAATTGCTTCATATTGAAGCGCGCGAAGTTGGATTGACCGATGCTCTTCGAATAGAAAAGCTGCATGAAACTATTACCGTCGGTGCCCGACGAATTCCAGCCGAGCCCCCAGAATTGCAATTGACCTGCGCGACCTTGCTTCAATAAGTCGGGCCACTTTTGGGTGTTGAATTTCACCTTGATGCCAATCGAATCGAAAGCCTTTTTCCACAGCTCGTCCTGCTCGCGATCAAGCGCGCGTGGGCTCGATGAGCGCGTGATTTCAAGCGGCTTGCCGTCGGGCATATCGCGAAAACCGTCGCCATCTTTGTCTTTGTAGCCGAAGTGATCGAGCAGGGCGCGCGCGAGTTCGGGGTCTTGCCGAATCGTGTTCGGTTTGTTCGGCACATGCCCGGTTTGCGTGGGTGGAATCACCTGATTGGCGGGCTCCGCCTGATTGCGCCAGAACACGCGAATGTAGTCGTCGGTGGGGAATGCGAGGATGATCGCACGACGCAACGCGATTTTGTCGGGCGTGTAGCCGCCTACGATCGGATCTTCGAGATTGAAGTAATCGAAAGAAATCGCGGGATCGAGCGCACGTTCGTGGCGCACATTCTTTGCGACGAGATCGGCAGAGAGTTTGCCGTTGGGGATCACACTTGCGACAACATCAAGACCGACGATTTCGTAGTCGAGCAGCCCCGATTTGAACGAAAGTAGACGCGGATTGCCTTCTTCAATAATGCTTACTTCAACGTTGCCGACCAGTGGAATCTTTTTACCTTTGTTCCGCGCGAGCACGTCTGCATCGGCGGCTTCGCCCTCGGTCGGAAAAAACTCTTCGCGAAAACTTTCGTTCTTCACGAGCTTTAACTTGCTGCCTTTGGTCCACGTGCCGAGTCGATACGGGCCAACGCCAACCGGATTGTTCATCACGCGCCCGCCGGGATCTTTGTACGCATCAACGACCTCGCGAGCTACTGGCGACCAGTTGTATTGCAGCATCAGTTCAGTAAGCACATAATCCGGGCGCGTGAGTTTCAGTTGCACCGTATAGCGATCAATCGCTTTCAAGCCTTCTATCGGCTTGTCGTAATCGAATTTGCCTGTCTTTTTTGCCTCAGCGACGAGTTCGTCGGCACCGACCAATTTACCGTCGATGTGCCACAAGGTAGGCGACAACATTTTCGGATCAAGCATGCGTTTCCACGAATACACGAGGTCCTCGGCAACGAGTTCGCGCTTCTTGCCCTTGAACACTGGATCGTCGGCGAAGTATTGCCCCTTCTTGATCTTGATTTTCCACGTCAAACCATCGGCAGAAATCTCGGGCAAGCTTTCGGCAATCGAGCCTCGCATGCGAACCGGACGCACGTAGTAATCGAACTCATACATCACGTCGAAGATCGCGTTGTTGACGTGCCCGGAATACAAATCGTTGGTGGCTTGTGGGTCGAAGCCGGTGACGTCGACCAGAAACGCTACGCGAACGGTCTTCGACATGTCGGTGGCGTGCGCGGATGTGCTCGCGAGCGTAAGTGCGAACGCGCTTGCGATGACGGTCAAACAAGTAAACAAGAAGCGCTTCATGGCGGTCTTCTACCGATAGAAATTCGAAGCGCGAATTATCGCGGATGTGCGTGTACTGCCAAACCCAGATCGCACGAAACAACACTTGTGGGAGGTGCGGTTGGGTGGGAGCGCGCTTGCGCGCGAAAAAGGCTTACGGTGTCTCGCCAATCGTGCGGGTCGAGATACTAGTATCTAGTCCAAACGCTTTGCCATCGTTTTTCGCGCGCAAGCGTGCTCCCACAAGCCCCGAGAGACGTGAGCCAACGCTACTTTCGCTTCGAAAGATCGATATCAACAAACTTCCATGGCGTGCGCCAGAACGGGTGCTTCACGTAATTCACGATCCACGGGTGCGATAGTTCGTTGGCATAGGTGTGATAGCCGAAATCCATGACCGTGTTCGCCGCAGCGATGCGCGACATTGCGGCATAAAGGCGATCGCGCTCGGGGCCAAGCGGTTTCGTTTGTGCAAGATCGTATAGCCGGTCGTATTCGGCGTCCTTGAACACCATGTCGTTGATCGAGTTCACGTTGCGCGAGACGAGCAGGCTTGCATAACCATCGCCACTCGGGCCGCCCGCAATCCAGCTCCAGCCCCAGCTTTGCAGTTTCCCGGTGCGCGACATTTCGATCAAATCGGGCCACTTTTGTTTGAAAAATTCGATGCGAATACCGATCGCATCCATACTTTTCTTCCACACTTCATCTTGATCGCGACCTCGCGAATCGGTGGTGCTCGCCCGCGTAAAGGTGAGCGGCTTGCAGCCCGGTGCTTCGCGAAAACCGTCGCCATCGCAATCTTTGTAGTCAAAACGATCAAGCAATGCGCGGGCGAGTTCCGGGTCGTAAGGCGGTCGCAGTGCGAGTTGCGGCGAGTGCCCCGATTGCGTCGGCGGAATGAGCTGCTGCGCCACTTCAACTTGATTTTTATAGACGGCTTCAATTTCACGACGATAGTCATAGCCCATCAAAATCGCACGACGCAGCGCATTTTTCTCAAGCGACGTGCCACCGACAACCGGATCGCTCATGTTGAAGTAATTGAAGGCGAGTATCGGCTCAAGCGTGCGCGTGTGACGAATATTTTTGCTGGCGTATTCACTTTTGAGTTTGACGCCGTCGAACAGTCGATCATGCATCGAAAGCGGAACTTGCAACACATCGATCTCACCGCTCTGGAAACCAAGTACGCGAGGCAAGGACTCTTCGATCACAGCGACTTCGATGCGATCGATTTGCGGCACGCGCAGCTTCGAGGCGCTGCCGTCTGCAAGCGGCATGAATTCTTCTCGATAGTTCTCGTTTTTGACGAGCACCACGCGGCTTGATCGTTTCCATTCGCTCTTCGCAAGTTTGAACGCATTGGTGCCGACCGGGTTTTCTCGCACGCGACCGCGCTCGTCTGCGTATTTCTCGACGACTTCACGCGCTACCGCAGCAAATGGGGGGCTCGCAAGATCGTAGAGAAATTCATACTGTGGCTTTTCAAAGACGATTTGAAAGCGATAACGATCAAGCGTTTTAAGTCCAGGGATCTCGCGGTCGTAATCGAATTTGCCCGATTTCTCTGCGGCTTCGCGAACAGGTTTAACCCCAACAATTTTGTTTTCGACCAGAAAGTAATTGGGCGATGCGATCTTTGGATCGATTAATCGCTTAATCGAATAAACGTAGTCTTCCGCCCGAAGTTCTCGTCGTTTGCCGCCAAAAGCTGGATCGTCTGAAAAATAGATTCCAGACTTCACATTGAATGTAAACGTGCGCCCATCGCTCGACACGTCCGGTAGCGTAGTAAGCGTTGCCGGACGCAACTTCACGGGGCGCGCGAGATAGTCGTATTCGAGCGGCGGGTCGAACATCACTCGAATGATGTCGTTCGACGGCGCATCGTCGGAGGCAGCGGGATCGAAGGTGGATTCCGCAGCGTTGACGACCAGACGCAGCGTTTTCTGCGCGCTCTGCGCGTACGCGAGCGTGCTTGTGTGCCCCCAGACGAGCGCGGCGGCGAATGCGAACGTACGCGCGAGGGACAACACGCACTAGCCCTTCAAGGCTTTCTCGATATCTTTAGAGAGCGATTCCGGTTCATCTTGCGGCGCGAAGCGCTTCACCTTGTCATCGGGCGTCACGAGGAATTTTGTGAAATTCCACTTCACTGCTTCGCTGCCGAGCAAACCCGGCGCTGCTTTCTTCAGGTGAGCAAACAGCGGATCGGCGTTGTCGCCATTGACATCGACTTTGTCGAACATCGGAAAGCTGACGCCGTAATTCAGCTCGCAAAAACTCTCGATATCCTTCGCTTCACCCGGCTCTTGTGCGCCGAATTGATTGCACGGAAAACCGAGCACGACCAAGCCTTGGTCTTTGTATTTCTCATGCAGCGCTTGCAAACCCTTGTATTGCGGTGTGAAGCCGCACTCGCTCGCGGTGTTCACGATCAAGAGCGTTTTGCCTTTAAATTTCGAGAGCTTGGTTTGTTTGCCTTTGATGTCGGTGGCGGTGAAATCGTAGGTGGTGGTCATGGTGTCTCCCTGTATAGGTCGGAGCGGCGCACGCCGCGATCGAATTTGTAGGAGCGGCTCTGCCGCGATTGGTGCGTAATATGCACTGGCCAGTGAGGTGCAACATTGATCGCGGCGGAGCCGCTCCTACAGTCGGTCAATGCGGCAAGGTTTTTCTACAACGCCGCAAACCCACGCATCAAATCCTCTTTCAGATCGGACTCGTCTTCAAGTCCAATGTTCAATCGAATCAACGCGCCTTTGTGCGGCCAGTTCGGTCGCGATTTGTGAAGATCGTACGTTAGCGCAAGCGAACCGACGCCGCCCCAGCTCGCGCCGATCTGAAAGAGTTGCAAGGCTTCGATAAAACGCGCCGCCGCGTCTGCGCCATATTGATCTTTTAAAACAAAAGAAAATACACCGGTCGCTCCAGTAAAATCTCGCTTCCAAATCGAATGACCAGGACATTGACTTAGAGCGGGATGCAGTACTTTGCCCACGGAAGATTGGGCGCTAAGCCATTGAGCCAATTCCAATGCGACTCGCTCTACATGTTTGATACGTAGCGGCATTGTGGGCAATCCGCGCAGCGCCAAATACGCGTCATCCGGCGCAACGCATTGCCCCGTTTGCAGCGCGAGGTTTTTCACCGCGCGCCACGTTGCCTCATCCTTCGTCGTAATCGAACCCATCACCAGATCGCTGTGACCCGCCGGGTATTTCGTGAGTGCGTGCACTGAGATGTCCGCGCCTTTTTCGAACGCACGCAGATACCAACCGGCGCTGTAGGTGTTGTCGATTGCAACGAGCGCGCCCGCCTTGTGCGCAGCTTCTGCGATCGCTGGAAGATCGCTGACTTCCATCGTGATAGACCCGGGCGTTTCGACCCAAACGATTTTTGTGTTCGCTTTGATCTGCGCTGCGATACCTGCACCAATCATCGGATCGTACTGCTCCACCGCGACGTTCATTTGCTTGAGCAAGCCGTTGGCAAGCGTCTTCACTGGATCGTAGACATTCGTTGGCACGAGCACATGATCGCCGGGTTGTACGAACGGCAGAAATGCGTACGCGACCGCAGCAAGCCCCGACGGAAAAAGCACCGCGTTGTAACCACCTTCCCATTCAGCGATGCGGTTTTGCAAGTCGCGCGTGGTGGGTGTGCCGCTTGTGCCGTAGGTGTAAATTGATTCATCGAAACCGGAACGGCTATGCCACTTCGCGATGTTGTCGAAGAGCACGGTCGATGCGCGCTCCGTACCCGGCGCGAGCGATCGGAAATTGCGAGCGACTTCGCGCGCGGGGTGAATCAGATTCGTCGCTGCACGACGCGGGGATTTCTTTGATTTGCTCATCATGGCAGTGTAGCTTTCTTCATGTGCCTACAATCTTCGTCGACTTATAGTGTGAAACGAATCAAACACGCAGCAAGCAAACAGGAGGCTTTGTGATGAGAACGATAAAAACTTTGGTGCTCGCTTTTATTGTGTTCGCAAGCACGTCGATCACTTGCGTGTACGCGCAAGCGACGACCAAACCGAAACTCGTCGTCGTCGTCATGGTCGATGGTTTGCCGATGGAGCAGCTGCACAAGAATCGCGATCTCTTCGTAAAAAACGGCTTTCGTCGCTTCATGGATTCCGGCGCGATGTTTACCGATGCGCATCAGGCGCACGCGTTCACCTTAACTGCGCCTGGGCACGCAGCCGTGCTTTCTGGCGCGTATCCGTATCAGCACGGCATTATCGGCAACGAGTGGCGATCGCGCGAAGGGAAGTACGTCTACAACACGGCGGATGCATCGCACAAATACCTCGACGGCAGCGCGACGACCGAGGACGACGGCACGAGTCCGAAGAATTTCCGCGCCTCGACAATTCCCGACGAGTTGGCCTACGCAACGAATGGCGCAAGCCGCACGTTCGCGGTGTCCGGTAAAGACCGCGGCGCGATTTTGCTCGCGGGTCGTGCGGGAAAAGCGTTTATGTATTCGTCACAAACCGGTCGCTTCACGAGCACGAGTTTCTACATGCCAAAGCATCCGCAATGGTGGGACGATTTTTATGCCTCGAAACCGCAAGACAAATGGTTTCATCAGCGCTGGATGACGTTGCTCGATGCGAAAGCGTACGAACGCTCGATTCCCGACAACCAAGCCTGGTCGTCGCCGCGTGGCGGGATCACCAAGAATATGGGTGCGATGTATGGCGTCGGTGAAACTTCACCGGGAAAACTCTATTACAGCGGCTTGCTCACGGGGCCGTTCGCCGACGAAGCGATGGCAGAGTTCGCCGTTGCAATGATGAAGGGCGAATCGATCGGACGCAATCCGAAGGGTACGACCGATATTCTCGGTATGAGTTTTTCGAGTCATGACTACGTGAACCACTCGTTCGGCCCCGAGAGTATTCAATCGCAAGATCATTTGATTCGTCTCGATCGAACGTTCGCAAAACTCTTCGACGAAATCGATCGACAGGTTGGCAAAGATAATGTGCTCATGGTGCTCACCGCCGATCACGGTTTTGCGAATGCTCCCGAGACCGATGCGGCGCGCGGCTTTGAAGCGACGCGTATCGACCCCACTGAACTTCGCAACGCAGTGAACGCACTCGCGGAAAAGAAATTCGGCATCGCCAAAGTCGCGATGCAACACATGACCGGCGGCTTCACGCTCGACTACGCTGCGATCGACGAGAAAAAGCTTTCGCGCGAAGAGGTCGAATCGTTCGTCGCGCGCACGGTCGTCGAGCAACCGGGTATCGCGTACGCCTACACACGTACGCAACTCGAACGCGGCCAACTACCCCAAACGCGTATCGGTAAGTACGCACAACGCGCGTGGAATCACGCGATGGCGGTCGACGTGATGGTCATTGTCAAACCGTTTCACTTCTTCGCTTCGCGCAGCACGACATCACAACCGACCGCGTGCACGCATGGCACGCCGTACGCGTACGACACGAACGTTCCCGTAATGTGGCACGGCGCGAAATGGATCAAAGCGGGACGCTATACGGACTACGCCGAAGTCGTCGATATCGCGCCGACACTTGCGACGATTTTGGAGACGCGATTTCCGAATGCGAATGAGGGAAAGGGTTTGCCGCTGCTTAAATGAAACTGCTGCAGCGTCCGCGTTGGTAAATCCGAGCAGAAGAGGGCGGACGTTGCAAACGAAACAAGGTGCAGGTGGTAGGCCGTGCTGGGCTCGAACCAGCGACCAAAGGACGGAGGCGGAAATAGACATTGCGGGAGCAATGTCCCGCTGACGGGCAAGCGCGCAGCCGAGTCCTGTCTGCATAAGAGGGAAGGTGGTGGGCCTCCCGTGAGTCGAACACGGCACCAAGGGACTGAGACGGAAGCAGACATTGCGATAGCAGTGTCCCGTCGAAGGGCAAGGCAATGCTTTGCCGCAGCCGAGTCCGCTGCTTTCGTGAATCTGCAGTGGACATGATTGCAAACGAGTTCAGGTGTTGGTGGGCCTCCCGTGAGTCGAACACGGCACCAACGGATTATGAGTCCGCTGCTCTAACCAAGCATGAGCTAGAGGCCCTTTGCGGTTTGATGCTTCGTCGTTCGACTCGTCATGTGCATTCGCACACTTCCTCGCCGAACGCCTCGCCTGAAACCGCAAACGAAACAAAAAACGCGCCCGAAGACGCGCTTTTCGAACAACGTAAGTTTACTGCTTACGCCTCAGTCACAAAGCCCTT
>JBOFBL010000779.1:0-1065 GCA_051645545.1 Casimicrobium sp. | reverse complement strand
CAATTGCACGTCGATGCGTCCACCGCTTTCGTTCACGAAACGATCCTCATTAGCGCAATCAATGTTCGGAATAACATTTGCATAACGCTCTTTATAGCGTCAAAGAGTAAAGTGTGCGTATGCGAAGTTCTGTCCATTTCTTGCTCAACGGCATACCCGTCGCCGTGAGCGACATCGATCCGCACACGACGGTGCTGCAATTCTTGCGTGAGCATCGCGGGCTCGTCGGCACCAAAGAGGGTTGTGCCGAGGGCGATTGCGGTGCATGCACGGTCGCAATCGCCGAGCTTGATCGCGATGGCCGCATCGATGTGAAACCGATCAACGCCTGCATCCGTTTGCTGCCGACGATTGACGGCATGGCCCTCTTCACGGTCGAAGCGCTGTCGAATGCCAGCGCCAATGCGCCTTTGCATCCGGTGCAAGCCGCGATGGTTGAGTGCCACGCCTCGCAGTGCGGCTTTTGCACGCCGGGTTTCGTGATGACGCTTTTCGCACTCTTCAAAAATGAAGTCGCGCCCTCGCGCGAGCGCGTGTGCGAGGCGATCGCGGGCAATCTTTGTCGTTGTACGGGGTATCGACCAATTGTCGATGCGGGAATGAAAGCAACACAAAGTGTTATCGCCCATAATAATTGGGCGATGAATGAAAAAAACAATTTTATTGAAAATAATAAAAATGTGACTGATCGCCCAAATAAACTGGGCGATGACAAAGAGCGCTGGAATACGATTTGGTTACATTCGCCAGGGCGTTCCGCAGACGTGTCTCCAAGCGAGCAAGCTTTGATTGAAGCGATTCGTTTACTGCCGTCGAACGAGTCGTTGCAGTACGCCGCAAACGGTCATCGCTTCTTCGCGCCGCGAACCATCGATGAGCTTTCATCGCTCGTGAACGCAAATCCCAACGCATGGATGCTCGCAGGTGGAACCGATGTCGGTCTCTGGATCACCAAAGCGCTGCAAACCAATGCAACGATCATCTACACCGGCGAAGTCACAGCGCTGCGCGAAATTCGCGACACGGAAACCACGCTCGAAATCGGCGCGGCGGCCTCGCTCCATG
>JBOFBL010000778.1:0-4371 GCA_051645545.1 Casimicrobium sp. | reverse complement strand
GCGCATTGATCGCGCTCATTAAAGGCTATCGCTACGGCATTCGCCCGATGCTCGGTCAGCGCTGCCGCTTCTTCCCAAGCTGTTCGGAGTACACGATGGAAGCCGTGAAAACGCATGGCGCCGCGAAGGGCGCGTACCTTGGTGCGAAACGCATCGTGAAATGCCAACCGTGGCACGCGGGCGGCTTCGATCCCGTGCCAGAGAAAGCAACAAAACCGCGATAGAAATTCTTCGTCAACGCACGGCGAAGCGATCCAAGCGCGCCGCGAATTCACGCAGAATTTTTTGATTGAATCGAAAAGCCCACTATGGACTTTCAACGCCTCGTACTCTTTGTCATCTTCTGCATGTCGGGACTCTTTTTGTTCCAAGCGTGGCAGAAAGAAAACAATCCGCAACCGCCCGCCGCACAGGTTGCGAAGGCGGAACAGAAGAAATCCGACGTGCCAAGCGCTGCAACCAGTGCGAGCAATGGTGCGAGCGCCGTTCCGGGTGCAACAGCCGCGACGACGGCGCCCGCAGCAGGCACTGCACCTGCAACGACGACCACTGCCGCAGGCGAGACCTTCGTCGTTGAAACCGACCTCGCGACGTACCGCATCAATACGCTCGGCGGCGTCATCGAAGAAGTCGCGCTCACCAAACATCGCGACGGCGCCGACAAGTCGAAACCGTATTTGACGATGATGAAAAATGCGGACCGCATGCACGTCGCGCAGACGGGTTTGTTCGCGAGTGGTGCTGAGTTGCCAAATCACAATACGACGTACACCAAGGTGTCGACCAATTTCAAAATGGGCGATGCGCAAACGCTCGAAGTGCGTCTCTCCGCGCCCTTCCCTTTGGGAGCGTCGTCCGCAGGTGGCGGCAAAAACGATCTTGTCTACACCTTTAAACGCGGCAGCTACATCGTCGATGTGACGCACGAAATCACCAACGGCGGCAGCGCACCGATCACGCCGACCGCGTATTTCCATTTGCATCGCGACAGCAAGGTCACCGGCGGATCGAACGCGCTGATCGGCATCTTTAACGGGCCCGCCGTTTACACCGAAAAAGACAAATACAAAAAAGTCGATTTCAAGGACATCGAAAAGAAGAAAGCGAACCTGCACGCCGCGGAAGCGACCGACGGCTGGGTCGCGATGGTGGAGCATTACTTCGTCAATGCGTGGTTACCGAAACAAGGCGACAAACGCGAGAACTACACGAGCAAGCAAGATGGCGACGCCTATCGCGTGGGCGTGAAGTTCGGCCTCGCGCCGATCGCACCGGGGGCGACGGCGAAGGCGACGATGCCCCTCTTCGCAGGACCGCAAGAGCAAGACCTGCTCAAAGCCGCTGCACCCGGGCTCGACATCGTCGTCGACTACGGCATCTTCTCCTTCCTCGCGCAGCCGATGTTTTGGTTGCTCAACTGGTTCCACGGTCTCGTTGGTAACTGGGGCTGGGCGATCGTGCTGTTGACGATTCTCATCAAGGCAGCGTTCTATCCGCTGAACGCTGCGGCCGGTCGCAGTATGGGCAAGATGAAACTCTTCGCGCCGAAGATGAAAGAGCTGCAGGAGCGCTACGCGGGCGATCGCATGAAGCTCAATCAAGCGATGATGGAGCTCTACAAAAAAGAGAAGATCAACCCGATGGGTGGATGCTTCCCGATTCTGATTCAGATTCCGGTGTTCATCGCGCTCTACTGGGTGTTGATCGCGGCGGTGGAGTTGCGTCATGCGCCGTGGATCGGCTGGATCAAGGATCTTTCGGCGCCGGATCAATTCTTCGTGTTGCCGGTGCTCTATGCGATCACCGCGTTCCTGCAAACGAAGTTGCAACCGCCAGCACCCGGCATGGATCCGATGCAGCAAAAGATTTTGATGTACATGCCGGTTGCGTTCGCGGTGATGTTCGTGTTCTTCCCGGCGGGCCTGGTGCTCTACTGGACGGTCTCGAACATCCTGCAAATCGCGCAGCAATGGCGGATCAATAAAGTCCTGGAGCAAGAGCAAGCAGCGACGCAGGCGTTGTTAAAACGTTAACGAACACCTTCTTTCATCGCCCAATAAAAACGCCGTTTCCGTCGAATTTATACAGTTTTCAATAACTATTGAATTCACTCGATAGACCCGATTTAGTCGGGCGATCACGTTTAGCGTCAGGATGGTGTTTTTACGTGCTTCTTTCACGTACTATGTGTAAAGGGATGTCATGCGCTACCCCCCCGACACCATCGTCGCCATCGCAACGCCACCCGGACGCGGCGGCGTTGGCATCGTGCGCGTCTCGGGTGCGCGCGCGGTCGAGATTGCGCAATCGCTTTGCGGCAAGTCACTCACGCCGCGTCTAGCCACACACACTGCGTTTCGCGACGAACGACGCGAAATCATCGACGACGGCATCGCGCTTTTCTTCGCCTCGCCCGCGTCATTCACCGGCGAAGATGTTCTCGAATTACACGCACATGGTTCGCCGATCGTGCTCGCGAGTTTGGTCGAACGTGCAATCGCGCTAGGCGCACGTCACGCCGAACCCGGCGAATTCACCAAGCGCGCGTATCTCAACGGCAAGCTCGATCTCGCGCAAGCCGAAGCAGTCGCCGACGTCATCGATGCGGCAACCCAAAGCGCTGCACGCGCCGCTGTGCGCTCGCTCACGGGCGAGTTCTCGAAACACATTCAGACGCTGCAAGACCGCTTGATTCGCTTGCGCATGTTTGTTGAGGCCACGCTCGATTTCCCGGAAGAGGACGTCGAATTCATCGAGCAAGAACGCGCACGCGATCAACTCGCCGAAACGCGCGCCGCGCTCGACGAGGTGATCGCGAAGGCAACCCAAGGTCAACTATTGCACGACGGTATTCGCGTCGTACTCGCAGGCGCACCGAACGTCGGCAAGTCGAGTTTGTTGAATGCACTTGCAGGCGAGGATGTTGCAATCGTCACACCGATTGCGGGCACCACGCGCGACACCGTGCGCGCTCGTGTGAGCGTGAATGGTTTGCCGGTTGAATTCATCGACACGGCGGGTTTGCGCGACACCGACGATCCCGTGGAAAAGATCGGCATTGAACGCACGCGCGCCGCGATTACGGATGCTGATCTTGCGCTGTTGCTCGTCGACGCGAACGACGAGGACGCGAACATGGATGCACTGATACGCGAAATTCCCGCGCTGCTTCCGCGCATTATCGTAGCCAATAAAACCGATTTATTGCTCCGCTCTGTAGGAGCGGCTCTGCCGCGACTGATTGCGGGCGATCATCGTGTCGCGGCAGAGCCGCTCCTACAGCGCGATGACCGAGTTCGCCGGATCGGCATCTCTGCAAAAACTGGTGATGGCATCGACCTACTTCGCGCGGCCATCGAAAAACAAGCTGGCTACGAACATCGCGAAGGCGGCACGTTCAGTGCGCGCGCGCGCCACGTCGATGCGTTGAAGCGCGCGCAGCATCATATTGACTCAGCTCGGCAACATCTTGATCACACCGCACTCGAACTCTTCGCTGAAGAACTGCGCCTTGCGCACGAGGCGCTCGGAGAAATCACTGGCGAATTCACCGCCGACGATTTGCTCGGAGAAATTTTTTCGCGCTTCTGCATCGGCAAATAAAGCCGCGCTACGAATGACGGAACAGCCCCCAGCGCGCCGTGAGCCCCGCGAGTCCGCGCATGAGCGTGCGCGCAATCGACGAGTTTTCGACATCCGCCGAGCGCACCACGGCATGGCGCGCGCGAAGCTGCGGATCGGAGGCAAGCCGTTCATGATGCTTCATTGCTGAATTCACCGCTAATTCGAGCGATGCTCGCTTCACGGGTTTCGTCGCAAAGCGATAAATCTGCGCTTGATTGATGAGCTTGATCACATGATCGGCGTCAGCATTGTTGGTGAGCATCACCGTGGTAATCACCGGGTATTGCTGTTTCAATACCTTGAGCAAGGTGCCGGTATCTTCGCCGCCGACGCTCGCTTCGGCAACGATGACACCCACCGGATTCTTTTCGAGAATATGTAGCGCGTCATTGATGTTCGATGCGCCATGAACACGATAGTTCGTCTCGAAGAGTTTCGAAATCCAATGGCGATCCATTTCGCTGTCGTCGAGGATTAGCATCTCTTGCGTAGTCTTCGATGCGCTCGGCGCAACCACTTCTTGCGTGTAAGAGACAACACCTTTCGAATTGCGCCATGTTTTCAGCGCAATCTCGGTGGCGTCGGCGAGCGTCTTTTTAATGTCTTCCTGATCCCAGGGTTTGCTGATGAAGCGGAACACTTCGCCGTCATTCACCGAGCCCACGATCGCGGCAAGATCCGAATAGCCAGTGAGCAAAATGCGCATCGTATTGGGTGAAAGTTCGCGCACTTTAGAGAGCAAATCGA
>JBOFBL010000777.1:0-3460 GCA_051645545.1 Casimicrobium sp. | reverse complement strand
AACAAAGTTCGCCACAATTTTGGAGCCAATTTTTAGCGTTTGTTACTGAGCTCTTCAGCACGTAAAGACGGCGCGATTTTGTCGAGCACGCCGTTGACCCACTTGTGACCATCGGTGCCGCCAAACACTTTCGCGAGCTCCACCGATTCGTTGATCGCCACGCGATACGGTACATCCAAACGATGCTTCAACTCCCACGCACCGATCAAAATCACGCCGCGCTCAATCGGGCTCACATCGTCGAACTTGCGATCAAGATGCGGCTCAACAATTGCGATCAGTGCTTGCCAGTCTTCCGAGAGACCACGCCACATTTCGCGGAAAAATTCCTTGTCGGCGCGCTTGAAATCTTCGTCGCCCTCGACGCGAAGACGAATCGTCACTGGATCGTGACCCGCAACGTAATACTCGTAGAGCCCTTGCAGCGCGAATTCACGCGACCACCGGCGCGATGATTTGGGCTTCGGTTTTTGCGGTTTGTCGGCGGTTTGTTTTTGTTCTGTCATTTGTTTTCTTTCTACCGCATCTACATGATTGGGTAGGAGCGACCCCGGTCGCGATCTGTTGTTTCAACGATTTGTTGTTTCGATTGAGATTGATGAATGATTGCAACCTGGGTCGCTCCTACCCACTTTACTCTTCGCCGTAGTTGCTCAAGGCCCACTCTTGCATGAGCGCCATTTCGACGGCCGCTTGTGCCGCTTCGAAACCTTTTTGCTCGGCGCGCACTTCGGCCTGCTCTTCGGTGTAGACCGTCAACACGCCGTTGCCGATGGCGACATCCATTTCGAGCCCAACGCGCGTGATGCCCGCTGCCGATTCGTTGCACACCACTTCGAAATGATAAGTGTCGCCTTTGATGACGCATCCGAGTGCGACCAGCGCATCGAAGGCCTCCGTCGCCGCGAGCGTTTGCAGTGCGAGTGGAATTTCCAGCGCACCGGGCACGGTGAGCTCTGTGATGTCACCCGCCTCCACGCCGCACTCGGTCAAGGCTTTTCGCGCACCTGCGAGCAATTTCTCGCAAATGCCCGCATTGAATCGCGCAGTGACGATACCGACGCGCAAACCAGCGCCGCGAAGTTTCATGTTGGGTTGAAGAGTCATAGTGTGTTCCAAGGACGTCGCACTTCGCGCTAGGACGACGACCTACGGTCTAGGACGACGCACTGCGTGCTAGGACGCGATGTCAGGTTGATCGGAAGTAACGGTATTGAATTTGAAGAAAAAAGTTGTTTCAGGTTTCCGTCCTAGCGCGAAGCGCGTCGTCCTAGGCCGCAGGCCGTCGTCTTAGACCGAAGGTCGACGTCCTAGCCCGCCTCATATCCAGTCACCTCAAGATCGAATCCCGTCATCGACGGCATCCGACGTGGCTTCGCGAGCACTTTCATTTTGCGCACACCGAGCGCGCGCAGAATTTGTGCACCGACGCCATAGGTTCGCAAGTCCATCTTGTGTGCGTTAAGCGGTTTTGCGTTAAGCGCGCGATGTTTAAGCGATTCCGGCGACTCGTTTTCGTGCAACAGCACAAGCACGCCAGCCTCCGCCTTTTGCAAACGCGCAAGTGCTTTTGCCACGCTCCAAGAATGTACGTTGTTTTCCGCATCGAGCACATCGATCACCGAGAGCGGTTGATGCACACGAACGACGGTTTCCTCGTCGGCAACCGGTGTGCCTTTCACGAGTGCCAGATGCGTTGCATCGGTTAATTTTTCACGGAACACTTTAAGCGTGAACTCACCCTGCGCCGTCGTAATCGGCCGTTCGCCCACACATTCGACCAGCGCCTCGCGCTCGGAACGGTGGTGAATCAAATCGGTGATCGCGCCGATTTTGAGATTGTGTTCTTTCGCGAAGACAAGCAGATCGGGCAGTCGCGCCATCGTGCCGTCGTCTTTCATGATTTCGCAGATCACGGAAGCGGGTGTCAACCCCGCCATGCGCGGCAAATCGCAACCGGCTTCGGTGTGTCCTGCACGCATGAGCACGCCGCCGGCCTGCGCTGCGATCGGAAAAATGTGTCCGGGTTGGACGATGTCGGAAGGTTTCGCGTTAAACGCAATCGCAGCTTGCACCGTGCGCGCGCGATCGGCGGCAGAGATACCGGTCGTCACACCTTCGGCAGCCTCGATTGACACCGTGAAGTTGGTGCCTGTGCCGGAGCGATTCTTAGACGTCATCGGCTGCAAACCGAGCTGTTCGCAACGCTCTTTGGTGAGCGTCAAGCAAATCAGGCCGCGTCCGAACTTCGCCATGAAGTTAATCGCCTCGGGCGTCACGAAATCAGCCGCAAGAACGAGATCACCCTCGTTTTCGCGATCTTCTTCGTCGACCAGAATCACCATTCGCCCGGCTTTAAGCTCGGCGATGATTTCAGGCACCGGCGAGAGCACCGAAGCACCCGGCGGAAGATTGGATTCGTGGGGCGCAGTGACGACTTTGAGGCTAGACATGGTAAAGAGCGAATCTCTTGGGAGATTCGCTAATTTTACCTTCACCCGTAGGAGCACCCTCGATCGCGAACTGTCATGTGGGAGCGTGCTCGCGCGCGAATCGATGCCAACCTTCTCGCCCGTTTCAAAAAACTAACGCCCTTCGAAACATCTATTAGCACGCAAGCACGCTCCTACAATTCGAAGATGTCCGACCTCTTAATTTCCGAACACAACGGTTTCCGTACGCTCCATTTTGGTTCTGAGTGGATTCAAGGGCGCATGCGCATTTCGCGGCCGCATGAACTAGCGATCGCCTATGCGATGGAAATGGCGGCGGCGGCGCTGTTTGTACCACCGCCACAGCGTATTTACGTCGCGGGGCTTGGCGTGGGTGCACTACCGCGCTGGGCGCTGCATGCGTGGGGCGACGAAGTGCAAAAGCTCGATATCGTTGAGCTGCGCGAGGACGTGATTTCGCTCGCGAATTATTCGTTTCCACTACCGCTCGACGATGCGCGCGTGAAGATAACCTGCGGCGATGCTGCGAAGGAAATCGCAACGCGCGGCGCGAGTACCTTCGATTGGATTTGGGTTGATTGTTATGACGGTCGCGGTCGCGTGGGTGCGCTTGAAAGCAGCGAGTTTTACGAGGAAGCGCATCGCGTAATGAAGAAACGCGGCGTATTCGTCGCAAACATGTGGAGCAACGTGAGCCGTTATCGTCCGGGACTCAAACGATTGCACAAAGTGTTTGGCGAAAACGTCGTACTGCTGCCGTCGCTTGAGACGGAAAACGTAATGGTGATTGCGTCGAAGACTGCGTTTCCCGAACTCGACACCCCGCTCATGCGCGCGCATGCGAAGGCACTTACCAAAACGCACAAAATGCCGTTTGATCAGTGGCTCAAACGGATGAGTTTCATTCGGGCGGCGTTGTAAGTCGGCCCTTAAAAATCACAGCAAACTTTAGCGATTAGTGCCCAATTTAAATAGGCGATATCAAGTTTTTTATCTTTTATCGAAAT
>JBOFBL010000776.1:0-1355 GCA_051645545.1 Casimicrobium sp. | reverse complement strand
TCTCGATTTGGGCGCGTGTCTCTTGCGATGGTTCACGCTTGAGCGAGGCAGCAAGCTTGTCGCCAACGACTTTTGCGAGCGTGCTCTCGCTTGCGGCAAACACCGCTTCGATGTCACCCATTTCGGCGAGCAACTTGTGTGCCGTTCGCGCGCCAACGCCACGCGTGAGCGTGAGTCGCAAGAAGAGTTCGTCGTCGGCTGAAACGGGCATGGGTCTGGAAAATCAATAAATAGAAAGGGCACCGCGCGGGTGCCCTTTTTACACGAGAGGTCGACTACCTACGGATTGCGCAAGCGATTGCCTACGACCACAGGTTCTTTACCAGTGTTCATGACCATTCCGTAAGAGACGTGATCGAACACTTTATAGATGAACACTAGACCGATTCGCTCTTCAGGAATGGTAAGCGTTTGCGGATCGGCACTCGGCTGTTTCGGCCAGCCTGGAATCCAGTTCAGCGTCGATTCTTTGTAGCGCGGATTCTTGAAGGCGACTGGATTTTTATAGATCGCCAGCACATGACCGAGTTCGACACCATGCAAGGCGCCGCGATTAAGCGTCACCACTGAGGTCTTCGCGGCCTCTTGCACGCCCGTTGGGATCGTCATGATGAGCGCATCGATTTCTTTTTCCGGCGCGCGCGGGATGTAGCGCGGTTGCTCCGATGGCGGCGTCGGAATCAGGTAATCACCGACCAGAATTTCTTGGCGCGTGGTGACAACTTCAAATTTCGCGACGTCGCCTTCGTTCAAAAGCTTGGCGTCGCCCAGGTATTCACCTTCATAGCCAATGATTTGTGGATCCGGCTCGTTGTGGCGCCATTTGTACCAAGGGCGCGCGGGAATCGTCGTGTCGCGCAATTCGCGGCCGCGACGAAACACTTGAAACACTTTGCCCATTTCGGGCTTCACGCCAACGGCGTAGAACGGATCGCCTTGCGCCATCGCCACGCGCTCGCCTTGCGAACGCACGATTTGCGGCGCATCGGCAAACGCCTCGGCACCGATCACAAGATTGCGAACCATGAACGGCTCGACATCGCTTGGATTCAAGCTAATGATCGGCTGCGCTTCGCGCGCTTCGCCGCGAATCGACGGCGACAAGCGCACCACACCGCCCCGCGAAGCGTTGGCATCTTCGATCATCAAGCGCGGTCCGCCAGGGGCGTTGCGATCGAGTACGACGATTTGTCCCGGATAAATCAGATGCGGATTACGAATCTGATCCTTGTTCATCCGCCAGACTTCGGGCCAGCGCCAAGGCTGCTTCAGGAAACGCCCGGAAATTGCCCAGAGCGTGTCGCCTTTGACCACGGTGTAGCGATCGGGCGCGTTCTCCTGAATCTGGATCGGTT
>JBOFBL010000775.1:0-8041 GCA_051645545.1 Casimicrobium sp. | reverse complement strand
GGCGCATCCGTCGGGGCCGATGAAATGGTGTCACTCGCGCGCGAACAAGGGAAGGCGGTTTATTTTTCGATAGCAGCGGTACCCACAGCTAGCTGATTCGCTGCCGAAAAAGGCAATGGGTAATCGCTAGATTGAGTTGGTGGTCGCGTCGCTCGTCGGCAGGAACGTCACCGCTAACGTTGTGAACAAAGCGATCACCGCCATCGTCAGAATCAAGGTGGTGAAGCCGCTCGCCTTCACCGCGGGGCCGAGCGCCCACACTGCGAGCGATGAGATGCCGAAGCTCACTGCGAGGCGAACACCGGCGACGCGCGAGCGCATGCTGTCGTCGACGAAGCGCGCAATGATCGCGTCCGTAAATGGGATCGCGCCGAACACGAACACCATGCATGCGGTGATTGCAATAAAGAACCACCAGCCTTGCGCGTAAATTGCCGCGAAAAACGCAAATGATTGCAGGGCAACAATTGGCAAAAACACGCGCTTGATTGGATAGCGATCAATGAGCTGACCAACGATGATTTGCGCGACGGAAGCAATTGCATAGACGACCGCGAGCAAGATGCCGAGTTTCGCCGGATCGCCTGCGATTTCTGCAAAACGCTCGCGCAAAAGCTCTGCATTTCCATTGGTCGTGAGATTGAAAATGATGCTACCAAGCGTGGTGGTCACGGTAAGCACCGCGAACACGCGAATGGCGACTGCTTTGTCGATTTGCAATGTGCGCGTCGATTTTTTCTTCGCAGGCGAGCTAGTTTCGCGTGGCACCACAGCTGCGAAATAGAACCCGAGCGCAATGCAGAGAACGCCGGGTAGCGCGAAGGCGTAACGCCAACCAAGGTACTTCACGATAAAGCCGGTAAGCAGTGCTGCAAAGGCAATCCCCAAATTGCCTGCGAGTCCGTTAACGCCGATGACCGCGCCTGCTTTCGGCGCGTCTTGCAAGAGCATCGGAATGCCTACGGGATGATAAATCGCGGAGAACGCACCCATGAGCGTGAGTGCCGCTGCCATTTGCATTGGAGATTGCGTGAACGCAACGGCGATTAACGCAACGCCCATACCGAAGAAAAACACGAGCATCATCGCTCGACGCCCCCATAAATCGCCGTAGCGGCCGGCGGGTAGCGACGCGAGCCCAAACATTACGAACGCGCCCGTTGTATAGGGCATTAAATCTTCCCAGCGCGCGATGCCAAACTCGATTGCGATCGCGCTCACTGCGGTTGCGAAAATCAGCAGTGCAAGATGATCGATGGCATGCGCGAGATAGAGAAGAACGCGTGTTTTCATGGGGCGGGGGCGACCGATGCGCTCGCAAGCGCGTGATCGATATCTTTCATGTGACGCTCCATTGCCCACAAGGTGAGATCAGCGTCGCGAGCGAGCTTAAAGCGGGCGCGGGCTCCCGCCAGATTGCCTGTGGCGAGGAGTGTTTCGCCGATCGCCGCTTGCGTGATTCCGAGTGCCCCGTGCCAGGTTGCGAGCTTATTGATCTGCTCGACATATTTTTTGTCGCCACCGGTTGCAATGAAGCCCAAGCGCGCGACGTAGACTTGGCCAGGAACCGACTGTGGAACGATGCTCGATTCGGCAAGCGCAGCCTGCGCGGCCTCCCATTCGCCGTTGAGCAAATGCAGTTCCACGATTTCGTGCGCAAGGTTGTTGGGTTTCGGGCAAGCGCGCAAAGTTTCGATCGCGGCAAGGCGCGCTATCTCGACGTCTTCTAAAGGCGCGCGCAAGAGTTGTGCACGTGCGCAAAGGCGCGAGGATTCTTCGCTTGCTGGCTGCTGAGCGCTAGCTCGCACAACCACTTCGTCGTAATCGTTGGTGCGATTCGCGTACGCGAGGACGAGGTTTTTCATCGACTCGCTTAACTCGTTTGCGGGCGCATTCTTTAGAGCGATGTACGCATCGCGCACTTGATCGAGTTTCACGCCGCGCAGCGCATAGTTAAGCTCCGCAGCTTGAGTGATCAAACTTGCAGGTGCGATCTCGCGCATACGATTGAGTGGCGCAAGCGCCGACGCGGGGCGCTCGCTGTTGATTGCGGTTTCGAACGACGCTGCGGCGCCATCGAAGAGCTGACGCACCACTTGCGAAAGGTCACGCTCGGTTTTGTTGTTTGCTGTATCGATCGCTGCTGACGCTGTAACAGGCGCTAGAAAACTTGGCAGCAACCACGCGATTGTCGCGACAAGAATCGGCAACACAATCCACGTTGCTCCGGTGCTGTAATCGAGGACGCGTTGTGCGGGCAACACAACGAACGTCGCGATCGTTCCAAGCAAGACGAGCCACAACACGATGCCCGCGACGTCGTTGCGTTGGCTTCGCTGCATGCGTGTCAAGAAAAACGTTGCGAGCAGTAACAGCGCCACAATCGCCGCGATAGCGCTCGACTGCTGAATCAAATTTGCAAGCAGACTCGACGGATCACGCAGCGTGGTGCCCGCGACATCAATGTGCTTTGCATAAGCCGCTTGGGCGAATGCACCAAGCGCTATCATCGGCGCGAAAAACACGAGAGGTGTAACGCGGGAAAAAGCGTTCGGGAATCGATGTGCAAGGAGCGCGGTGAGCACGGCAAGGGCAACCCACGCGAACGGCCAACCACCCAATGCAATGCTTCCCGCTGCAAGCGCGAGTGCCAAGACTTCGACGCCGAACGCCCGTGTGAACATGGCGGGGAGCGGCGCACCAGGTGCGAATAAAGCAACTGTGATCGCAGCGGCAGCGAGTAACCACGTAGCTGCCGCTTCGTTGATCTGAAAGGCATCGCGAGAAAACGCAGAAAGCGCAACGCACAACACAACCAGCACCATGAGCGCACCGAGTAAACCGTCGCGTCGCGCAACGCCATCGTCTCGCTTGCGCCACGCAACGAATGCAAAAGCAATAAGTGCGGCGAACGCGAATAGCGCAGAGAGTGGCAATACGCGTTCTGCCACATTCTGCAACTTGATGAACGAGGCCGGCGCAAACCATCGATCCCAAGCGTGACTCACCGCGGCGCTCGGTGTTGCGCTCACGAATTCAGTCTTCGACAACACGACGCTCGGGTTGCCGGGACGTGAGACCAGTGCCACCGCAAATTGCGTGACGGTATCGCGCCATTCGCTATGACCGCGAAGCGGCACATAAATGCTTTGTGGCGTCGTGCTCGCTGGCAGATTGATAGCGAGATTAGATGGTTTCCGACGGTCGCGACTGCCCACCCAGCCGAGCGTCAGGGTCGTTTTCTCGGGAATTTGACTGAAGTTAAGCGAGATACCGAGCACGGCATCGGCACGCAAATTGATTGCCTGCGTCGCCGAAACTGCCGGTGGGCCGACGAAAGCAAATTCAAACGACGCATTGTCTTTTGCAACAGTGACCGACGCGTTTTTTGCATCCAGGGCGATGGTGGGGTTACCAAGCGGCAGGTGCCATGCCGACAGAAAGGTGATTTGAAATGCGAGGGCAAGCAACAACGTAAGTGCTGCAACGATTGCGCCGAACGTGTGCGCACGTGTCCAGCGAAAAAAGACGCCGCGGAAACCTGGAGTGGTGGTCGGCGCACTTGTGTACGCGTTGATGTGAATCGTATCGGGCATCGAGAAAGCAGCCGTTTGAGGCAGCCGTAGCAAATTGTCTATCTGCATTTTGCCAAAACGTTAGCGTGTGACCGCAAACAAGTAATTGGCATACGATTCGTGCATGCAAGAACGAAAAACAGTTGATCACACGATTAACCCCGACGAAGGCGACGATGGTTACCCCGAGCGTGGTGCGCGCAGACGCTGGTTGCAATCGCTTGCGGCCTCTGCGCTCGCCTCGCAGACCACATCTGCGCAGGCTTTGCTCGGGCGCGCGAAGCTCGCGTTTCCGCCGGCAGCATTCGACGTGAGCGAAGGGCGCGCACTGATTGGCGTTATCGGCAATCGTGCACTTTCCTTGCATGTGCGTTGGAGCGAATCATCGTTCGATGTACGAAATGCGAAACGCACGACGACAGCGATGCTCAACGAAACGAGCGACTTCGCGCATGCTTTTGCGCTTAACGGGTTACCACCCTCGACAACGATTGCGTATGCGCTTTTCGATGGTGATAACGCGGTCTCCGATGTGCAGCGCTTTCGCACGTCACCGAATGCGAGCACGCGCGGAGATTTCGTGCTCGCGTTCTCCGGCGATATGGAAGAACGCTATAAACCGTTTCGCATTTTCGATCGAATCGCGGAGCAAAATGTCGATGCGTTTTTGCATTTGGGCGATACGGTGTACGCCGACATTCCGCGTCGAGAATTCACGCCGACGGTGTCGCATTACCGTCGTAAACATTCGGCGATTCGCAGCGATGCCGCGTTGCAATCCTTCATGTCGCGCCACGCGATGATCGCGACCTGGGACGATCATGAAATCGAAAACGATAGTCACGGCGGGCATCCGGCGATGCGCGAAGCAGCGCAGGTGTTCGGCGAGTATTGGCCGAGTCGTAGCGCGCCGGAAACGGGGCTTTACCGAAAGCTTGTCCTTGGAAAAGAGTTGGTGCTTTTCGTGCTCGATACGCGACGATTCCGCTCGGTGCAGGCGATGGATGATGGTGCAGAAAAGACGATACTCGGCACCGCGCAAAAGCAGCGTTTCATGAAAGACTATGAAACGACGAAAGCGAAGTTTCGCTTGATCGCATCGAGCGTGCCGTTCCATGGAAGCAGTCAAGATGCCTGGGGCAATTACGCGACCGAGCGCGATGAATTGCTCGCGATGTTTCGCGCTGCACACGCGAAAGACGATGCGAAAACGATTGTGCTATCGGCGGACTACCACTTCGCGCGCGAATGGCCGCGCAATGAGAAACGAGGTGTTTACGAATTCATGACCGGACCGCTTGCTGCGTTTCTCACGTTCGAGAAAGACAACGCCGCGAAGGCGCGGCATACACGCGGTGAGCATTTCGTATTTGGTGAGCGCGCGAATTTCGGTGTGCTGCGCTATCGCGCGAGTGCGAACGGTGGTTCGGTTTCGGTCACGTATTACGATGATCGTGGCGCGCGATTGCATGAGCGAACCATTGCGTGAGTAATACGAGCTTCAAGTCGTTATGCCCAATTTAGTAGGGCGATACGTGCGAAAAAATTAGTTATCGAAAATAATTATTTTCGCGTTCTGCGCCCAATTAAATTGTGCGAAAAACGATGGAGTCAATTTCACGAAAATACCGTTAGGAGCGTCGCTCACCGGGATCTGAATAAATGATCGCGGCGAGCGCCGCTCCTACCGTTTACTAAAAACCAATCGAACGACTCTACTTGATGTCGGGGCAAGGAGCGAACAAAGTCGACGCTCGCAGAGCGGCGAAAGCCGAAGGCGCGCTTTGTGAGACGACGCAGCAAGCCGGACACACCGCGTCAACGATCAGTAATTGTTGTTAAAAACCGATCGTGCGAGCCCACTTGATGTCCGGCAAGGAGCGAACAAAGTCGACGCTCGCAGAGCGGCGAAAGCCGAAGGCGCGCTTTGTGAGACGACGCAGCAAGCCGGACACGCCGCCTCAACGATCAGCAATCTTTGCTAGAAGCCGATGCTGCGACTCCACTTGATGTCCGGCTTCACCTTGTGCTCCTGCTCCAACTGTGCAAGAAATTCCTCGGGCGGCAGTGTCTCATCGAAGAGCACGATCTGCCGCTTCACCGCCGCGAAATCGCCCGGAGTGAGCATTTCCATTTTGAGCAAACCGTTGCGCAGTTTCTCGGTGAGTTTTTCCGCATCGCCTTCGAGCGCTTCGGTCACGAACATGCGTTCGCGTTGCTCGCGCGTGAGCGGTTTGAATTGAATCTTGAACGTGAATCGACGTAGCGCTGCTTCATCGACTTGATCGATCAGGTTAGTCGTGCAGATGAACACGCCGTCGAAGCGCTCCATCTGTTGCAGCATTTCGTTGACTTCGGTGACTTCGTAGCTGCGTTGCGCCATCGAGCGCGCGCGCAGGAAACTGTCGGCTTCGTCGAGCAGGAGCACCGCTTTTTCAGTCGTTGCTTCTTTGAACATCGCCGCCATGTTCTGTTCAGTCTCGCCGACGTATTTCGAAACGAGATCGCTCGCTTTTTTGATAATGAGCGGACGCTCGATCGATTTCGCGATGTGCTCGCCGAGCGCGGTTTTACCGGTGCCAGGCATGCCGTAGAAGCAAAGCGATGCTTTGTTTTTCTTCTTAATCGCTTCAACCATCTTCTCGACCGGATGACGCGACTCGATGTTGAGCAAACTCAAGTCGTACGTCGTCACGAGCGGACGGAATTTGCTTTCGCGATCTTCTTCCTTGAAGCCAAGCGCAGCGTCTGAGCGATCGAGTTGCTTGAGCACCAGATCTTCAACCGAATCGTCTACTTCGCTCTTCGCGAGTTGCGCGAAGCGCGCAGCCGCGTGAATCTGCGCGGGCGTAAGCGTGCGACGCGCGGCGAGTTTCTCAACGAACTCATCCGTCACTTCAAGTCCACTCAAATGCTTGCGTGTGATGTTCGCGCGAACATTCTGCGGCGGGTTTTTGAGTTCGAGATGAAACTGAAAACGACGACGATACGCGGGATCGATTTGATTGATCGAATTGGAAATCCAGATCGTTGGAATCGGATTCGATTCGAGCGTTTGATTGACCCACGCCTTGCCATTCACGCTGCCGCGCGAGCGCTCGTCGGACAAAAACATATTGAGCATTTCCGAGGGATTGGTCGGAAACACATCTTCCACTTCGTCGAACAGCAGCACGGTATTCGTGCGACCTTTCAAAAACGACTGACTCACTTGCAGCGAGCGATAGCGCTCCTTGCCCGTGAGCGATTGCCCTTCGCGATCGAAGCATTCCACTTCGTAGAGCTCCGCGCCCGACATCGCGGCGACCACTTTCGCGAACTCGGTTTTGCCGGTGCCTGGCGCGCCGTAGATCAACACGTTCACGCCTTTTTCGCTCTGCGCGCATGCAGCTTTGAGCATCGCCGCGAGGTAGCGAGCATCATCTTCCACATGCGGGTAATCGGCGAGCGTCAATTCACTCGCCTTCGCAGGCTTGGTGAACGCGGCCATCATCTCGCCTTCGTCGGCGTACGCTTCTTGCAGGATCGGCAGCAGGCGATCGGAGAGGCGCATCAAATCGCCAAGATCGGTGATGTTGTGCTCCGCAATCGGTGAATCAATCAGCGCAAGCGATTCGAGGCGACCGCCCGGCTTCATCGCAACACCGACATCGTTGGCGGAAACTTTCATCACATCGCCCAACATCGCATGGGCTTCCGCCGCGCTCGCCGATTTGCAATCCACCAAAATCGGACGCAGATCGCGACTCACTTTCGCAAGTGCTGCGCACAGAATCAACGCGCGCTCAGCGCCATTGAGTCCGAGCACTTTCACGAGCATTTCGATGTTCTGCTGAATGCGAACCGGCGTGTCGCGTGTCGCCTTCTCAAGCGCATCAACCGTTGTTTGGAAAAGCGCGAGCAAATCCTTCGTATTCTGTTTGCAGAATTCGTCGAGGTAATAGAAGAGGGTCGTGTCGTCGTAGGTGCCGTTCCACACGCCGTGCCGCGCGATGAATTCTTCAGGCGAAAGCTTTGCAACACCAGCCCACGCAGGCATTTCGTTGCAACGGCCCGCGAGAAACTTTTGCACTTTCTGCGCGATCGACACCGGCCAGATCAGATGCCGCGCCGAGAGCGTCATCACATCGTTGATATCGCGGCGCAGATTGAATTTGGGGCCGAGCGCGAGTACGAGGCGCAGCGCAAAAAGCGTCGAGAGACGATCGATCGGCGTCGCAAGCCCCGACTGTGGCCCTGGGATGGTCACGTCGTTGGCTGCGAAGTCGTCGAACTGATTCTTACTCATGGTTTCCCCTCGAACGCGCCGGTGAGATGGCGCACGTTTCGCCTGTAACGCGGCGTTCACCATTTCCGCATACAACGCAGTCTACAATCCGCCGCAAATCTTTTCCGAGGTGTTTCCGTGAAAACTTTCGCTGCGACCGTTCGTCGCCTTACTCTTGTTGCAAGCATGCTCGCTGCGA
>JBOFBL010000774.1:0-1213 GCA_051645545.1 Casimicrobium sp. | reverse complement strand
TGCGATGAAACTCAAGCAGCAGTTGCCTGGGGGGATTTGGGCGCAGCAGCCATTTTGGTGGCTGCCATTTCTTGAGAGCCGCATCGCATTCGGGAGCTATTACGCCGGGATAGATCGCTCTCAGGCAATTGAAGCTTTGAGTGAAGGATTGGAGTGCGCCCGCAAATTTGGCGCTCATGTCCATGTCGTCAGGCTTCTGGTGTCTCGGGCACTCTTGCTGGACATTTCTGGCAATCGAGCAAAGGCGGTGGACGATCTGATCGAAGCGCTGACAATGGCGGCGGCTGAACGGATCGTCGGACCTTTCCTCGGTCAAAAAGGTCTGATCTCGCTGCTCAAAACGGTGAATCGACAAGCACAGGATTCGTATATCGACATTCTGGTCGTAGATTTCGCCAACTCGATAGTCACGAGACTCACAAAGCAAGGCACAGAATGTGAAGGCAGTATCACCGCCGGACTGAGTGCCCGCGAACGCGAGGTTCTTGAAGAGTTGGCCAACGGTCGATCCAACAAGGAAATCGCAAGGTTGCTCGATATGACGGAGCACACGGTGAAATTCCATTTGAAGAATGTGTTCGCTAAACTTGGAGCAGAAAGGCGTACCGAAGCTGTCGCAAAGGCGAAGGAACTGAACCTCATTTGACCTACTCGAACGGGTAGGTTTTGGGCTGTTCATGTCCCCAACCTGCTCGATTCCACTCCCTTGCTACGCTTCTGCGCGATTGTTGGCGAAGCGCGACCGTCGGATGAACAACGAGGCAAACTCGATTCAAACCGGCCAAATGCCGCCTGGGGTTCAGGAGGTCGGTCACGCTTCAGGGAGGGACACATCATGAGAATTTCAAAGAAGGCGGGACTCAAATTTGGGACTGCGTTGGGCTGTTTGGTTCTGGCCGCACCAGTTTACGCGCAGGAAACTGCAGCCGAACAAAGCGGCGGCGTCGAGGAGATCGTCGTCACGGCTCGTGGTCGCGATGAGAACCTCCAAGAAGTTCCCGTTGCGGTGTCTGCGTTCTCTGCCCAGTCGATCGAAGATCGCAAGATCGAAGGCGCTGCCGATTTCCTTTCGGCGACCCCGAACATCTCGATCAATCAATCGCAGAGCGCCGGCGTCTCGTTCATTACCGTCCGCGGTGTGTCGCAGGTCCGCAATGGCGAGAGCCCTGTCGCGGTCGTGATTGACGGTGTTCAGCAGGTCACCTCCCGCCAG
>JBOFBL010000773.1:0-4354 GCA_051645545.1 Casimicrobium sp. | reverse complement strand
TCTCGGCACCCGTTTTAGTTTGACCCCCATAGCTAACTGGCCCCACCCCTTCCCATCCCGAACAGGACCGTGAAACAGTTCAGCGCCAATGATAGTCAGCCTTATAGCTCGCGAAAGTAGGTCAGAGTCAAACTAAATTTATTGAAGAAAAAAGCCTCCGTACGGGGGCTTTTTTTATGCGCGAAATTGAAAGCATTTCACGCAAACGATACAATTACATATTCGGCCAAGTAGCTCAGTTGGTAGAGCAGCGGATTGAAAATCCGCGTGTCGGTGGTTCGATTCCGCCCTTGGCCACCACTTCCCAAATTGGGGTTGGTCATTGCGATCATCTTCGATTTGATTGTTGAATGGAAATGGGCATATGCCCATTTTTTTTTGCTTTTTCAAACGGTGACGGCGAAAGTAAACACGCTGATTGAATCGACATTAGTCGAACAAGGCTACGAGCTGATCGAGGCAGAATTCGTGCGCGCGCGCGGCTTGTGGCGTGTGTATATCGACCGACCCGATAGTAAACGAGGCGTCGATCGCATCAATGTTGATGATTGCAGTGCGATGACGGAAAAGTTGCTTGATGTCTTCGAGGCCGAAAACATTGAATACGAATACCTTGAAGTGTCCTCGCCGGGAATGGATCGTGCACTCACGAAACCGGATCATTACGAGCGCTTTTCCGGTGAAGTGATCAAGCTTACGATTGAGCCAGCATTTAATGATTTGCGAAAGTTACAAGGCGAATTGATAGGACTTGAATCCAGCGAGGTTCGAGTTTTGGTAGATGAAATAGAACATCGGGTGCCGCTTGCGAACGTCTCACGTGCGCGCGTGGTGCCGCAGTTTTAGTTGGAGTAAATAATGAATCGAGAAATCCTCGTATTGGCTGACGCGCTTGCGCGCGAGAAAAGCGTCCCGAAAGAGCTTATCTTTCAGGCGTTAGAGCAAGCATTGGCGTCAGCGACGAAACGTTTACACAAGGAACGCATTGAGGCGCGCGTTGAAATTGATCGCGAGTCGGGTGACTACAAGTCGTTTCGTCGTTGGCACATCGTTCCCGAGGAAGAGTTCGAAGATCCCGACAATCAGATGATGTTGCGCGAGGCGCACGAGTTCGATACGACCAAGCAGATGGGGGAGTATCTCGAAGAGCCGCTCGAACCGATTCCGTTTGGTCGTATTGGCGCGCAAGCTGCAAAGCAAGTGATTTTGCAAAAAGTTCGCGATGCAGAACGCGAGCAAGTGCTTGAGGAGTTTCTCGAACGTAACGACAAACTCATCAACGGTACGGTTCGCCGTATCGATCGCGGCGCGATCATCGTCGAATCTGGACGCGTTGAAGGCGTGATTCCGCGCGATCAATTGATTGCTCGCGAGAATTTCCGCGTGGGCGATCGTATTCGCGCCTACGTGCTTCGTATTGATCGTCAAGCGCGTGGACCACAGCTAATCTTGAGTCGAACTGCACCGCAATTTGTGTCCGCTCTGTTCGAGCTCGAAGTGCCCGAGATTGAAGAAGGCGTGATCGAAGTGAAAGCGGTTGCTCGTGACCCAGGGTTGCGCGCCAAGATCGCCGTGAAATCGAACGATCCACGTCTTGATCCGCAGGGCACCTGTATCGGTATGCGCGGCTCTCGCGTAAACGCGGTGACCAACGAACTGGCAGGCGAACGTATCGACATCATTTTGTGGTCTGAGGAAACCGCACAATTCGTGATCAACGCCCTTGCACCGGCGCAGATTACAAGTATTGTGGTGGATGAAGAGCATCACTCGATGGATGTGGTTGTCAATGAAGATAACCTCGCCCTCGCGATCGGTAAAGGCGGGCAGAACGTTCGTCTGGCAACCGAACTGACCGGCTGGCAGCTCAATCTGATGAGCGAAGAGCAATCGGCTAACAAGTCGGAGGCTGAAGCTGCTAGGACGAGAAGTGCGTTTATGGTCAAACTCGACGTTGATGAAGAGGTCGCGCAAATCCTTGTGGATGAAGGCTTTTCAACGGTGGAGGAGGTCGCCTACGTTCCGCTCGCCGAATTACAAGCGGTGGAGGCCTTCGATGATGACACCATCAACGAGCTTCGCACGCGTGCGCGCAACGCTGCACTGACTGACGAAATCGCAAAAGAAGAAGTGCTTGAAAACGCGTCCGACGATTTGAAAACGCTCGAAGGTGTCGACACCGAACTTCTGATGAAGCTCTCGAAGTTTGGCATTACGACGCGCGATGCGTTGGGCGATCTTGCCGCTGACGAGCTCTGCGCAATTCGAGTGTTCGACGAAGCGCGAGCACGCGAGTTGATTGACGGCGACTTCGCTGAAATTACCGATGACGAAAAACAATTGATGGGCCGCGCCGATACGAAAGCTGCAACACAGCTCATCGCTCGCGCGCGCGAGTCCTGGTTCGCGAAGAGCGAATGAAATGAGAGGCACGCTTGAGTATTACGAAAACCACTGTTACCGAGTTCGCTGCCGAGTTAAAGCTCACGGTGCCTGCGCTGATCAAGCAATTGACGGCCGCAGGCGTTGCCGAGAAAACGGCTGATTCGACGCTCGCGGCGGCAGACAAAGCAAAACTCCTTGACTATCTGCGCAAGCAGCACGGTGCTGCCGACGAAAGTGCGGGCAAGCGCATTACGCTTACGCGCAAGTCGACCACCGAATTGCGCACGGCGGATGCAACAGGTAAATCGCGTACCGTGCAAGTTGAAGTGCGCAAAAAGCGCGTGCTCGTCACGCGTGCTGCGGAGGCACCTGCACCCGCAGCGCCTGAAGCGCCGATTGTTGAAGCGCCGGCAGTTGTTGCTCCTGTATTAAGTGAGCAAGAAGTTGCCGCGCGCGCAGCTGAGGAGGCTCGCGCCAACGCGTTACGCGAAGCGCAAGAAGCGGCGGCTCGCGAAAAAACCTCGCGTGCTCGCCCGAAGGGCGCAAAGCAAGAGGCCGAGGCGCCCGCTGAGACGCCTCCCACCGATGCGGTTGCCGCATCCGAGCCCACGCCTGCAGACGTTGCAACACCCACTCTGTCTGCGACCGAAGCGAAACCCGCAGCGCCAGTGGTTGCAAAGGCGGGCGCAACACCTGTGGCGACACCTCCGCCGGTGCAGGCCGACGCTGGATTGTCACGCCCTCGCATCGGCGAGCGCGTTGACTTAACGCCGAAACCGAAAGTCGCCGATACGACCTTGCATCGTCCTGCAAAACCAGGCGTTAAGACTGTAAAAGAAGGCGCGGTTGCTAAACCGGCGACCAAGCCTGGCGAGAAGAAAGCCGGTGCGTGGCAAGAAGACGCTGCGCGCAAAAAGGTAATGAAAACGCGCGATCCGGCGCCTGATGCCGAATCAAGTGATGGTTGGAAAGCCGGCGGCAAAGGCGGTAAATCGCGCGGCGGTCGTGGTGGCGGTCGTAACGATCGCGCGCCACAGGCGGATGTGCCGGACGCAACGCCGAAGGAAATCATAGTTCCTGAAACCATCACTGTTGCTGAGCTCGCTCACAAGATGGCAATCAAGGCGGCGGAGCTCATCAAGTCGATGATGAAGATGGGTCAGATGGTCACCATCAACCAAGTGCTCGATCGCGATACTGCGATGATCTTGGTTGAAGAAATGGGCCGCGTGGCGATTGCTGCAAAGGACGACGATCCCGATGCAGCGCTGACGGAAGCAATGGAAGACGCGAGCGACGTAAAACTTGAAACGCGTCCGCCGGTCGTCACGATCATGGGACACGTCGATCACGGCAAAACATCGCTTCTCGACAAGATCCGCTCTGCGCGCGTTGCAAGCGGCGAGGCCGGTGGTATCACGCAGCATATCGGTGCATATCACGTCGAAACCTCGAAGGGCATCATCACCTTCCTCGATACACCGGGCCATGAAGCGTTTACTGCCATGCGTGCTCGCGGCGCGAAAGTGACCGACGTAGTCATTCTCGTAGTGGCTGCCGATGATGGCGTGATGCCGCAAACGAAAGAGGCGATTGCGCATGCGAAAGCTGCGCAAGTGCCGCTCATCGTTGCGATCAACAAAATTGATAAGCCGGGTGCGAACCCCGAGCGCGTGAAGCAAGAGCTTGTTGCCGAAGGCGTAGTACCCGAGGAATACGGTGGTGATGCGATCTTCGCGCCAGTGTCAGCAATGACAGGCCAGGGCATCGATCAACTGCTAGATTCGATCCTGTTGCAAGCAGAAGTACTTGAGCTCAAAGCTGCAGTGGGTACACCTGCGCGCGGCGTTGTGATCGAAGCGCGACTGGATAAAGGTCGTGGCGCGGTCGCAACCGTAATCGTCACCAGCGGCACGCTCAAACGTGGCGATATGGTGCTCGCTGGTTCTGTGTTCGGTCGCGTTCGCGC
>JBOFBL010000772.1:0-7078 GCA_051645545.1 Casimicrobium sp. | reverse complement strand
ATGGCTGCGAGCCACGAATTTCGTGCGATAGCGAGTTTCCTGGTTCCCGAAAGATGTGCAGTGTTTGCAGATACGGATCGAGTCCTTGGAAGGCGCATTTTGTAATTTTTAAGGACTGATACAGGAAATGGGAAATCGTTTGTTTGTTGGCAACATTAGCTTCCGTGCGACGCCGGATATGTTGCGTAGTGAATTCGGTGCATTCGGCGAAGTTGCCGACGTGTACCTGCCCACCGATCGCGAAACCGGTCGTATGCGTGGCTTTGCATTTGTAACGATGACGACCGATCAGGGCGCACAGGCAGCAATTGCAGGCATGAATGGAAAACCTCTCGAAGGTCGCCCTCTCGTCGTTAACGAGGCGCGTCCTGCGCCAGCTGGTGGTGGCGGAGGCGGCGGTGATCGTCCTCCACGCGGCCCTGGCGGTGGTGGTGGCTTCCGCGGCCCTCGTAGTGGCGGCGGAGGTGGTGGCGGACGCGGCGGCTACGGCGGCGGTGGCGGTCAAGGCTACTAATCCGTAAGGATCCGAAAAAACCGGGCATCGCCCGGTTTTTTTATGGGCACGCGACAAGGCTAGACGATCAATCCACGTTAAATCCAAAACAAACGATACGAATTTCGGAGAAACACGCCAGACACCCGGTCGCAGTCAGCACCAAGGATCGCGAGCGCCTAGCGATGGTCGTGACGACATCACAACAAGGCACAATGCACGCGTTGCATTGCGTGCCGAGTTTTGTTGTGAACGTGTTTTTAATTCATCCAGCTCTATATACAGACGCCCTATTTAATTGGGTGATTGCGGCAGTAAAATTATTTATCAACAAAGCGTTTAAATCGAAGCTTCCCCCAATGTTATTGGGCTATGTTGCTGTAAGCTAATCGCATATTTCTACAAATATGCCACGCCGTTCAAGCGCCGCGCTCTCTGTCGCGACCTACAACATCCACAAGGGGGTGTCCGCGTTCAATCGACGCACAATGGTGCACGATTTGCGCGAGCAGCTGCGTCGCATGCAGGCGGACATCGTGTTCCTGCAAGAGGTTGTGGGTAACAACGATCGGCATAGCGACAAACACGCGAATTGGCCCGCCTCGCCACAGCATGAGTTTCTCGCCGATGAGCATTGGCCAGTCAGTGCCTACGGAAAAAACGCGGTGTACGACCACGGGCATCATGGCAATGCGATCCTGTCGCGCTACCCGATTTTGAATTGCGAACAGGTCGATATTTCCACCAATCGCGTCGAGCAACGGGGCCTGCTGCATGCGGAAATCGCGCTGCCGGATCATGATGAATTGCTGCACTGTGTCTGCGTGCACCTGGGGCTCTTCGCGCGCTCGCGGGCGAAGCAAATTGCTAAAGTGTGTGAGCGTATCGACGCACTTGTGCCGCGCAATGCGCCGCTCATTCTCGCGGGTGATTTCAACGATTGGCGACATCGCGCGAGCGACGCGTTGCGCGAAATCGAATTACACGAAGTGTTCGAAACGCTGGGCGGCAATCCCGCGCGAAGTTTTCCGGCGCGACTTCCGATTCTGCGGCTTGATCGCATTTACGTGCGCGGACTCGATGTGAAAGACGCGCGCGTGCATCGTGGTCGCGACTGGGCGAAGCTCTCCGATCATGCCGCGCTTGAAGCGGAGCTTACGCTGCCACGTAAACGAAAAACCAGTGCAAAAAGCGATGAAGCATCGCGTTGACGACAACGACATCACGCTGCTCAGAAATGGTGGCGAATATTTTCCTGCGCTCATGGCGGCCGTCGACGAAGCGCGGACGCGCGTGTGGCTTGAGACCTACATTTTTGCGGACGACAAGACGGGGCAAGCCATTGCCGATGCGCTGATTCGCGCCGCCTCGCGCGGTGTCGACGTACGTCTGGTGATCGATGGTTTCGGTTCGCACGATCACATTGGTGAGCTTGATCGTCGAATGACACAGGGCGGCGTGAAGCTCGCGGTGTTTCGTCCGGAAACATCGCGTTTTCGGCTTCGTAAATCGCGGCTGCGGCGCATGCATCGCAAACTCGTCGTCGTCGATGAACGCATCTCGTTCGTGGGCGGCATCAATATCATCGATGACTTCAACATGCACGGTTACGCAAATGCCGAATCGTTCGGCGCACGCTTCGATTTCGCGGTGCAGATTGACGGCACGATGACCGAGCGGATTGCCTCAACGATGCGCGACATGTGGGATCGCTTAATCGATAACGAGCCGACCGCACGTGATGGAAACATCACCCGCGAATCGCTACGCGCACTCGAGCGCGCCGGACAGCGTGCGCTCCACACAATGCGTAGCGCGAAGAAAGACGCGTCGAGTGCTGCATCTCGGTTGCAAAATTTTTGGTTTGTATTTCGCGACAACATGCGACATCGACGAAGCATCGAAGCCGCGTATTTGCTGGGTATTCATGCCGCAAAAACGGAAGTGTTTGTAGCGAACGCCTATTTCTTTCCCGGGAAGAAACTACTCGCTGCGCTCAACGCCGCAGAAGCGCGTGGCGTGCGCGTACGACTGCTATTGCAGGGGCGCAAAGAGTATTTTTTGCAGCATTACGCATCACGCGCGCTCTACGACACGCTCTTTAACGGTGGCATCGAAATTGCCGAATACCACGCGAGCTTTTTGCACGCGAAAGTTGCAGTGATCGACGGCCACTGGGCTACCGTCGGCTCATCGAACATCGATCCGTTTAGTTTGCTGCTCGCGCGCGAGGCGAACGTATTCGTTACGAACGAAGCGTTCGCGGGTGAGCTCAAGCAAACGCTCGAGACCGCGTGGAGCGGCGCATCGAAGCTCGTTGATCGTAGCGACTGGAACCGCCGCACGTTGTTCACGCGAATAAAAAGCCGCGTCGCTTATCGCGTGGCGCGGCTTTTGTTGACGCTGTTCGGTTACGGATCCAAGTAAGCACTCGAACCCGATCGGTCAGACGTTAAGCGGTGTTATTCGACCTCGCCGCGCGCTACTTTCGCTGCGTATTCGGCTTGCAACGCGGCACGTCGCGCCGCGCGATTGCCACCAGCGGCAGGTGGCGTCACCGCCGGACCCGCTGGCTTATTGCCACGACGCTCGGCGCGCGGTTGATGCGCAAACGGCGTTGCCTCGCGTTCGGTGCGCACGAATGCGGGACGTGCCGCTGGTGCTGGATGTGCAGCACGCGGCTCATCGAAACGTGGGCGCGCGAAACTGCTCTCACGACGCTCGCCACGATCAGCGCGATCCGACCAATTGCCGCGTGGTGCGCGATCCTCGCGACCCGCCGGGCGGTGGCCCGCGAAATCGGGACGTTGACGGAAGGCGGGTGCGGCGTCGCGCGGCTGCCATGCGCGTTGTTCACGCGGTGCAAAGCTGCCTTCGCGCGGTGCGACGTGTTCACGCGATTCGCTCGGTGCGCGACGTGCAAAGTTGCCACGATCTTCGCGCGCTGCGTACGGGCTCGGCGCGTACTCGCGACGCTCTGGCGCCGCGAACGATTGCGTTTCACGTGGCGCCGCAAAGCTGCGATCACCACCAAAGTTTCCACGCGAGCCGCCGAAGCTCTCACGCGGCGCGCGATCACCAAAGCTGCTTTGCGGTGCACGCTCATAACCGCCGCGACCGCGATCATTGCCACGTGGCGGGCCGCCACGACCCGAGCCGAAACGCGGCGCTTGCGGCGACATCGTCGGTTCGTGTCCAGGCACAGTGACCACTTCCAATCGCTGCTGTGTGAAGCTTTCGATGTTGCGAATTTTGTAGCGATCGCGACCGCCCGCGAGCGTGATCGCAACGCCGTCGCGACCGGCGCGACCCGTGCGACCAATGCGATGCACGTAATCTTCCGGCTTCATCGGCAAACCGTAATTGATAACGTGCGTAATCGTTGGCACATCGATGCCGCGCGCGGCTACGTCGGTCGCGACGAGAATCTTCGTCGTGCCTTCGCGCAACGCACGAATGCGGCGATTGCGAATCGTTTGCGGCATCGCACCGTGCAATGCGGCGGCGGAATAGCCCGCATCGCGAAGCTCTTCGGACAGCTCATCGGCCTCGATTTGGGTCGCGGTGAATACGACGGCCTGCTCCATCGTCTCGTCTTGAAGATAGTGTTCGAGCAGTACGTTCTTGTGCGCGATGTCATCGAACCACAACAGGCTCTGTTTGATGTTTGCGTGCGTGTCTTGCGCAGTGGCCAATTCGATTTTCTGTGGCGAACGCATCACGTTCGATGCGAGTGCCATGATGCGAGACGCAAACGTTGCGCTAAACATCATCGTGCGATCGCGCTTCATTGTTGCGACGTGAATGGCTTCCAGGTCTTCCGAGAAACCGAGGTCAAGCATGCGATCCGCTTCATCGACAACGAGCGTTTGCACGGCGTTCAAATCGATCTGACCGTTGCGATTCAAGTCGAGCAAGCGACCGGGCGTTGCCACAACCAGTGTTGCGCCACGAAGATCCATCAATTGTTTGCCAAAGGCCGTGCCACCGACGACGTTCGCAATACGAATGCCGCGACAGAAACGCACGAGGCCAATTGCCTCTTGTGCAACTTGCTGTGCAAGCTCACGCGTTGGCGCGAGCACGAGTACGCGAGGTGACGCCGCTGCACGGCGGCCGCGCGCGGCTTGCTCGCCTTTGCTCATTTGCGGCGATTCAAGCAGGGCATGAATCGCGGGTAGAAGGAAGGCGGCGGTTTTGCCGCTACCCGTTTGCGAGGACACCATCCAGTCGCCGCCTGCAAGCGCCGCTGGAATAGTTTGCATTTGTACGCCGGTCGGCTGTGTGTAGCCGAGCGCTGCGACCGCTTGCACGAGTGCGGGGTTGAGTTCGAGTTGTTCGAAGCCGTTTTCTGTGACGTCGTTTTCGACGTGCGCATTGGCCTCAAAGGACGCGTCTTCCATCGAAGGCGCATCGAATTGTTCTTGTGTTGTATCGAGTTGAGTCATTTTGTTGCCGCGAAAACAGCGCTGCCCGTCGCCTTGTGAGCGAAGGGCACGATATTTCAACGACCTTTATTCAAGGGTTGATTGGGTACGAAGAAAAACGCATCGACCAACCAACGAACCTTGTATGCGACTTACTAATGTCGCGCTGCATCGGTATTCCGCGTGGCGCGGCGAGCAGAGACTCAGAGTGTGGCGAAGCACTAATCAGCGAATAAACAGCTGCGAAATATTGCGTCGAAGCTGCTGCTTTTTCAAGCGAACCCAAATTCTCTCACGTAAAGCACAAAAATGCGAGCTTTTGGTGAGTTTGCTCTATGCCAAGCGCCGTGCATTTTTCGGGGCACAGACGTAATTCCAAAGCCATCGATGTAACAAAGCGTAATTTTCTCCGACAGGTAAAAGCCTCGCGATAGCATGTCGTTAGGTAGTTTGCGCTTTGCTCTTATGCGGTACCGCTCGTCGTTTGTAGTTGTTCTCGTAACGGTCTTTCTCGTTTTCGAAACCCAATCAATCCCCGGGTTCCCAGGCAGCCTTGACGCAAGCTGGGCGAGCAACAGCGTGGTCGGCGCAGGGCAAGCGAGCGCTCCGATTGGTACTGGTGCGGATCGCCCGCAAGCGATCCACGTGTACCCCGACGGCAAAGTACTTGTCGCCGGGTCTTGCAATAACGGTCCGACGTTTGACTTTTGCATTGCACGTTTCAAGAAAAACGGAACGCTCGATACGACGTTTGCAACGAACGGCAAACGACTCGTCGCGATCACTGGCTCGAACGACACGTTGAAATCGATGTTCGTTCAAAGCGACGGCAGGATTCTGCTCGCGGGCGAGTGCATCGTGAGCGGAGACATCGCCGCCTGTCTCACGCGACTCGATGCGGATGGTGTTGTCGACGTTTCGTTTGGTGCGACGGGCATTGTGACAACGCGCATCGCGAACGCGGGAATCGCGGTCGCTTCTGTCTCGCAGCAAAACAACGGGAACATTTTGTTGGCTGCCGGTTGTCAACGCAGTGCGACGATACAACCGATCGATGTGTTTGACTTTTGCTTGCTGCGCTACACGGCAAGCGGCGCACTCGACGCCAGTTTCGGGAGCGGCGGTAGATTGTTGTTTCCAATTGGCGATCCGACTCGTTTTTCTCGCGCAATTGCCTTGGCAATGCTTGCGAACGGTCAAATGATTCTCGCGGGCAATTGCATCGGCCCAAACGGGGGCAGTTTCTGCGCGGTGCGGCTCAATAACGATTTTTCTATCGATACGTCGTTTGCAAGCAATGGACAATTGATCCAATCGACTCTGGGCAGCGCGAGCGCACGCGCGCTCGCAATCGCCGCCGATCAATCGTTTGCGATCGCAGGCGGTTGCGGTGCCAATCCGGATTTTTGCGTAGCGCGTTTCAGCGCCAACGGCGCACTCGACGCGAGCTTTGGTAATCAAGGATGGGCGAAGCAAGCAGTAAGCGAAACCAACGATACCGTAGCGGGTGTTGCGTTTCAAAGCGATGACAAGATCGTTGTTGGCGGTCAATGCGAGAACGGCTTCTTTACCTTGTTCACCGACTTTTGCCTCGTTCGATTTAACGCAAACGGAGCGCTCGATACGACATTTGGCGAGAGCGGCATTGTGAAAACGGTTTACGAAACTGCGCCGACGACGCGTAATGCGAGCGCAGATGCGATGGTGTTGCAGACGGATGGCAAGATCATTCTCGCGGGGCGTTGCTGGGCCTACGGTAGCGGGCGCTTGAGCGAAGATTATTGCGTTGCGCGCTATGACGGCGGCAACAAGACAAACGTGAACTGCGTGCTTGATCTCGATGGTGATGCGGCGGTAATTGCCACGATCGACGCCGTGATTTCGCTCGCGCTCGCACGCGGTAGCGACAAAAACCATGCACTTGCACAGCTCGCGGGACTCGATCTCGATGGTGACGCGGCGATTACGACGACGGACGCGTTACTGTTTTTGCGCGTGGCGTTCGGTTTTCGTGGCAACGACGTTTACGCGGGATTGAATGTTCCGATCGCGCTGCCACGTGCGAATTGGACGGTACTCGCAAGCTATCTCAGTACACAATGCGGTCTTTCTTTGTGAAGACTCGCGTTTGAGTTCAACCTCTTCTCATCTTCGTCAT
>JBOFBL010000771.1:0-9700 GCA_051645545.1 Casimicrobium sp. | reverse complement strand
ATTCACCAAAGACTTGCAAGGCGCTGCGACCTGGGGCGTGCCGCCCGCGAGATTAACTTTTGTTCATTCGGGCGCAGTACAACCGGCGATTGCAACACACGCAAATGCACTGCTGCGCAAAGTGTCGAGCGAGCAGCCGCATGTGATGAGCGCGTGCGCAACCTGGCTGCACGGCGTTCGTTCAGCAGAGAGTTTGCAGGAGGCGCTTGCACAACGCGCAAGCCTCGGCGCAGGCGAATCGATTGTCACGCGCGAAGGACATATCGTCACCGCGAACTCAACGAGCTATTTCGCGCCGGATGAAAACGTGCATGGCGCGATGGCGCGTCGTCGCGAAATGGAAGAGATCGACGCAAAGCTCGCAACCGCGCAAGAGGCGCACAAAAAAGCAAACGCCGAATTTACTGAAGCCGAGCGTCGTTATCAGCACGCGCGCACTGAAGCGCAACAACGTCGCTCAGCAATCTCAAGCATTCAGCGTCGAGTGCAAGATCTGACGATCGAGCGGATGCAACTCGAGCAATCGCGCAAAGCGGCAACCGTGCGCGCGCAACAAATCGATGCCGAAATCGCGGAAATCAACGCAAGCAAAGAAGCCGATCTCGGCATCGTGCAAGAACAAGTCGAAGCGCATGCGCTAATCGAAGGCAAGAAACACGACGCGCATTCCGAACGCGAAGTCAAACGCGGCATTCGCAATGAAGCCGATGTCGCATTGGTCAAAGCGCGCGAAGCACTGCGCATGGCCGAAATTACGCTGCGCGATCAGATGTATGCGGAGAAAACCGCTACCGAGCGCGTGCAGTCGCTTAAGCGCCAGGTCGAAACGACGCGTCAACAAGCCGCCGAGTTGCAAACCGAAATCGCGCGACTCAAAGAGCAGCAAGCAAGCATTTTGCTCACACCGATTGAAGCTTCGCTACAGGGTTTTCTCAACACGCGGACGGAGCGCGAGGCGACGCTCAAACTCGCGCGCGACGAGGTCGAGGCGGCCAACGCTGCGCAGCGCGAGCTTGAAGAAAAACGACTCGCAGTGGAGCGCGAACTCGATCCGATTCGCAAAAAAATCGAAGATGCACGAGTGAAGCAAGCCTCTGCCGAGGCCAATTTGCAGCAAGCGGTGGAACAACTCGAAGCGCTTCAGTTCGAAGCCGAATGGTTGGAAGAGGCGTTGAAACGCGCACCTCGTGCCAACGAATTGCAGCGTCGCATCGCGCAACTCGACGGCGAAATCGCACAACTGGGCGCGGTTAATCTCGCAGCGCTTGACGAACTCACGCAAGCTGCCGAGCGCAAACAATATCTCGACGCACAAGCGGGCGACTTGACCGACGCGGTGAACACGCTTGAAGATGCGATTCGCCGCATCGATCGCGAAACGCGTGCGCAGTTGCAAGAAACGTACGACAAAGTCAACGCGCAATTCGGTCGCCTGTTCCCAACGCTTTTCGGCGGCGGCCAAGCCAAACTCGTGCTCACCGGCGACGAAATTCTCGACGCCGGTATTCAAGTCGTGGCGCAACCACCCGGCAAACGCAATGCTTCGATTCACTTGCTCTCCGGCGGTGAAAAAGCGCTCACAGCGACCGCGCTCGTGTTCGCTTTGTTCCAGTTGAATCCGGCACCGTTCTGTTTGTTGGACGAGGTGGACGCGCCGCTTGATGACCCGAACACTGAGCGCTTCTGTCGTCTCGTTCGCGAGATGTCGGTGGCCACGCAATTCCTGTTCATTTCGCACAACAAGATTGCAATGGAGATGGCCGAGCAGTTGATCGGTGTAACGATGAACGAACCCGGCGTATCGCGTATCGTGGGCGTCGATGTGGCTGCTGCGTTGCAACTCGCGGAGGCCGCGTAAGCGGTCGCCGAAGATGAAGGGAGCACGCGTGTGAATTCGTTGCAAGCGGGATTGATCGGCGTGAGCGTGCTTGTGATTGCGCTATTCGCTGCATGGATGTGGTGGCAAACCTGGCGTAACAATCGGCCGCAAAAACCTGCGCACAGCGCGCCGCCGCCTTCCGCCGCAGTCGTGGATGCCAATTCGGTGCTCGGCGAACCCTTCGAAGTGCCGCGTATTGAAACGACACGCGCCGAGCGAGGCGAGCCCGTATTGCACGAGCAGGCTTCGGATGCGGCTCATGCACCGATCATTGCTACGCGTGACGACGTCGAACATGTGCCGCAAGTCACGCGTGCGGTCGAACGCGAAGAGCCTTCGTATGTGCATGACGATCACGTTGTTAGTAACGAGCCGATGCAGCCGGTTGCGGATGTTCCGAGCACTGTGGCTGCACGCGATGCCGCGCCGCCTGTAGCGCGAAGCGCCGCACTACCCACCACGTTACCGCTCGATGATCGCCTCAACGTGTACGCGCTCGTAAGCGCGCGCGATGGTCAGGCGATCGATTGTCAGGATTTCGTATCGCTCGCCGATCGCTCGCTTGCGTGGGGGCGCGTGTTCCGAATGAGCGCATGGGAATACGTCGAAGATCTCGCGAGTGGTGGTGCCGTGCAATCGCTTTGTTTAGGTATGCCCATCGCCTCGCGCGCGGGGCCTATTAGCACGAGCGATGCATTGGGTTGGAAGAACGAAGTGAGCGTGATTGCCGGGCGACATGATCTTGAAGTGAGTTTCGGCGGTGATGTGAGTGTGGGTGAGCGCGCGGCAGAACTCGATCAGTTTCTCGCTGCGGTCGACGTGATTTGTGTCCTTTATTTGGTACGCAAAGATGGCGGCGCATGGTCGGGCACACGGCTACGCGGCACGCTCGAGGCAAACGGTTTTCGTCTGCAAGCCGATGGCCGTTTTGTGTACTTCGAAGTCGAAAGCGAGACGCCGATTTTCTCCGCCGTCGATGGCTTCGAGCGTTCCTTCACGCCAGAGCGTTTGCGCACAGAAAACGTTAATGCGCTACGGCTGGTGTTTGAGGCATCGAACGTTGCAAACCCCGTCGCACGCTTCGACGTGTATCGGCAAACGCTTCGCGCGCTCGCGCGACTGCTTGAGTCGGACATCAAAGACAACGATGGTGTGAATGTTGGCGATAACGAGTTTGCTGTGCTTCGTGCGGACGTGCAGGCGGGTAGCAATGCACTAGAACAAGCCGGAATCGAATGCGGTTCTCCGACCGCACAAGCACTTTTTCGCTGATTTTTTAAGCTATGGCATCAGACGTAATCGCCCAAAAATATTGGGCGATCAAGGAAAAAATATTAGAAGCCGATAAGTACTATTATGAGCTCGATCGCCCAATATTATTGGACGTTGAGTACGATGGTTTGTATCGTGAATTAGTCGCTCTAGAAGCAGCGCACCCAGAGCTCATCACCCCCGATTCACCCACGCAAAACGTTTCCGGTCGCGCGAGTGAAACATTCTCGCCCGTCAAACACGGCGTGCCGATGCTCTCGATTCGTACCGAGACGGATTCGTCGTCCGAAGGCGCACGCAATTTCGACAAACGCATTCGCAAAGACCTGAAACTCACCGAGAGCGATTCGCCGGTTCGCTATCGCGCCGAACTTAAATTTGATGGACTCGCGCTCTCGCTGCGCTACGAGCGCGGCATTCTCGTGCAAGCCGCTACTCGCGGAGACGGCGAAATCGGCGAAGACGTGACGGCAAATGTGCGAACGATCGGCGAAATTCCGCAACGGCTCAAAGGCGCGAACATTCCCCAATCGATTGAAATTCGCGGCGAGGTGTACATGCGTCGCTCTTCGTTCGAAGCGTTCAATGAAAACGCACGTAACGCGGGAACGCAACCGCTCGTGAACCCACGCAACGGCGCCGCAGGCAGTTTGCGACAGCTCGATCCGAAAGTCACCGCGTCTCGCCCGCTCTCATTCTTCGCCTACGCAATTGGCGCACACGATGGTTGGAGCGAGCCCAACACGCAAACGCAATTACTCAACGAACTCGACGCCTTCGGATTCAAAACCGACGACCACGCGAAAACAGTCGAAGGCGCCGATGCGCTCGTCGCCTATCACGCAAGCATTTTGAAATTGCGTGACGAACTTGATTTCGATATCGACGGCGTCGTCTACAAAGTCGATGATCGCGAGTTACAACGCAAACTCGGTTGGGTCACGCGCGAACCGCGCTGGGCGGTAGCGCACAAATATCCGCCCGAAGAAATGATGACCGTCGTCGAAAGCATTGAAGTGCAAGTCGGCCGCACGGGCGCGATCACACCCGTCGCGCGACTCAAACCCGTGATGGTCGGCGGCGTCACGGTATCGAATGCAACGCTGCACAACTTCGATGAAGTCACTCGTAAAGACGTTCGCGCGGGCGACAAGGTCGTCGTGCGTCGCGCGGGTGACGTGATTCCCGAAGTCGTTCGCGTCGTACTTGAAGATGGAGTGTCGCGAAGCGAGCCATTTGCGATGCCCACAGCATGCCCGATCTGCGCGTCGCACATCGTCAGAGAAGAGGGCGAAGCCGTCGCGCGCTGCACCGGCGGGCTCGCTTGCAAAGCGCAACTGCAAGGCGCGTTACTCCACTTCGTCCATCGCAAAGCGATGAACATCGAAGGCTTGGGCGACAAGTTGGCCGATGCGCTCATCGCCAACGGCAGCGTGTCGCGCATCTCCGATCTCTACGCACTTGACGCCGCCAAGCTTGCGTCGATGGAGCGCATGGGTGAGAAAAGCGCGAATAACTTGCTCGATGAAATCGCAAAATCGAAATCGGTCGATCTGCATCGCTTCATTTACGCACTGGGCATTCGTCATGTGGGTGAATCGACTGCAAAGACGCTCGCTAAACATTTCGGCTCGTTAGACGCGGTTATGAGCGCAACAGCAGACGCACTCACCGAAGTGCAAGACGTGGGCGGCATCGTCGCCGAATCGATTCGCGAATTCTTCGATCAACCGGTCAATCGCGACACCATCGCCGCACTGCGCGCCGCAGGTGTTGAGCCGATCAATCCGGAGCGAGTCGCTGCTACATCAAACGCAGCAACATCGCTCGCTGGGAAAACTTTCGTACTCACTGGCACGCTCCCCACGCTCACGCGCGACGAAGCCAGCGCAATGATCGAAGCCGCAGGCGGCAAAGTTTCGGGTTCGGTGTCGAAGAAAACGAGTTATGTCGTTGCGGGTGCCGAGGCGGGAAGTAAACTGGAAAAAGCCAATGAGCTGGGCGTCGTGGTGCTCGACGAAGCCGCTTTTCGCGAGCTGCTGGGTTCGTTGTAGGCGCATCTGACGATCCGCAACGATGCGAATTCAGGACGATTGCAGCGATTGACGAAATTCACCATATGCCGCGTACGCGTGCCTCGGGCGCTAGATAGAGCCGTTGCCCTGGCTGCACGTCGAATGCGTCGTACCAGGCATCCATATTGCGCACGATCGCAATTCGATAATGCTCGGGAGTGTGATTGTCAGTGGCAAGATATTTTCGCAGCGCAGCTTCGGTCATCCGGCCACGCCAGCTACGCGCAAAGCCTATGAAGAATTGACGATCCTGTTGCCGCACGTATTCCTTGTCGCTTATCTTCGTGCCAAGTGCGGCACGATGGGCGTCAAAGGCGGCAAGCAGACCACCCAGATCAGCCACGTTTTCGACCAGTGTCAGTTTGGTGTTGATCGCAGCATCCGGGAGCGGTCGATAGCTTGCGATCTGCCTGTTCAGCGGCGATGTCAACGCCTCATATTGCGACATATCTTGGACTGTCCACCAACGGCGAAACCGTCCATCGGCGTCATACTCCGCGCCCAACGTATCGACGAAGTGACTGAGCTCGTGGCCGACGATGGCACCGATCGCTCCGTAGTTCGCGGCATCCGATGCGGTCGGATCGAACTTGGTGAGTTGGAGCAGCGCAGCGGCAAAGTTATATGAATTCTGCTGGAAAAAAAGTACTGCGCTCGCTCGTTGCGGCGCGACCGTCCATTCGGTATTGTCTACAGGCTGTCCGAGCTTAGAGATCGTACGCCGATAGTTTCGTTGGGCGATACGCTGGAGGTTGCCCACCGCGTCGATAGGGCTCACCGCTAAGTCCGCATAGTCAGCCCATTTTTCCGGATAACCTACACCGAAATACACCGCTTTCAGTTTCGCCAGTGCTTGCGCCTTGGTGGTCGGTGACATCCATGTCACCGCCTCGACCCGCCGAGTAAACGCAGCGACGACATTGCTGGTAACTTCTTGCACGCGCGCCTTATGCGCCGCCGGGAAGTAGCGCTCCGAATACATTCTGCCGATCGCCTCTCGCAGATGCGCGTGCGTTGCTGCGTCTGCGCGTTGCAAACGTCTAGTTTGCGGCTCGCTTGCGCTATCGCCTCGCAACGCTGGTGAAAGCTCAGCAAAAGATCGCGGCAACACCTCAGCATATGCATCAATGAGCCGCACGCGAAGGTAATCCTTCCAAACTGACAAGCTTTGCGTCGCAACAAGCGCCGCCACACCTTTAATAGCGCTTGGCTGCCATGCGACGAACGTTTGCTGCTTGCCAATTCCGGCCGCCGCGAAAAATGCGGACCAATCCATACCAGGTGCCTGCCGCACGAAATCGGCGCGCGTCCATCGGTTGTCGGCATTGCGTTCGTTGTCCGACGCCTCGCTGGTCGCATGACTTCGCGCTATGGCGGTTTCTAGCGCCATCACTGCTTCGGCTCTTTTCGCTGCTGTCGTCTTAGTCTGTGCAGCGTTCGCATCGATCAATACCAACACGCGCGCGATCGCTGCTTGCCGTTGGCTTCGTTTTGCTTGAGTATCGGATTCAGCGCTCAGGTAATCGTCGCGCTCCGGCAACCCGAGTCCGCCTTGAACAAGAAAGGCAGCGTTGTTCTTCTCGCCGTATGTACTCGCTTGCACAGCGAGGCCAAGGATGTGCGACGAACGAAAATCGCTGCCATTCATCGGATCCACGTCAGCCTGCAGTTCCGAGCCAAGCAGTCGGGTGAGCGCCGCCTTGTCGCTAACTCGTTCGATGCGATGGAGCATTGCATGAAGTGGTGCTATTCCTGCGGTTTCAATGGCCGCATCGTTTAAGTAGGCCACACGAAAATCGCCCACCTTCCGTGCGATCGATCCGGTCGGCGCAGTTGTCGCGTCATCTAATAGTTTCTTTACCTGTTGCCGCGTTAACTCAGCGATTTCGTCGCGGATAGTCCAGCGTGCTTTGCCGTCTGGAATCTCGGTTGATTTGAGCCATTCGCCGTTCGCATACGCAAAAAAATCGTCGCCTGGCTTTATCTGCACATCAACGCCGGGCTCCATTGCAGTCGCTGTTGTCGATGCTGTACGGACATCGCCGGTTTGAGCGTGAACGATAAGTGCCGACATGACGGTCGGTGAAAACACCGTCACCCAAAATGCCAGCGCCGGAAATACTCTCGTGTCTCTAAACATAATCATTATTCCTCGAGGCCTCAATGGTGATGTGATCGCGATGGCGACAACATGCGTATCGATGAAAAACCGTGATTGATCTTATGTCGTTCGATGCCTGCTGTCGTGTCGTGTGACGACAGGTTTAGATCAATTTCAGACATTTCACACATTGAGTTCGACGTTCTTTTCTGTATGGTGTATCTTCTGAATGATTATTAGTGTCCGAAAATGATCGTTCATCGATATTTCATATGCCGTTAATCGACCTCCTATTCGTCATTGCTCCGCATTCGCTGATGCTTGATATTGCTGGGCCCGCAGAAGCGTTTCGCTTGGCAAATTTGCATCGTGAGCTGCGTGGCATGCCACCGCGATTTCGCTTGCGCTTCGCGGGGCCGGTTGAGAGTGTGCCGAGTTCAGTCGGGCTTATGATCGCTAACTTAGAGCCGCTGCCTGATCGACTGAACACACCCACGTGGGTGGTGGTAGTCGGTCAACCCACCGCACAGCTCAGCAAAGCAACGCCGGAAATTGTCTCGATCGCACATTGGCTGAATCACACACTGTGCAAAGCGCTGCAGGCCGCGGACACCGCACACCGTCTGGTTACCATCTGTTCGGGTACGCTGCTCGCCGCACGCGCAAACCTGCTCGATAACCGCCGTTGCACCACGCATCATGAATTGGTGGGCGCGCTGCGTGATCTGGCGCCTAAGGCGCAAGTAGTCGACAACCGTGTATTCGTCTTCGACGGCCCGTTCGCCTCCAGCGCCGGCATCACGGCGGGTATTGATCTGGCGCTACACCTGATCGCCAGCGAGTGTGGCGAAGCGTTAGCGGCGAGCGTCGCGCAAGATATGGTGGTTTACCTGCGGCGCTTGCCACATGACCCAGAGCTATCGCCCTTTCTCGTACATCGTAATCATTTGCATGCAGCGGTGCACCGCGTGCAAGACGCGATTAACGCGGAGCAGGATCGTGATTGGGACATGGCCTCGTTGGCCGCCATCGGTCACGTCACTGAGCGCCATCTGCTAAGGCTTTTCATCGAGCACACGGGCGTGTCGCCGCTGCAGTATTTGCGTGGTATCCGCCTCGAGCGCGCACGACAACTGCTTGAGCGAGGCGCAAGCGTGTCGCACACGGCTGAGGCCACTGGGTTTCGATCAGTCTTGCAACTACGTCGCGCGTGGAGCAGGCAATGGGGTGGTGTGCCGCGTGACGCAATGCGAGATGTGCATTGAACGCGGCGCTCCCGCTTTCTTTGGAAAGCTGGTACGCCGACTAGCTAATCGTCTTCGCTCAGTCTCACACCGCGTCGACGCAAAATCATCGGAATGAAGAGCACGAGTATCGTCATCACCATGAACGTGCACGCAATCGGTTGCTTGAAAAAAATCAGCCAATCGCCTTGCGAAATCGAGAGCGCGTTGCGCAATTGCTTTTCGCTCATCGGACCGAGAATCATGCCGACGATGACCGGGGCGACCGGAAAATCGAATCGACGCATCACGACGCCCACTAAACCAATCGCGTACATGATCACCAGATCGAACGCGCTTTGTCGCATGCCATACACGCCGATACTCGCAAACACCAAAATGCCTGCGTAGAGCTGCGGACGTGGAATCGTTAAGAGCTTTGCCCACATGCCCACGAGCGGAAGATTGAGCACGAGCAACATCACGTTGCCGATGTAGAGCGAGGCGATGAGCCCCCACACGAGATCGCCGCTGGTTTGAAACAAGAGCGGGCCGGGTTGAATGTTGTAGTTCTGAAAGGCACCGATCAAGATTGCGGCGGTGGCCGAGGTTGGAATACCGAGCGTGAGTAGCGGCACCAGTGCACCCGCAGCGTTTGCATTGTTCGCGGCCTCAGGTCCGGCAACGCCTTCGATCGCGCCTTTACCGCCTTCGCTGGAAAAATCCTTCGGTTGCTTGCTAAGTTTTCGCTCTGCTGAGTACGACAGAAAGGTGGGAATTTCGGAGCCGCCTGCGGGCATTGTTCCGAACGGAAAGCCGATCGCAGTGCCGCGCAGCCACGCGGGCCAGGAGCGTTTCCAATCTTCGCGCGTCATCCAGATCGAGCTCATTTTGTTGCGACTTGTTGGATCGCCTTTCGGTTCGTAGAGCACGGTGTAGAGCGCTTCGCTCACTGCAAACAAACCGACGGCTACGAGCACGAACTCAATGCCGTCGACGAGCTCGGGCACGCTACCCGTGAAGCGAGGGATGCCCGCGATGGCATCCATGCCGACCAAGCCGATTGCGAGACCTAATGCAAGTGAAGTGATGCCGCGCAACATCGATGCGCCGAGCACGGATGAGACGGTCACGAACGCGAGCACCATCA
>JBOFBL010000770.1:0-7788 GCA_051645545.1 Casimicrobium sp. | reverse complement strand
AGCGATTTCGCTTTCACGTTCGGAAATGCAGCAGGTGCAATTCGTTGCATGTCGATGTTGTTCGCCGCGAAGGATTTTGCGATCGCTTTGTTCGCATGTCCCGCAAGCGCAGTGCGCAAGAATTTCACGTCGAAATCGGTGAAGAAACCGACGAAGGGTGCGTCCGCCATCCACACGAGCAGCGCATCAAGCGCATCGTTCAATGCTGCGCCATCGTACTGTTCTTTCGCGGTGACGCCGTGAATCACCCGATTAGCCGCGGTGACTGTGCCACTTTCTGCGAGCACGCGATGAAAGTAATCGTGCAACACGATTTCGCCGCGATGAATCGCGACGGCGCCGATTTCGATGATGCGATCGTTTGCGGGGTCGAGGCCGGTCGTTTCGAGGTCGAGCGCGATCCAGCGGTCGGTCTGCGCCGCGTTGGTGGATTTGCGGAACCAGTCAAACATGAAGTAGCAGTCCACAAAACGAAGTCCCTCCCCCTTCAAGGGGGAGGCTAGGAGGGGGATGGGGTTCGGTTGATATGCAAGAAAAGAACCCCATCCCCACCCCCGCCCTCCCCTTGAAGGGGAGGGGATTGATTCGAGGCACGCTCACGGATAATCCGCCTGCAATCGCTGTTGCAACTTACGCGCTTGCCGGAAGCACTCTTTCAAAATGCGCGCATCCATCGGCGAGAGTTGATCGAGTGCGACGGCGTTCGGCATGTCGGGCAGTTGTTGCTTCTCTTGCGCGCGTAGGCGAAGACTCTGCAAGAAGCCGAACGCGTCGGTCCATTCGCGAACTTCGTTCGCTTGCACTTTGCCGTTCTCGGCGAGCGCTTGCAGTCGCTCGACGGTGTTGGTCGCGGCAACCTCGTGCGCGAGCGCGAGCACGCGAGCGGCATCGACAAATGGGCGTACGCCGAATTTCTTGAGATCGATCACTTGCGTGCCGTTCACTTCGGCGGTCGCGCTCAAGTTGCCGAGCCAATTGAGTGGCGGCTCGGTCGCGAGCGCGTTGTCGGAAAGCTGCTTTAAGAATCGCTGGTTTGCGGCTGCCGCTTTGAGGATACGGGCTTGCAGTTCGCGTGCGAGATTCGTCGCACCCCACAGCGCACGCAAATCGAAAAAGATATTCGCTTGCAAAAGGCTTTGCGGATCGCCGCGATCGATCCATTCGAGGAAACGCGCTTCCCACGCGTGCGCATCGAGCGCGAGCTCGGGGTTGCTTGCCATGATGTTGCCTTTGCACAGCGGAAAACCGCACAGCGCAAGTGAATCGTTGACCTCTTTCGCGAACATCAAAATGGCGTCGCGATTTGCGCAACCGCCGGTGCGGTTCGTGTGGTCGCCGATGATCAACGCGTTGTCTTGATCGGTCGAAATCGTTTGTTCGTGGCGACCTTCGCTGCCGAGCGCGATCCAGCAGAGATCGCTTTCACGAATGCCGTGATTCGCGACCGCCATAGAAATCAGGCGTTGCGCGATTTGATCGTTGAGCCGCGAGACGAAGCGCGTCATCGTGAGCGATTCGACGCCTTGCGCGATCAAGTTGCGTGCGAGTTGCCGCGAATCGCTCGCACACACGGCGAGTTGCGCGACCGAATTCGCGCGACCGATTGCACCGCTGACGCCAGTCAAAGTGTGTCGTTGCAATGCGAAAAGATCGCGCTCGGAGACGATGCCCTTCAATGCGCCATCGTCATTGACGACTACGACATGCCGAAAACCCCGTTCCGCCATCAGAAGCGCTGCGTCGACGGCAGTTGCGGTTTCCGGCAATGTGGCGACGGGCGACGTAGCGACGCTGATGATCGGTGCGTCGACGTTTGCGTTAGCGAGCACAATGCGCGGAATCACGTCGCGCTCGGTGAGAATGCCCACAGGTTGGTTCGCAGAATCGACAACAACGATAGAGCCGATCGCCCGTGATTGCATGGCCATTAACGCATCTTTTGTCGATGTTGAAACTGATACCGTTATTGGTTCTCGCCTGATTAAATTGGACAAAGTTCGCGGGAGCTGTTGCTCTGCAGAGCCTTCTTCGGCATAGCTCGCTTGCAGCGCTTTGCGCGAACGCTCCAACAGGTACGTGAGACGGCGATCGCAGAAATCGGCGAGCGTGTGTGACTGATCAATCACCGTTAGAAAGTCTTTCGCGGGCACGCGCAGCGCGAACACCTCATCTTCGGCAAAGAAATGCGAAATCACCGGACGCGCGGTGAGCAGCGCGCCGATTGGAAACATTTCGCCGACGGTGAGCTCAAGCGCCCCGATCGATTTATCGTCGCTGTGCTCACCGCGCACGCGACCGGAGACAACGATCCAACACTCGTCGGCTTTACTATTCGCCGCGATCAAAGTTTCGCGCGGGCCGTGATAACTCACCTTTGCATTCGCGAGCAAACGCTCGCGATCCGCCGCGCTCATCTCAGAGAACGGTTCGTGCGCAGCGAGAATGTCGAGATACGGGGCGGCGGCGGAGTGCTTCACTGAGGGACGTTGTAGGCGCGCACCTGGGCGCGCTAATCTAGCGTTCGCAAACGCGCCCAGGTGCGCGCCAGCAGAAGAAACACGTGATTATCTGCGCTACGCAGCCGCCAGTGTTTTCTCAATCCACTCGCCAACATTCGGCGAAAGTTTCTCAACTGCCTGAATGCGTTTCAACGCTCGCTCTTGCAGCGTTCGCGCCTTTGGCTCGAAACGATTCCAGCGTGAGAAGGCATTGCAGAAGCGTGCTGCGAGCGACGGATTATTGGCGTCGTACGCGATGATTTGATCGGCAACGAATTCGTAACCCGACCCGTCGGCAGCGTGAAATCCGCGCCAGTGATTCATCGCAAACTGTTGCACGACCGCGCGCACGCGATTTGGGTTTTTATTGTCGAATTTCGGATGTGCGAGCAAGCGGTGCACGCGCGTGAGCGCTGCGCGTGCGTCGCCGACGCGCGAAGTTGCTTCGAAGGTGTACCAACGATTGAGCATCGTTGCTTCATCTTGCCATCGGTCGTGAAACTTCGCATACATTGCGTCGCGTTCGGGGCAGGCTACGTCGCGCAGCGCGCGCATTGCTGCTTCCACATCGGTCAAATTGTCTGCGTTCTCGTAGAGCGTCTTTGCCAATGAGATCGATTGTGCCGTCGACTGCGCATTGGCGAGACACAGTGTCGCCGCTGCGAGCGCGCGCCGCGCCGCGTCTTTTGCGTGCGTGCTGTACGTACGACCCACGAGTGCCGCGCGTTCGCGGGTGTAACGCGCAAGCAGCGCATCGCGATTCGCACTCACCACATGAGCAAGCAAGGCGCCGCGTCGATTGGCGATAGCGTCAGTGTCGATAATAGTTACGCGCTCCGCGAGTTCGTCTTCGCTCGCGAAACACAGCAGTTGCGCGAGCAGCGCGGGGTCGCTTTTTGCATCCGCTAGCAATTCGCCGACACACTTTGCGAGCGTCATCGTCGCATTGCCATTCTTCGTCTCGTTGAACGCACGCAGGAACAAATCGCGCATCGCTTGCCAGCGCACCACGCCGTCGGTGTCGTGCGTGGCGAGCGTTGCGAGTTGCGCGACGCTGTAATCGAAATCAACGCGAACGGGCGCAGAGAAACCTCGAAGTAGCGAGGGTGTTGGCTCGCTCGCGACACTCTCGAATACGAAGGTTTGCGACGGCTCCGTGAGTGTAAGCACGCGTTCGTGCAGAGGTGCACGCGACGCTTCAACGAGCGCCACTGACACCGGAATCACCATCGGCGATTTCACGGGTTGGCCGGGCGTTGATGGCGTATTTTGCGAAAGTGAAAGCGAATAACGCTTCGTATTTGCGTCGTAGCTTCCTTTTGCGGTGATCACCGGCGTACCGGCTTGTGTGTACCAACGTTTGAATTGCGACAAGTCTTTTCCGCTTGTCGCCTCCATCGCGGCAACAAAATCGTCGCAGGTCGCTGCGGTGCCATCGTGTCGCTCGAAGTAAAGATCGCAGCCTTTGCGATACGCTTCTGCGCCCAGCAAAGTGCGCAACATGCGAATCACTTCCGAGCCTTTTTCGTAGACGGTGACCGTGTAGAAATTGTCGATCGCTTCGTATTCGTCGGGGCGCACAGGATGCGCCATCGGCCCCGCGTCCTGTGGAAACTGATGCGCCTGCATGAACGCCGTTTCGGCGATGCGAATCACTTCGGGTGAGCCGCGAAACGCGCTGTATTGCTGTTCGCGAAAAACGGTGAAGCCTTCTTTGAGCGAGAGCTGAAACCAATCGCGACAAGTCACGCGATTGCCGCTCCAGTTGTGAAAATATTCGTGCGCAACGATCGCGTCGATGTGTTCGAAATCGTTATCGGTCGCGATGTCTTTATCGGCTAGCAGATAACGCGAGTTGAAAATATTCAACCCCTTGTTTTCCATCGCGCCCATGTTGAAATCGTCGGCCGCATAGATCATGAAGCGATCGAGATCGTATTCGCGACCGTAGGCCTCTTCGTCCCATTTCATCGAGGCTTTCAAGCATTCCATTGCCCAGGTACAGCGAGGCAGATTCGCGGTGGTCGAATAGATTTCGAGCAACACTTCGCGATCCGACATCGTGGTAAACGTATCGGCAATCTTGTCGATATTGCCCGCGACGAGCGCAAAGAGATACGAAGGCTTTTTGTGCGGATCATGCCACACCGCTTCGTGACGACCGCCATCGAGATCGCGCTTCGAAATCAGATTGCCGTTTGCCAAAAGCACCGGATACGCACGCTTATCCGCGCGAATCGTTACCGTGTACTCACTGAGCACATCCGGACGATCTGGGAAATAGGTAATGCGACGAAAACCTTCAGCCTCGCACTGCGTGCAGAACACACCGCTCGTGAGATACAAACCTTCGAGCGCGAGATTGCCTTCGGGATCGATTTCGGATTCGACGACGAGCTCGCCGCCAATCGGTGCATCGGCAATCGTCAGCGACGATTCAGTCAATAGGTATTGATTTGCAGCGAGTGCTTTGCCGTTTAACGTAACAGACAAAAATTTTTGTCTTTCGCCGAGCAGTGTGATCGTTGTTTCCAACACATCGGTGTTTTTTCGAAACGCCAGCGTCGAGCGCACGCGCGTGCGAGTCGGATCCAGATCGAATTCAAGATGAATGCGATCGATCCAAAACGCGGGCGCACGATAGTTTTCGCGACGTACGGTCACCGCTTCGGCATTTCGATACATGAGTTACTTCTTCGCTGCGTCTTTGGCGGGCACAAAGGGCGACGGCTTGCCGCTTGGTTGCTGCGTCTTGCCGATAACGCCCATGAGCTCGACGTCAAAGACGAGGGTTGCACCTGGCGGAATTATGTTGCCCGCGCCTTTGTCGCCGTAGGCCTTGTCGGGCGGAATGATCAAAGTGCGCTGACCGCCGACTTTCATTCCTGTGACGCCCTCATCCCAGCCTTTGATAACGCGACCTGCTCCAATAATGAATCCTAACGGTGTTGGGCGTTCGAGAGATGAATCGAATTTTTTGCCCTTGTTGTCGGGCGCGCTCGGATCCCACAAGTAGCCCGTGTAATGCACGAGTACTGGATCGTTTTTGTTGGCAAGCGCACCGTCGCCAACCAAGCGCTCAATCACTTTGAGCTCGTTCGGCGCCTTAGCGGCGGCGCTGCTCGCAGGCGCGCTTGGCACGGTCGTTGGTGTTTGAGCTTGAAGCGTCATCGTGCACGAAAAGACAAGTCCTAACACGGCTACGAGACGGTAGCTGAGATTTTTTTTCATAGTGAAAGCAATTAGTCGCGGTTTAGACAAGCAGGCACCCGAAGGGGCTTGCAGCAATGTCCAGAGCAAGGTATTGTATGTTTCGCATACACAATAACGATAGCGCGTACGTCAAATGCTCCGGTGGTTGTCCTCTCTGACCGATCAACGTCCCTTGGGTTCTGTTTCTGGAGCCAAGAAATTCGTTGCCTCGCTTGACCGCGATATTTTTGCCGCGTCCGACAAGGTGAGCGACACGTTGCGCTCGTATTCTGCGGAAATCGACGGCACCGACAGCGTCGATCCGACGCCACTGGTCGAACTCGATCAAATGCTCGCGGAGAGCACGGCGCGACTGGAGCGCGATTTTCTGGCCGCGTCGTCGCAAGCACATTCTCTGCGCAATCGCCTATGGGAATCTGGCTACGAATGGGCAATGCGTTTTGCCGATGCTTATCGACTTATCCTGCAATCGGTACAGGGCAATCCAAATCCAAAGTTTGCAAGTGCGTACGCGCGCGCGGCGATTGGGTTAGTGAGCTTTCGTGCGATGGGTTATCGCTATCGCTTGTATCGCCACGAAGAATGGATTCCCGGTAACTGGCGCGAATTGAATGCGCAGTTTCGCCAGATTTGCGAGCTCGGACTCGATCATCGAACCATTCCCGATCCCGCGAGCGGCATCCCGAACTATCCGGCGCGGATGTTTGTCGCCTTGTTGTTGTTGCGTTTGGGCAACGCCGGTTCGTACATGCCCGTGCAAACGCGTCAACTCTGGGAAAAACTTATCGAACACAGCTTCGACGCGCGCTTGACTGCACGTCCGGCTGCTGAGGGCGGATTCGTGGTCGATCTCTCCGGCTCCGACGGCTTACAACCGCGCCATTCGGTGCCGCAAGGCGGCCATTTCCTGTTTTGCGATACTTCGACGATTTATCAGCGCTTGATGAGTTGGCTCGACCAGGCGCAGCGCGACACGAGTGGCAGCACGGCAACACAAGGCAATTCGATGACCGCCTCGATCAATGCGCTGCGCTCGGCGGTGCTTCGGATCGATCCCGAATTCAAGCCACTTGAGCGCGCGAGTCAGCGAAACACTGATCAAGGTAGGCTTGCTGCGGTGTACGGGCTACAGCGCTCGGCGATCGCGGTGGCTTACGAGCCCAACATTTTGCTGCCGACGCTCGAAGGCGAAAGCTACGGTTACGCTGACGCGCATGAAATTCAAACTTTGGGTTTGCTGCGCGAATCGACGATGAAGCGGCTCAAGAAGGATTTGCCGCCCGAAGTCTCGAAAGTCAATTTGCAGTATTGGCATTTGCGCGACAAAAGCGATACCGGTTATCGCTGCGTGATGGCAAATGCACCAGGGCAGGACATTCGCTTGCGCGACATCACGGTCGTCTGCGAAGAGGGCGCGCAAACGGTGTGGCAAGTGGCGATGATTGTTCGTTTGCTCAAGCTACCCGCGGGTCACATCGAACTGGGTTTGCAGGTGCTTACTCGCGATGCAGACTCTGTTGAGCTTAAAACAATACGTTCGAAATCAAATCTGTACGGCGCACCGACCACGCTGTCGACCAGTGCACCGTTTAAAGCGTTGCGGCTCAAAGGCGCGTTCTTCGGGCGTCCGATCATGGACGCAAGCTGGATCATGGCGATCACCGATTACAGCGCGGGCGCGGTCTACGAATCGGTCGGCACTTCGCGCAAGTACGAAGCGAATACTGTTATCGCTGAAGGCTCCGACTGGATCTGGGTGCAACCGACGGAAATCATGCGTCAGGACAAATAACGCTAGCTACTCACGTCCCATTTAATTGGGCGGTGAAGAGGCTTTCAGCCGTTTTCGATATACACATAAACTACGTTGATTGACCTGATTAATTGGGCGACGACGTATTTTGTTGGAATGTAAATTCATCGCCAATGCAGGGCGCATGATTGCTTCGCAGCCATGCGTTAACAGGTATCCGTTTACTCCCCGCTCGTTGAATTTCAGTGATAGCGAGCACTGACTTTTTGTGTTGTGCTGTCCCGCAGGAAACCCACATCTCATTATCCGTTAACCGCACCACTG
>JBOFBL010000769.1:0-1332 GCA_051645545.1 Casimicrobium sp. | reverse complement strand
TGATCTACCGCGAGATTCGTCAGGCGGTCACCGACATGGGAAAAATGTTCGGTTTGATGCGTGAAAACCAAGAAGTGGCAGATCGACCCAACGCCCAAGATTATTGGGCGATAAAAGATAAAAACGGTAAAGTTGAATTCGATACTGTTGACTTTCATTACGAAGAAAATCGGGCGATTCTTCACGAAGTTAGCTTCGAAATTCCCGCAGGAAAAACGCTCGCTGTGGTGGGTTCGAGCGGTGGCGGAAAGAGCACACTTGCGCGGCTTTTATTCCGCTTCTACGACGTAACGGGCGGCGCGATTCGGGTTGACGGCATCGATATTCGCGATCTCACGCAAACGTCGTTGCGTCGCGCGATCGGCATCGTGCCGCAAGACACCGTGCTGTTCAACGACACGCTCGAATACAACCTGCGCTACGGTCGTCCTGACGCCACCGATGAAGAGCTCGCGCAAGCGATTCGCCAGGCGCGACTCGATCAATTCATTGCGAAGCTGCCGGATGGCTTGCAAACACCCGTCGGCGAGCGTGGGCTCAAGCTCTCCGGAGGTGAAAAACAGCGTGTAGCCATTGCCCGAGCACTCATCAAAAATCCTACGATTTTGATTTTCGACGAGGCAACCTCCGCGCTCGATAGCGAAAGCGAAAAAGCGATTCAAGCTGAAATTGCAGCGGTCAGCCGCGAGCGCACGACGATGATCATTGCCCATCGGCTCTCGACCATCGTAGACGCCGATCAAATTATCGTGATGGACAACGGCCGCATCGTCGAGCGCGGCACCCATCAAACCCTGCTCGCGAAAAACGGCGTTTATGCGCGACTCTGGTCGCTGCAGGCCGATGCGACGAATGACGTGCACATGACTGCGTCCAGCAACTAAACTGCGCGCTTTGCATCAAACCGCGTCAAATGCAAAACGTTTTCGTTCAACCTTTTTACCTTCCGAAAGTCATCATGGCTTGGTCGCCTTCCCGCTTCTCTTTCGCTCCGCTCGCGCTCGCGAGCGTGCTCGCTTGTGCGCACTCGCTTGCACAGGCACCCGTCCCCCTGCCACCGTCCGCGACCACGGCACCCGTTGCGAACAAATCGCCTGCCGCTGCCTTCGATGTCGGCGTCAGCGTCGCAGGCATTAGCGAATACACCTTGAAAGCCAACGGGCTCAAAGTGTTGTTGTTCCCCGATGCGTCCGCGCCGAAAACAACAGTCAATATCACCTATCTCGTTGGCTCGCGTCACGAAGGCTACGGCGAAACCGGGATGGCACACTTGCTAGAACACATGCTGTTCAAAGCGACGCCCAAGTTTCCGAACTTGTGGAAAGACATGAG
>JBOFBL010000768.1:0-1135 GCA_051645545.1 Casimicrobium sp. | reverse complement strand
GTGATTCTCGGCAGCAAAAATGAGGTCGAGCGGGTTACGAGGTATCACTCGGAGAAATAGCAAGGTGACGCTCCAGTCGTTCAAAGGCATTTCGCGCGAAGACATCGAACGCGATGTGTCGCGCGAGGCGATCAAAAATTCGCCGCACGCGTCTAAGTTGCTCACCGAAGATGCAATGCGTGCTTCGCTCGACGCGATGCTCGTCAAATGGAATGGTCGCGACGACATTTTTGTGTTCGGCTATGGTTCGTTGGTTTGGAATCCATGCATGGAGCACAGCGGTCGTTTGATCGGCACCGTGCGTGGCTATCACCGCCGCTTTTGTCTTTGGAGCAACGTGTATCGCGGCACGCCAGAGAATCCTGGGCTCGTGCTTGGGCTTGATCTCGGCGGCGCGGTGCGCGGCGTATTGTTCCGGCTAGACGCGAGCGTTGCACGACGCGAACTCGAACTACTTTGGCGACGCGAGATGTTCGGCGGCAGCTACGTCGCGCGCTGGCTCAAGGCGAAGACCGACGATGGCGACGTCATGGCGATTGGCTTTGTGATCAACCACGATGCGCCGAGTTATGCGGGTCGACTCTCCGATGAGGCGGTGGTTGAAAAACTTGCAACCAGTCGCGGTCGATACGGCTCCGGTGCAGACTATCTCGCGCAAACGGCGGCATCGCTTCGCGCAGCAGGCATCGAAGACAAGCATCTCGATAAGTTGTGCGATTTGCTGGCCGCGCGACACTTCGAGCCCGACTGCGGCGCAACGCCCTGCGGTTAACGTATCGTTTTGCAAGCGTTGTGCATTTCGAAATCACGCGTGAGCGTGTAGACTCGTTTCACATGCAACGCGCTCGCACTGTACTCTAACCGGCGCGCACGCTCCTCGCAGCAACGAACGAACCACTCAACGATGTCATGAGCAAACCGCTGCACGATCCGCTTGCCTCGCCAATGGTCGATGCAAAAACAGAAGTCAAAACCACGACCTGTTACATGTGCGCATGTCGCTGTGGCATCCGCGTGCATTTGCGCGATAGCGGCGCAGGCCCCGAAGTGCGCTACATCGAAGGCAATCCCGAACACCCACTGAACAAAGGCATTCTTTGTGCGAAGGGTTCCTCGGGCATCATGAAGCAATACT
>JBOFBL010000767.1:0-4267 GCA_051645545.1 Casimicrobium sp. | reverse complement strand
AGTACTTCGTGAAATATCTCGGCATGAGCACGATGGAGGCACTGCTCTCCGCGACCGCATGGGGCGGACCGATGATGCGCATGGGCAAAGTGCTGGGCTATATCCGTGAAGGCTATCTTGCGGACATTCTGTTGATCGACGGCGATCCGCTCGCGGAAATCACTGTATTGCAAGACAAGAAGCGCATTCTCGCGGTGATGAAAGACGGTGAGTTCCATCGCGCGCCGCCGATGCGGCAAAGCGGCGGTACGCGCTACGTTGCGCCCGCATCAGTAACGCGTTGGGCTGCATAGGAGCGCATCATGGCAGACGTTCTCTTCACCAACGTTCGTATTCTCGATGGCACGGGAAGCAACGCGCCGTACAGTGGCAGCGTGCTCGTGAGCGGCAATCGCATTCGACAAGTCGGTCGTACCACGGCACCGATCGCACCAGGCAATGCAACCGTCATCGATGCGATGGGTGCGACCTTGATGCCTGGCATGACTGAAGCGCATACGCATTTCAGTTGGAACGACGCTGCAACGCTTGCGGGCATTCAAACGATGCCGCTTGAAGAACATGTGCTCTGGTGCGCGAAAGTCGCGAAGCGTTATCTCGAAGCGGGATTCACGAGTTGTCTCGGTGCTGCGTGTGCAAAGCCGCGACTCGACGTGGTGATTCGCAATGCGATTGAGAGCGGGCAAATTCCAGGGCCGCGTTATCTCGCAGCATCGCAAGAGATCACCGTGCTCGGTGGACTCGGTGATGAAACCTTGCCGCATCTGCCGTTTCCCGAATACAGCTTCGGCGTGAATGTGACGGGCGCTGAAAACATGCGACAAGTCGTGCGCATGTTTTTGAAGTACGGCGTCGATTCGATCAAACTCAATTTGTCGGGCGACAACTTCGTGCCCGGTGCCGACGCGCACACCACGTGGATGACCGATGCCGAAGTCGCGACCGCCGCAGAAGAAGTGAAGATGCGCGGCAAGCGGATCATCGTGCATGCGCGTTCGTGCGCGAGCGTGAAGCAAGCGCTGCGTCACGGCATTCATTTGATTTATCACGCGAGCTTCACTGATGAGGAAGTGCTCGATCAACTCGAAGCCGTGAAAGATAAGGTGTTCGTCGCGCCTGGGATCGCGATTCTTCACGCCTTGCTTTACGAAGCAGAGCAATGGGGTATCTCGCATGAGCAAGCGGTTGCGATGGGTTATCAAGAAGAGTGGGATGCGGCGCTCAAGAGTTTGTCAGCGATGCATAAGCGCGGCATTCGCGTGCTGCCCGGTGGCGACTACGGTTTCGCATTCACGCCGCACACGCAGAACGCGCGCGATCTCGAATTCTTCGTGAAGTATCTCGGCATGACGCCGATGGAAGCGATCCGTTCGTGCACGCTCTACGGCGGGCAAGTGATGAAGCGTGGTCACGAACTTGGTCTCGTGAAAGAAGGCTATCTCGCGGATCTCTTACTCGTCGATGGCGATCCGCTCGCGAACATTTCGATTTTGCGCGATCCGAAACGCATTCTCGCGGTGATGAAAGACGGGAACTTCGCAAAGGTCGCGCCTGGAGAAATGGGCGAGCGTTGGGAGAAAGCGGCTTGACGAATTTGATGAAAATGAGCCGAGTAGCCCAGGTAATTTGGGCGATTGCCGCTTTAGCTGTTATCGCGCTTTCCATCTGGGGATTGGCGGACAACGCGCGGCTCTACCTGCTCACGGTGTTGAACGGACTCACGCTCGCGTCGCTTTACTTCATCGTTGCGAGTGGCTTCACACTCGTGTTCGGCTTGATGCGCAATGTGAACCTCGCGCACGGCTCGCTCTATCTGCTCGGCGGCTACGTCGGTTTCATGATCGCAGAGAAAACCGGCTGGTGGGTGCTCGCGATTGCAGGCGGATTTTTCGCGGCTGCGATTCTAGGCTTCTTGATTCAGGTGTTGATCCTTCGTCACATGCAAGGCCAAGACTTGCGGCAAACGATGGTGACGATCGGGCTCTCGATCATCATCGCCGACATCTTGCTCTGGATTTTCACCGGCCAGGTCTATCAGATGGAAGCGCCCGAATGGTTGCAGGGGCCGATTCGTGACATTCCGGTGATTCGTGCGTACTCTGCCTATCGACTGAGTCTTCTCGCATTCGGGATCGCGATCGGTGTATTTCTTTGGTGGTTGTTGAACCGAACGAAAGTCGGTGTGATGATTCGCGCAGGTGTCGATGATCGCGCAATGCTCGCGGCCTCTGGGGTGAACGTCAATCTTGTGTTCGCGATTACCTTCATGCTCGGAGCTGGTCTCGCTGGCTTCGGTGGCGTGATCGGAGCGGTTGAGTTTTCGATGGTGCCTGGAGAGGACACGCGGCTCTTGCTCGCATCGTTGATCGTGGTGATCGTTGGCGGTATGGGCAGCATCGTCGGAGCTGCCATCGGTGCGGTGATGCTTGGGCTCGTTGAGGCGTTCGGTTTGGCTTACGCGCCGACCTATAGCGTGGTATTCACCTTCGTGATCTTGATCTTGGTGCTCGCATTTCGTCCGCGCGGCATCATGGGAAAGGCGGCGTAAGCGATGAGTGCCGCATATTGGCGACGCGCCATGAACACAGGGCTTTCGAGCGCGACCGCGCCACGCGCTCGCGCTGCCCAGACCAGTGCTTCAACAAGGCCCGTCGAAGTCGATCCGTATGCGGACAGCAACGCACCGCGCTGGCTCAAGTTTTTATGGCGACACGTAGCGGCACGACATGTGTTCGTACTTGCGGCAGTGCTGATTTATCCGTTCGTTGTTTCGCCGTTCTTCGCGTTCCAAATCGGCGGACAGGCGCTCGCACTCGGTTTGATTGCGCTCTCGCTCTCGTTTCTCGCTGGTTACGGCGGCATGGTGTCGCTCGCTCAGATGACAGTCGCAGGTGTTGCTGCCTATTGCATTTCTATTTTTGGAACCAGCGCTACGCCAATCAGCCTGGGTTGGCCTTGGTGGATCGCGGTGATTTTCGCAATCGTCATTCCAACGCTCTTTTCGATTTTGGTCGGTTGGCTCTCAGTGCGTACCGAAGGCATCTACACGATCATGATCACGCTCGCGATGGGCGTTGCGTTCTATTACCTCGCGCTACAAAACTATTCGGTGTTTAACGGCTTTCAAGGCTTTCAAAAAGTCTATCCGCCAGAAGTGTTCGGTATCAATTGGCGCGATCCGATTCCGTTTTATTTGCTCGCACTCACGATGAGTTTGCTCGGCTACCTCTGGATCAAGTGGCTGGTGCGTACGCCCTTTGGCCTCGCGTTGCAAGGCGTGCGCGACAACCCGCGGCGCATGAATTCGCTTGGTTATCACGTCGTTGCGCATCGCGTCGCCGCGTATGCGGTCGCGGGTGTGCTCGCGTCGGTCGGTGGCATCTTGCTCGTTTGGTACAACGGATTGGTCACGCCAAACTCGATGAACACCGGTTGGCTTATCAACATCCTCGTGATCGCGATTCTCGGCGGACTTAAACATCCGATCGGTGCCTTCATTGGTGCGATCGTGTTCGTGCTTTTGCAGACATTCGCAATCGATGTGATTGATCGCGAGCGATTCAATCTCGTCATCGGCGTTGTGTTCCTCGCCATTGTTTTGTTTTCCCCAGACGGATTGATTGGATTGTGGGCGAAGCTTCGCGCACGCTTCGGTCCAAATCGGTCCATAACTTCACCCATCCAAAGGAGGCAAGTGTGAAAGTGACCAAACGACAATTAGTTCAATCGGCCCTGGGAGCAGCCGTAGCGTTCGCGCTATCGGGCAGTGTTCTCGCGCAGGGTCAACCAGTCAAGATAGGATTGCTGGCGACGCTCGAAGGCCCATTCGCGGCAGGCGGTGCCGACGGCATGCGCGGGGCGGAGCTGGCGGTCAGACAGCGCGGCGGCGTCGTTGCCGGACGCAAGATCGAAATCATCAAGGCGAGCTCGAACGCAACGCCCGATGTCGCCGTTAACGCAGTGCGCAAGCTTGTCGAGCAAGACAAAGTCGACATCATGGTCGGCCCGCTCTCGGGTGGCGAAGGTATTGCGGTAAAGGATTACTCTAAAACGCAGCCGAGCATCACCTTCATCAACGGCGGCTCAGGCGCGCAAGCAACGACGCTCGTAAATCCAAGCACGAACTTCTTCCGCTTCAACACGGACGGCGCACAATGGATGGTGGGTCTCGGCAAAGCGGCGATGGACAAAGGCTACAAGCGCACGATGATCATCGCGGAGGACTACGCGTTCCCGTATTCGCAAGTGCAAGGCTTCATGTCGGAGT
>JBOFBL010000766.1:0-2459 GCA_051645545.1 Casimicrobium sp. | reverse complement strand
TGTCCGAAGCAATCGACGACACATTGGCAAGGCTCCCGAAATTCGAGCCGAGCGACATGTTGATCACATCGAGGTGATCGGAGAGATCCTCATCGCCATCTGGATCAAGCGACCATTCGATGGCTTGTACCGTTAACGTTGTGCTGCCAGCGCAGCCAAATACGCGCAACGCGTAAATCTGCGCCTTCGGTGCAACGCCCGGACCGATGCGAAGATTCGCCGCGGAGAAATCGGTTGTTGCGTCGTAAGGGCCCGTATAGGGCGTGCCGTCGGCTTTGACGCCGCCACCGCCCGCTGTTGACGCAACGTGGGTGCCATGACCACCACAATCCATTGGATTGGGGTCGGGTGCGGGCGCGTTCGAGCCCGTGTAGGCATCGCCTGCGAAATCGAACCCACCCACCACGCGCGCAGTGGGGAAAAACGTGGTGCCCCCCGCCGCGTTCGATGTGCGGGGATTCGCTTGATAGTCTGCGAGCGCGCCAGTGCCACCGAACATCGCATGCTGATAGTCAACGCCAGAATCAATGATGCCGATACGGACGCCGTCACCAGTAAGCCCAAGCGGAAACGATCCCGACCATACAGCAGGCACGCCGAGGAATGGAATCGTCGTCGACATCGACGGCGTTTCCTGTTCGATCACAGTCACCGCTTTCACGCCAGGTAGATTGCGCAGCGCATCGATGTCGCTTTCGGACACGCTAAGCGCGATGCCGTTCACCGCTTTCGTTGCGCGGTAGATTTCATCGGCGCGAATACCGCTTGTTGAAAGTGCGGCCTTGAAGCTCGCATGCTCTTGTTTGTTCCTCGCAATTTGCGAGCGCGCCGCAGTGGCCGCTGCGCTGCGCGCAACGCCAATATTGCTGCGTGGTTTTTCGCGACTGAACGTATCGCCATAAACGCGAGATGCCGCCGTGCCTTGCAGCTCGACGAGCACAGCGACTGGCTCGGTGCTGCGCTGTTGCGGCGCTAACGTCGCTTCGTTGGGCGGTAGCTGCGCCATCGCACTCGCGCTGAGGGCGAGCGATGCAGCTATAAAAACGCGCGACAGCAATGCCAGCCGCCGCGCGCGAACAAACACATTCAACATGAGAACCCCCGGAAAAAAAGAACGCTCGGGCGATGGGTAATCGCCTGCTCGATCCACAATCAGCTGCACGAAGCGCGATGACGCCGCACAACTCCCTTTTGTACAAAATGCTCAGGCGATCCACATCCGCCCAGCAAGACAATTCTCAGAGTGTAGAGCGGATGAACGCGCACATCAAACGGATAAACGCTGTGGGATAGCGCTATTTTCATTTTCTGTAGGATATGCAACTCATTAAATAAGCGACTTAATTGTATGGGCAAGCACGCAATAAAAACATGCAGTTGATTAGCAGTACTAACTGCCTTTCGGCCCTTTTGAATCGGACATTTTTGAATAGAGTTGAATGATAGAACTTCGTTCATTTTGTGTGCGCCACGGGCGTTATGCGATCCCAGCAAGAGTCGATCGCTAGCCCACTGGCAACATCCTAAATCTCACGCAAGCATTCGCGGGCATTGACAAGATTGCGAGCACTCGCTCGCAACTTTCCTTTGCGTGGGCACCTAACGCGAACGCCGCTGCGAGCCGCGGAATCCCGTCAACGGGAGGGTCGCAACGAAGATTGCCACAAAGCCGAATGGCCTTTTATTTTTTAACCGTCGAATGCGGCTTTGAGTTTTCAACCCGATCAATCGGGCTTTACTTCCGCCGTTGCAATGACCTTCTTCCAGCGCTCGCTCTCGGTTTTCATCGTTTGCGCTAACGCTTCCGATGTGCCGCCGACGGGCTCCGCGCCTTGGCTCGCAAATCGCTCTCTCACGTCGGAGCTTTGCACTGCTTTTGCAATTTCCTTTTGCAAACGATCGACAATTTCGCGCGGCGTGTTCGCGGGCGCAAAGAGTCCGAAGTACGTATTGACTTCGTAGCCCGGCAATCCCGATTCGATCACCGTCGGCACCTCGGGCAAGAGTGGCGAGCGTTTTGCCGACGTCACTGCGATTGCGCGCACCTTGCCGCCCTTGATATGCGGCAGCGCAGACACAATCGAATCAAACATCATATGAACTTGCCCGCTAATCAAATCGGGCATCGCAAGCGCGGTGCCTTTGTAGGGCACATGCGTGATGCGCGTCGCCGACATTTGCTTGAACAGCTCGCCCTGAAGATGCACGATGGTGCCATTGCCGCTCGAGGCGTAATTCAAACCGTCGGGTCGCGCCTTGGCAACCTCGATCAGTTGCTTCACATTGTTGGCTTGCAGATTTTGGGTTACCACCAGCACATTGGTGGCGGTGGCGACCTCTCCGATGGGTGTGAAATCTTTCTCCGCGCTGTAGCCGAGATTTTTGTACAGATACGGCGCGACCGAATGCGTCGAGGTCGTGCCGAGCAACAAGGTGTAGCCGTCAGGCGATGCTTTGAG
>JBOFBL010000765.1:0-1813 GCA_051645545.1 Casimicrobium sp. | reverse complement strand
CTTGCGAAAGCCGCGCTCGATGCGTCACAGATTGACCGCGTGTTCTTAACGGGCGGCACGTCGTTTGTACCGTCGGTGCGCGCGATCTTCGATGCGCGCTTCAATCCGGCGAGCATTGAAACGGGCGATCAGCTGGAATCGATTGCCTACGGGCTCGCGCTCATTGCAGGGAGTGACGATCCGGCCCGGTGGAGTGCGAAATAGCGAGTGTGAAATAGTTATAACTATTGCTTGAATTATAGGTTTTATTGGGCGACAGATCAATAAATGATATTAATCAATTATCATAATAAAGTATGCTCTGACCCACATTAATTGCGTTGTAATCAATTTAGCTATAAGGTTTATTTGCTTATCCCGAGCAAAAAAGTCGGGAACTATTTAAAATTGTTAGCACTCTTACGATGCGAGTGCTAAAACGGTGAGCAGTCAACCACCTGATGCACTTGGGCTCGCCCGGTTGGGCAGCTCTGGCGGGGTTTGCGGCCAATCGGTGCCGCGCGAACCCGCCCCCTCGTGGGGGTCACAGACAAGATACGCATTTATTACGTCTGCACGGCGCGCCATCGCGCACTAGTTCGATGGCACACAATGACTGGAGACACACATGAACCCGACCGCAACGCTGAATTTCCCCGTACCGTCTGCCCTAGGCACGATCGATCAGTACGTGACAGCGGTCAATAAGTATCCGCTCTTAACCGCAGAGCAAGAATTCGAATTGGGGCTGCGCCTCAAGTACATGAACGACCTCGAAGCCGCGCGCTCGCTCGTGATGAGTCACCTGCGCTTGGTAGTTTCGGTGAGCCGTAATTACATGGGCTATGGCCTGCCGCAAGGCGACCTCGTACAGGAAGGCAACGTCGGTTTGATGAAGGCTGTGAAGCGGTTCGATCCGGAGCGCGGCGTGCGCTTGGTGTCGTTCGCACTGCACTGGATTCGCGCCGAAATCCACGAATACATTCTGAAGAACTGGCGCATGGTCAAGGTCGCAACGACCAAGGCGCAGCGTAAATTGTTTTTCAACCTTCGCGCTATGCGCTCGGGCGAACACGCGCTCACGCAAGCAGAAGCCAAACGCATTGCCAAAGAATTAAACGTCAAGCCCGAAGAAGTGTTCGAGATGAACATGCGCTTGAACGGTCGCGACATCGCAATGGATGGCACGCCTGACGATTCGGAAAGCGAAGCGATTTCACCGATCGCCTACCTGCGCGCTGATGACAGTGCCGATCCTGCACGAGTTTTCGAATCGGAACAAGATTCGCGCGTTCACAGCGAAGGGCTCAAGCGCGCACTCACCAAGCTCGACGAGCGCTCGCGCGACATCATCACGCGTCGTTGGCTTGCTGAAGACGAAGAAGAAACGCTGCAAGTACTCGCTGACAAATACGGCGTATCCGCAGAGCGAATTCGTCAGATCGAAGTGAAGGCGATGAAACAAATGCGAGCAGAGATCGAAGCCTAATCTCGAATCTCGGCACAAACGACCTGGCTCCGGCCGGGTTTTTTATGTGCGTTTTTGTAGATTGCTAACGAGTACAGTTGGCCGCTCTGCACATCTGCAATAACAGTCTTAATCTATCAGTCCGACGCCAAGTTTTTCGAATACCGACTTCGGCACCAAATCGTTGAGTCGATCAAGCATCGAATCGGTTGCGAAACGCTCGTTGGGCGCTGGGATATCTACGCAAAGCGCATCGTCGAATTGTTGACCGTGCAGCAACCAGAGCCGTTCAACCACTCGAATGAACACGGGTGTCATGTTCGGATCGAACTGCACGCCCGCGTTTTGGCTGATAAATGCAACAGC
>JBOFBL010000764.1:0-13003 GCA_051645545.1 Casimicrobium sp. | reverse complement strand
CTCACAGCAAAAGATTTCCCTGTATTCGGTGACGGATTCCACGAGACGCCGTTTCGCGCGCGAGCGCGCTCCCACAATCGGCAATCGGCGCTGCCTGCGTCGACGAACACGAAAATTACGTATTCCGTTTTAACCTATTTAATATTCCGTTTTGAACAGTTAGTGTTCTTATGCCGCTACCTAGCATGGCAACATGTTCGAAGGCACTTCCCTCTTCCTGCTCCCCGCGATTGGTTTTTTGACCGGCGTTGTGGTCGGTCTCACCGGCGTCGGCGGTGGCTCGCTCATGACACCGATGTTGATCGGCGTTGTCGGTGTTCCGCCCGCAATTGCAGTGGGCACCGATCTGTTATTTGCTGCAATCACCAAATCGTTCGGCGGTCTCTCTCATTGGCGCGCGGGTCACGTTGTGAAACCGATTTTCTGGCGACTGGTGTTGAGTAGCTTGATTGGGGCCGCGACGTTTTTCGCGTGGCTTCATTTCGCTGCGCCCGACGTATCCAGTTTGAATCGTACGATTCGTGTATCGCTCGGCGTTGCTTTGTTTATCACGGCGGCGGCGTTGGTCATTCGTCCGTGGCTCATGAAATGGCGGCTGCGCTATGCGAAAGCGCACACCAACGAAACGTCGCACTGGAACGTTGGCCTCACGCTCGTGCTCGGGTTCGTCATCGGCGCGCTCGTCGCCGTGTCTTCGATTGGTGCAGGTGCGATTGGCGTGACAGCCCTCATGCTCTTGTTCCCGTTGTTGCCACTTAAGCAAATCGTAGGAACGGATGTCGCCTACGCCGTGCCATTGACCTTTCTCGCGGGCGCAGCGCACGCATCGTTCGGCAACGTCGACCTCGCGTTACTTGCGGCGCTTCTGGTCGGTTCGATCCCAGGCATTTTGATCGGCGCGAAACTTTGCACACGCATTCCTGAAATTGCAACGCGAGGATTGCTCATCGCGATGCTCACGCTCGCGGGCTGGAAACTTACTCACTAAAACAATGATGACCTCCTCCATCACCACTTCACCCATCGCGTGGTACTCACCGCCGCGCGTGATCAGCGCGCCCGCAGGTTTCGCGCAACGTCTGAGCGAAACCATCGAATTGCTCAACGAGGCGGCAAGCTACGCGCCGTGCGTGCTCGCGCATTCGCTCTCCGCGGAAGACATGGTGCTCTTCCACTTGATCGCAACGCATCGCATCGACATTCAATCGATCGCACTCGACACCGGCAAACTGCCATCCGCAACGCTCGATTTGTGGAAACGTGTTGAGACGATTTATTCGCGACGAATTGAGCGTCGCACACCATCGGCAACGCGACTCGAAGCGCTCGCCGAAGTCAACGCCGATACGCAAATTTACGAGAGTAAAGCCGTGCGAGCGCTCTGCTGCCAAATTAGAAAGACAGAACCGCTTCGTCTCGCGCTCGCAGGCAAGCGTGCGTGGGTCACGGGCTTGCGTCGAGCGCAGAGCGTGGGGCGTGACGCCATCGAAAAGAAGAGCTTCGATACGGCGTTCCAGCTCCAAAAGTTTTCGCCCATTTACCAATGGGCAGACGAAGATATTTGGTACTTTATCGATAAACACAATATTCCTTACAGTGCCCTATATAGAAATGGCTTTGCGAGCATTGGTTGTGATCCGTGCACGCGCCCGATTCGCGCGAACGAACACCCGCGCGCGGGACGCTGGTGGTGGGAGCAAACCGATGGCAAAAACATCGCGAGCGAATGCGGCATTCACGTCGCGAGCGCAGCGTCTCACGCAAACTCACTTGATTCAAACGACAGGACTTCGCCATGACTGCGCGAGACGCATTTCTTAACACCGTCGCCCCTGGCGCGCACCTAGATGCGCCGACCGCGTACGCAAGCGACACTCATTTGAATTGGCTTGAAGACGAAGCAATCAGTATCTTGCGCGAGGTGTTTGGCGCATTCGAGCGGCCAGCGATTCTTTGCTCGTGCGGTAAAGATTCGCTCGTCGTGTTGCATCTCGCGATGAAAGCCGCAGCACCAGGAAAATTGCCGCTGCCGATTGTGCACATCGACACGGGACACAACTTTCCCGAGGTGATCGCATTTCGCGAAGAACTCGTTGCGCGACACGGATTGAAATTGATCGTCGGCCATCTCGACGATTCGATTCGTCGCGGCACGATTCGTCTTGCGCATCCGCTTGAGAGTCGCAATCGTCACCAAACGGTGACGTTGCTTGAAACGATCGAAGCCCATCGTTTTGATGCAGTCGTCGGTGGTGCACGCCGCGATGAAGAAAAGGCTCGTGCAAAAGAGCGTGTGTTCTCGCATCGCGACAGTTTCGGTCAATGGCAACCTCGCGCGCAGCGCCCGGAACTTTGGAACCTTTACAACACGCAGCTCGCACCGAATGAGCACTTCCGCGTGTTCCCCATTTCGAATTGGACTGAGCTCGACATTTGGAATTACATCGCGCGAGAGAACATCGCGCTGCCTTCGATTTACTACACGCATCAACGTGAAGTCATTGAGCGCAACGGTTTGCTCGTTCCGGTGACAGACATTACGCCGCCGAAAGACGGCGAAACGGTGGTGACGCGCGATGTTCGCTTCCGTACGGTGGGCGACATTTCATGCACCTGTCCAGTCGCGAGTACCGCTGCGAATGCGCACGACGTCGTGCTTGAAACCATCGGCGCAACAAATAGTGAGCGAGGCGCAACACGCATGGACGATCGTGCGAATGATGCCGCGATGGAACGCAGAAAAAAGGAAGGGTATTTCTAAGTCCCCTCCCCCCTCGTGGGGGAGGGTGCCCGAAGGGTGGGAGAGGGGGCTGTTCGCCGCCTTCGACTCGCCGTTGAGACATCACCCTCTCCCGTCGCTTCGCGACACCCTCTCCCCTCAAGGGAGAGGGGAACAAACTAGATCAAAATATGAACCAAGCCTCAACTGACTCCGTCGCCCTCACCCCGCCCCTCTTTCGCGCTACGGGAGAAGGAGCAAGTCGTCCCCTCCGTTTCATCACCTGTGGCAGCGTTGATGATGGAAAAAGCACCTTAATCGGTCGCCTGCTCTTCGACAGCAAAGCACTCATGATCGATCAGCTTGATGCCTTGGGTCGCGCACGCGGCGCACAAACGCGCGTGGGCGAACTCGATCTTTCGCTCGTCACCGATGGGCTTGAAGCCGAGCGTGAACAAGGCATCACGATCGATGTCGCCTATCGTTACTTCGCGACCCCAAAACGCAAATTCATCATCGCCGATGCACCGGGGCATGAGCAATACACAAGGAACATGGTCACAGGCGCATCGAAGAGCGATGTTGCGGTGATTTTGATCGATGTGACGAAACTCGATTTCGCGCAAGACGAAATTGAACTGTTGCCGCAAACGAAGCGTCATTCAGCGATTGCGGGTTTGCTGGGCATTCGTCATCTCGTGGTCGCCGTCAACAAGATGGATGCGATTGACTTTGATCGAACGAAGTTCGGACGTATCGTTGCGGCTTTCGAGAACATTGCGCAAGCGCTCTCGCTTCCGAAATTCACAGCGATTCCAATCTCCGCACTCAAAGGCGATGGCGTCGTTGCACACACGGAGAACACTGCTTGGTTTTCTGGCGAATCGCTGCTGGCAACGCTTGAAGCGATCGATCTCGAATCAACAACCGATGCGCACGTTCAACAAGGCGCACACATCGCCGTGCAATACGTCACACGCGATGCGATCGACGATCATCAACGCTGGATCATGGGCGACGTAGCGGACGCACCGATCTCAGTCGGCGACGAAGTGCGCGTGTTTCCAAGCGGCGCGAGCGCGATCGTTACGACGATCAATACGCCGCGCGGCACCGTCGCGCAAGCGCAGATCGGCGAAGCGGTTGCGATCGCACTTGATCGACAAGTCGATGTCGCGCGCGGCGATTGGATCGTTACGTCGCCTGCCAACACACGAAGCGCCCAGCACGGGGAAAATGGCTCACATGCTGCGGTTCATGGGTCGCGTTCCGCGACGGCAACCGTCGCGTGGCTCGACAGCGCACCGCTTGTCGCAGGCCGTCGCCTGCTCGCGCGACATGGCACGCGCTGGTTGCCCGCACGCGTCACTCGCGTCGAGCGTCGATTGAATTTGCAAACGGCGCAGTGGATTACTCAGAGCGCGGAAGATGCGCTGCCTGATGTGGCCGCTAACGACATCGTTGAAGCCACGATTGAATTCGCAAGCGCGTTGCCGATGGCTGATTACACGACGAGTAACGCACGCGGCGCGATCGTATTGGTCGATCCGGGAACGCATACGACGGCGGCCGCCGCGATGATCAGGAACCCACCCTAGCAATTACGGCGATCGTCCAATTTAATTTGGCTAATAGCGACATTTTATTGTTTTTCGAAAACCGTAAGTATCACGCTTATCGCCCACATTAATTGGGCGATGAACGTTGTCGTTGGTATAGAAAAAACCGCAATGCAGTTCATACATTGCGGTTTTTATTTTTGAGCGTTGCACGCGTCACGCGATAGCGCAGCACGCGCGCTCAGCGATTCGATTTAGTGACCGAACGCGAAGGTCTTCACTGTCGCTTCACCAATCGGAATGCCACCAGTAAATGCGGTGACGTTGAACACGCCATTAAGCGCGGTCGCTGCACCTGCGTTCAACGTGACTTTCACGCCAGGCACTTTGAGCTGACCCCAACCGCGCGGTGCTGCGAGTGGCAACGTGAGCGCAGGCAATGCAAGATCGAAGAGTGGAATGCGCGCAACGAACGAATCGTTCACGATCACTTTGCCGGTGAGTACCGGAGCTGCGCCGCTCGTGTCAATCAAGAAGTCTGCGAGTTCGACGACGGTGTTGCCAGCGGTGAGCGCGAGTCCGCCGCGATGCGCGATTTCGCCTTTCGCAGTACCGAAATCGAAGTCGCCGTCAGAAACTGGGAAGTAGGCAACGCCGTCTCTAATCCAAGATGAGCCGATCGCCGATGGCGTGACTTTAAGCGATTGAAGCGCGCCAACAAATACAGGATCGAGCTTTACTGACGTGTCGCCGTAACCGACAGGCAACGTTGGTGCAGCGTTCACCGCGCTTGCAAATGCAAACGACGACGCCACAGAAGCGAGGAGGAATTTGATTTTCATGAGTAGACCTTTACGTAGTTGACGTTAAATAAAAGTCCCTCGATACGGGGACGCGACCACTCTTCGATTTCACGGAGGAGGAGGAAGCCCAGAGTGGTCGCGTGTCTCGAAAATGCACATTTCACTGATTCGCACAATCATCGCTAGAGGGTCGATGATTGCGCGAACACTAACGCGAACGCGCTTTGCTTTTCTCTGACAGTTACGAATGTTTCCAGCGAATTACTTCGGCAGAATGACAGTGTCGATGACGTGAATCACGCCGTTCGATGCAGCAACGTCGGTCGCTGTCACCGTTGCGTTATCAACCATCACTTTGCCGTCTTTCGCAGCGATCATCAGCGATTGACCGTTGGCTGTTTTCGCAGCACCGGGCTTCACATCTTTCGCCATCACTTTGCCTGGCACGACGTGATACGTAAGGATTGCCTTCAATTTGGCGGGATCCTTGAGCAACGCGTCGACCGTGCCCGGTGGCAACTTCGCGAACGCCGCATCGGTTGGCGCGAACACCGTGAACGGGCCTTTGCCGTTGAGCGTCTCGACCAGGCCAGCAGCTTTCACTGCCGTCACGAGGGTCGAAAAGTCTTTGTTGCCAGCAGCAACATCAACGATCGTGTTCGCTGCATTTGCTGCAGCCATTGCAACGGTAGAAAGACCAACAGCGGCTAAATATTTCAATGTTTTCATGAACTTGGAACTCCAGAAAGATTAATTGGAGTTCGCTGACCGCACTAGGGAGGAAGGAAGCTTGGTCAGCAAACTGTGTTTGTGACCAAAATTATACTCATAAGTTCAAATTATTTCTATTTAGTATTTTCCCTGACCAAGTCGTTTAATGACGACATTAGCTACGGCGTTTGAGGGCAACTGAAGTAACCAAACAGGCTTGTGGAATCCGTTGGTTGCTCTCCCTTCACCATTTGCAATGCGGAAAAGTCATTGCTATCGATCATTTGTGTGAGTTGCGTGCGATACGAATCAACGACCTGCGCCATCGACGGCGATAACCGATAGAAGGCCAGATAGTCTTCATAGTTGCTGGCGTTGCACTTGCCCTCGCTTGCGCAAGCGCGCAGGACGTCCACATTGCAATCGGCACCGTACTGACATGCAAGCATGTTCGCGACGTGTCCCATCGCGATCGAATCGACCGCTTCGCCGTCGCGCCCGATCCTGATCGCGCCGTTGCGATACGTGTTCGCGAGCATACCCACGCCCGTACGCACCCCGATCGGGCTACGCGAGGCTATCAACTCGCGCATCCGGTTAAACCGAGCATCGGTCAACTCAGCGCCGCGCGACCCACCATTGGTGCGCGGATCTGCGGTTGCCGCGATTTCACAGTTGAGATCGGGCGCAAGCGCACTCGGATCCTTCAACTCGCGCGCTTTTGCGTAAAGACCTTCCAGCTCTTGCTGCGTGTATTGAAGCGAACGCAATGGACCGCACACGTCGGGATTGGCCGCATCGTAAGCTGCAATGCGCGCAGCAGTGTCCGGATGATTTGGCGGCAGCGACGCAACGAACGCCGCGCGTCGTTCTTCTGGCGTTTTGCGAGGCGGCGAGTTTGCAGGCCGATCCGTCTGCGTTGCGCACGACGAAAGAATCGCCGCGCGCAAATAAAGCGCTTCACCGTTGTCCGGCATCGCAATCGCTTTGTTGTAGAGCTCGGGAAAGTTCTTCCTATTCACGAAATCGCTCATCATCGGCGACATCGCTGAGGGCAATTGGCCGCGTTTCATCGTATTCGTGGTCGATCCGCCCGCAACACTCGACACACCTTGCGCACTACCCGCGCGTGGATCAATTTTGAGCACCGCGGAAGGCGGCAACGCACCGGCTGCAACGGCTCCCTTCTGCGCGGCGTCCACTGAACCAGTTTTCTTCGCATCGCCCGACGACGATTGATCAGATTGCCATTTGAAAAAAGCAGCCGCTGCAGCGACCGCAAGCACAATAATCGCAAACCACTTTTTCAACAGAACCCCCAAGCAAAATCGGTACGAAAACAAATCGTATTCGATTTATATGAGGAAAAGGTTCCTGATAGTTGACGGTGACGTGGTCCTCAGGGATGCGCAGCGGCCGGGGACTAAAGTCAGCGCGCGATCAACGTTCCAGTCTATTTTTCGCTTGCCCCTCAAGCTCGTGCCCGTGCGCAAGAAGCGTGCTCTTGCGCGTTGTGTCACCCGCGTCTGCAGCGATCTTCTTGAGCGAGAGAATCTGCGCGGTGTGCAGTGCATCATCGGAATCGACGCACTGCAAGACGCCCCCTAATGACCGGCTCCTTTGACTACGCCGCACGCGTCGCCTGAAGCGATCAAGATGACTTAGTGAGCGTCACCGAATACCTGCGCAACAAAGCTGCCGCGCTGGAGACCCACAGTCGGGTGATATTGCGGGAGATTTCGGTGGCGTAACCACCGAATCCGATTTACGGTTTTGTTACTCGCCCGCGTTCGTGGTGAGCATGTCGAACCATGAACGCACTTCGAGCCTTATCGCACCGAATTGATAACGATAGTGATCGATGGACAAGAGATTGATCCCAAATGGAATGATTGCAGTTGATAATTTGCTTGATGAATACGAAAATCACCGGAAAGTTATCCGCTCTTCGGAAAAAGCGCTTGCGTCGCAAACCAAACATGCCAGTACGTGACCAACACAACGAAGTCATCGCCAAGCTCATGAGGCGCCCCGGCGTTCGCAAAGAAGTCGAGCGCATCGAACGCGAAGAAGGCGAATTGCTCGACGCGCTCCTCAAAGCGCGCCACGACGCCGGACTCACACAATCGCAACTCGCCGAGCGCATGGGCACGCACGCGCCCGCGATCGCGCGCCTAGAGCGTGCGCTCGCAACGGGGAAGCATTCGTCTTCAATTACTACTTTGCGGAAGTATGTGCAGGCTTGTGGGAAAGAGTTGTTGCTGCAAGTTGCATGACACATTCGCGAGAACACACAGCTAAATACATCACATACGCGCTTCCCGCTCAAGCTCTGCAATTCGCGACTTGATGCCATCGATACGTCGCGCGTCCTTCTCGCTTTCGAGCAGTTTCTTTAGCGCGAGAATTTGCGCGGTGCGCAACGCGTCATCCGCCAGAACTTTCACATCGGGTTCGACGCCAACGCCTTCCCAATTCGTTTTCGTGATCGCGCTTACCGGGCGGCCACTTGGCACAAACATCATGAAATGCGGCGAGAGGCGGAGCTCGCCACCCGGATGCGCACCACCGCCCGTGGTTTCGCCAACGATCGTGCCACGCTTGAGCGCTTTCACGTTGTAGCTAAATTCTTCAGCGCCCGAAAACGTACGCTTCGAGGTGAGCACGTAGATTGGCTTCTTGCCGCCAAACACTTTACCCGGCACGTAGGGGCTCGTCCAGGACTGTGCGCCCTCCGTTTGTGTACGCTCAAAAAAGGTAACAAGATGGGTGCGCTCATCGACTAAATAGCTCAACATCCATGCGACCGTACTCGGATCACCGCCGCCGTTTTTTCGTAGATCGACGATCAGGGCATCGGTGTGAGCGATCAAAGACATCGCGGCAGAAATCGTTTCGCCTGCAACTAGGATGTAGCCAAAGCCGCGCAAATCAACGTATCCGATATTGTGCGGCAAACGCTCTACTCGCTCCACGCCAAAGTTGGTGCGCTCTGCGTTCAGTTTCATCGCAGCGATCTCTTCGGCGCTCGGTTGCCGGGCATCGCCGCGCTCGGCAATCGGCGTTGCGCTGTAGCGCACGCGAAGGTGCTTGTCGTTTGTTACGGCCTGAAGATCTTCTGTCAGTTTTTTTGCAAACGCTACGGGATCGGTGAGCGATTTGTACGCGCTGCTCGCCAGCTTTTCGCGAAGCGAACGCTCCACTTTCGCCGCAACTTCAGGAAACACGTAGTGTTCGTTGAGTCGCTCAATTGCAGCAGCAACAATCTCGGTGTGAGCCTTTTCAGACATCATAGTTTGCGCCAAAGAGGCCACTGTGTGGGCGATCGAAAGACCTACGACTACGGCTCCGGTCAGCGTGCGAAATTTGCGATTTGTCATAACCCTAAGTAAAAACGATGGAGAGGGTATTTTTCATCGGAAAAAAGCTCATAAACTGCATATATTTACGCTCTTAATCGCATATTTCAGAGAAAAACGACGTGATTGATGATATTGACCTCACTATTCTCGGTTTGCTTCGTAAAAACGGACGGATGAGCTTTCGCGAGCTCGGAGAATCGGTGCATTTGAGTGCGAATGCGGTGGCTGAGCGCGTGCGCCGTATGCAGGCGAACAAAACGATCCGCAGCATCACTGCAAACATCAATTTAGCCGCGCTCGGAAGAACCGTGGAGGCGCAAATCGATGTGAAGTTGCGCGAAAACGTAAGCGCGGACGCGTTCGAAAAAGCGCTCTTCGGCGTCGAACAAATTCAAAGTGCCTTCCTGATGACTGGCTCGTTTGACTATGCGGTGCGCGTCGCGTGTCGCGATCAGGAAGATCTCGTTCGCGTTATCGAATACTTGCGAAACAAAGCCGGTGCGCGAGAAACGTATAGCCGCGTGATTCAGCGTCAGTTGATTTTTGCGTAGTAAACACGCTCAGCCGACGAACACAATCTCCGAACCCTTCGCATCCACCTTAATCGTCGTCTCTGGCAAGAACTTACCGGTGAGCAGTTGTTTCGAGAGCGGGTTCTCGATCAATTGCTGAATCGCGCGTTTGAGTGGGCGGACACCGTAGACCGGATTGAAACCTTCCTTTCCCCATGATCGTGACTTGCAAAGCTCAAACCGCTCAGTCTCAGCTCGCAAAACTTCTCTGTCTCGTCACATCGTCTATCAACTCGTCAACCCGGCTCCTACGGCTGCGGAGATTAGGACGTATTCAGTGCTTCCTGCCCGTAGCCAGCCCCCCTTTTGTTACAAACCAAGCTAAAGGGTGCTTTAGTTGTTTTTTGTCTGTGCTAGCCTGTCCAGCGCATCTATTGAGTCACGTAAACTCGGTGTGACCACTTTGAATATCTACGCCAAAAAATTAAAGATGTCCTTCCTCCAAGCAAACTTCGCCAGGTCGGCTCTGCTGTGTGCACTGCTTTGCAGCACGCCAGCGCTAGCGCAGCCCGTGATTGCTTTGCCCACTGAAGTGAGCGTAACGGTGGCTACCGGTTCGTCGAAGTCATCGAGTTTCGCAGTCGGCAATACGGGCACTGCTCCGCTCAACTATTCGATTAGTTTGCAAGGCACGCTCCCATTCGTTGATGTGGGAGCTGCCGCTCCGGACCTCGTCGGATATGCAACCTCAATCTACACACAGCCGCCTGCGAGTCTTGCCTTCACCGCGCAATTCGCAGCCGATGACTTTGTGGTGCCTTCACCGCTACCCGTTGTGTCGCTCTCTGTAGAAGGGTGGTTTGGTGGCGACGCCACCTTTGTAGATTACGCGAGCTCTGTTACGTGGAGTATCTATACGGACTTAAACGGCGTGCCTTCTGGTAATCCCGCGACCAATCTCACCGCTCCCGTATGGAGTTACGCGTCGGCCCCCAATTCTGCTGGGCTTACGGTGCCTACTAAAAACGGTCGCATTACTTTGAATCTCGCAGCGGCCGGACAGTCGCTCACGCTGCAGCCCGGTCGATACTGGCTTGTGGTCAACACCACGACAACGACACCCTTAAACCGATGGGCCCGCTGGATTTCAAACGATGTCACGGGGGGGCGAGGCCTGGCGAGGATTCAAGTTTTGAGGGATGGGAGCGGCAACTGGATTCGCGAGACCGCCTTCCAAGGGCTATCAACTCGGATCACAACGGTATGCGGCGCGAATTGGATTGAAGTCGAGTCGCCCACTCCCGGAGCGCTAGGCCCTGGCCTCTCACGACAGACGTCGTTTGTCGTAAACGCGGGCGCATTAGCGGCGGGCACCTACACGGCGAACTTGTGCATTCCTAGTAACGACCCCGCCAGCCCCGTCGCGCTCTTGCCGGTAAGGCTGACCGTCGCGCCAGCGTTTCTCAATATCGACACCAGCGGGCCTGCCGTGGTCGGCGTGCCATCCTCAATCTACGACGCAGCGACCGATGGCGTGTTGCTCGTTCGCTACCTGCTCGGTTATCGGGGCGCTGACTTGATCGCAAACGCGCGCGGCACTGGCGTGAACCTACGCGATGCAGCACAAATTGAAGAGTTTTTCATGGCGCTCATCCCAGCGAACCAGGCGCTCTCGCCGTTCGATGTGGATGGTGATGGCGTGGTGCTGCCAATGACCGATGGCTTAATGATGCTGCGGCGTTTGCTCAATCCAGGTGCTAAAGGCACCCTCAGCGCCGCCGAAGAAGCTGCGATTACTGCGAACGCAAAACAAGGAACGCTGACCAATGCGCAAGTGATTCAGCGGATCGAGGCGCTGAAACCTTAGCGAATGAGCGATCAGAACGCCGACTCAAGGTCTGCGGCTGTGATGTAAATCTCAGCACACTTTTTATTCGCCGCGTGGGGCTGCAAACCGAACCTAAGCTAAATCACGCAAACACAATCTCCGAGCCTTTCGCGCCGACCTTGATCGTTGTCTCCGGTAAGAACTTGCCCGTGAGCAATTCTTTCGATAGCGGATTCTCGATCGATTGTTGGATCGCGCGTTTGAGTGGGCGTGCGCCGTAGACGGGGTCGAAGCCTTCTTCGCAGAGCAGATCGAGTGCGGCTTCGCTCACTTCGAGTTTGAGATCGAGTTTGGCGAGGCGTTGTTCTAGGCGCTTCAGTTGAATGCGCGCGATACCTTTGATGTTGTCGCGACCGAGCGCGTGGAAGACGACGATTTCGTCGATGCGGTTGATGAATTCGGGGCGGAAATGCGATTTCACTTCGGCCATCACGGCGATCTTCACGAGCTCGTTTGGCTCGTCCACCATCGATTGAATTTTCGAGCCACCTAGGTTGCTCGTCATGATCATCACGGTGTTTTTGAAATCCACCGTGCGGCCTTGGCCGTCGGTCATGCGACCATCATCGAGCGCTTGCAGGAGCACGTTGAACACATCGGGATGTGCCTTCTCGACTTCATCGAACAGGATCACGCTATACGGTTTGCGCCGCACTTGTTCGGTGAGTTGCCCGCCTTCGTCGAAGCCGACGTAGCCCGGCGGCGCGCCGATCAAGCGCGCGACCGAGTGCTTTTCCATGTATTCGCTCATGTCGATGCGAATGAGTGCTTCTTCGCTATCGAAGAGAAATTGCGCGAGCGTTTTGGTGAGTTCGGTTTTGCCGACGCCCGTTGGGCCTAAGAACAGGAACGAGCCGTACGGTTTGTTCGGGTCCGCAAGCCCCGCGCGCGAGCGACGAATCGCGTCCGCCACGAGTTGCACGGCCTCATCCTGACCGACGACGCGTTTGTGCAGCGCGTCTTCAATATGCAGAAGTTTTTCGCGCTCGCCGGTCATCATTTTGCTCACGGGAATGCCTGTGGCGCGCGAGACGACTTCGGCGATTTCTTCGGCACCAACTTGGGTGCGCAGCAATTTCGGTTTCGCGGATTTCGCGTCGCCTTTGCTCGTCTCCGCGTCTTTCAATTTCTTTTCGAGATCGGGCAGTTTGCCATACTGAATTTCCGACATCGCCGCGAAGTCGCCACGACGACGCGCCTCATCCATATCGAGTTTGAGTTTTTCGATTTGTTCTTTGACGCCTTGTGTTCCCTGCACGGCCGCTTTTTCGCCGCGCAGCACTTCATCGAAGTCCGCGTATTCGCGTTCCAATTTAAGGATTTCTTCTTCGAGCAAGGCAAGGCGTTTCTTCGACGCATCGTCTTTCTCTTTCTTGACCGCTTCTCGTTCAATTTTCAATTGAATGATGCGGCGATCAAGCTTGTCCATCACTTCGGGTTTCGAATCGA
>JBOFBL010000763.1:0-1322 GCA_051645545.1 Casimicrobium sp. | reverse complement strand
AGCTTCGCATGCAACTTCCGCACAATCGAAAAAGTCTTATCGCATCGTCGCGTGTCTGACTTAACATGCGCGTCAACGCTCGGCTAAGCGAGCGGTCATCGATGGAGGCTTTTATGGCGCTGAGTTTTATGCGGCGGGTGAGCAAAGCGTCCTCGTCTTCGCGATCTTCTTCTCGACTGCATGCGATAGTGCTATGTCTGGCGCTCGGTGCGTTTTCCGGTTGCGCGATGATCGAGAACCTGCAGAAGAGCGCAGCGCGCGAAGCGCAGGCCAATGCAGCGCGATCGAGTGCGCTCAGCGCCGATACCTCGCGTGTGACCATCACCGAGTTGAATGCGCTCACCAACGCTTACGCAGATCGCTACATGACTTACATGAGCGACGCAGCGGATGCGATCAGTAAAGACAACACGAACGCGCAACAACGCAAACTCGCCAACGACGTTCGACTGGTGCAGGTCAGCTCGATCTACGACATCGTCACCAATGCCGATCCATATACCCAATTGCTCGATCTCACTTTGGTGGTGAGCTTGCAGTCGCGGCAATGGATCGACGAGGATCAAGCCGAACAGCAATTCGGCGCACGCGGAAAACATTTGATCGACGCTTCGCGCAAAGCGCGCGAAGACATTTGGAAGATCGCCGCGCGCGTGATGAAACCCGAACAGCTCGAAGCGCTCGACGCGATGATCCTCGATTGGAGACGTCGAAATCGCGATACGCAGATGGTGAGTTTCGTACGCTTCGACGATTTCGCTGCTTCGCGCGACAAATCGATGATTGCCGACGTGAAATCCGGCGGCGGTTTGCTCGCGCCCGTGGATGAAGCGAAGAAAGCGGTCGACGAAGTTCGTCTGCTCGCCGAGCGCGCGTTTTTTCTTGGCAAACGTTTGCCGTTCTTGATGCAATGGCAAGTACGCAGCACGATCGACGAGACGATGACCTCTTCGGCGATGACGCAAGTGACCGATTCAGTGCCGATGATCGCCAAGGCGGTTGATCGTTTGCCGCAGGACATCGCGCGCGAACGACAAGCAATGTTCGCCGAAATGCGCAATACCGAACCGCTGGTCAACAATCTGTTTGCGAAATATCAAAAAGCGGTTGCCGACACCCAAGCGCTCACCGGCAATGTGCGCGGCATCACCGTTGATGCGAACAATTTGCTCAAACAAGTGAGCCTCGCTTCCGCCGCACTCAACGAAAGCATGCTCACGATGGATAAGGTCTTTATGGCGCCAGGACGCGAAGCGGCGAAAGGACCGAAGGATCCGAAAGCCAAACCGTTCGACATCAATGAGTACACGCAAAGCGCAATT
>JBOFBL010000762.1:0-2379 GCA_051645545.1 Casimicrobium sp. | reverse complement strand
TCGCGCGACAGGCCCAGCGTGAATTGCAGGCGACCATTCGCGATTTTCATTGCATGGTTGATGCGCAGATCGCCGCCCATGGAACTGCGATCGAGATCGATCACGCCGCCGGGGTGTGTTGGCGCGCCTTGTGCGCCCGTAGCGATCGATTGAAACTGCAACACGTCGCGCGTGCCGCCATAGAGCATCGCGTTGACTTGCGTCGCCTCGCTCGCCGCCCACGCCCACGTACCACCGAGCTGGGACTGGCGCGTTGTTTTTCGCGTGTTGAATTGCGTGGCGACACTCGCGGTTTGATCGGGATCGATGTCGAGCTGCGCACGCGTGAGGCCGAGCGCGTCTTGGGAATCGGGCATGTTCAAGCTGGTGAGCAACATGCCAAACGAATGCGCCCCGGTTTTCCATTGCGCTTTTGCATTCAGGATGTCGCGCTGCGCTGCGCTTTGCGGACGAAAGCCATCGGTTTCAAAACGCGAAGCGTCGATGGTGAATCCGCCGTTACCAAAGCTCGTACCGCCGCGCACACCGTAACGTAAGCCGTCGAACGAAGTGGCTGCGACGCTTGCATCGATGGTAGTCCGCTTTGGTGCCGCTTCGGTAATCAGTTGAATCACACCGCCTGACGCGTTGCCATAGAGCGCGGAGAATGGTCCGCGTAACACTTCAACACGCTCGGCAGACGATAAAGCGAATGACGACACTTGCCCCGCACCATCGGGCGCGCTCGCAGGAATGCCATCGATCAAGACTTTAATGCCACGCACGCCGAAGCTCGCGCGCGCGCCGTACCCGCGTGAAGAGATTTGTAGATCCTGCGCGTAATTGCTTCGGTTTTGTACGTTAATGCCAGGAATGCGTGCGAGCGTTTCAGAGAGATTGACTTGCAGTTGTCCGCTACGCAGCGTTTCGCCGTCGACCACGTCGACTGAAGCGGGCACGTCGAAAGGATTCACGGCAGTTCGCGTTGCGGTAACGACGACGGGTTCGACTTTTTGTTGTGCGTCGGCTTGCGCGACAAACATCGCGGCGAAGAGGAGCGAGACTTCTTTTTTCATACTTCTTTTTTGACGTTGAATACCGCGAATTTCAAGCGAATCGATTCCAATATTCAGTGCGCGGCGTTGTTGCGCGCCGAACCTTACTTAGGAAGCTCAACGGAGAGTTTGATCGATTCGTACCACACCGCGAGATTATCAATGTCTTGCTCGTTGAGCGACTTTGCGATGACCGACATCACTTCGTGCGGTCGTTTGCCGCTTCGATACGCTTTCATCTGCTCGATGAAATAAATCGCCGGTTGTCCTGCGAGGTGTGGAGCGTTCGGCAAGGTGCTCAAACCATTTGCGCCGTGGCACACGTTGCAAACTTGCGCTGCCTTTACCTTTCCGGCGGCTGCGTCGCGTGCATTCGCGCTCACAGACAGACATAGTGTTGCTACAACTACAAAGATCGCTGAGGCATTACGCATGGCATTTAAAGGGGCGTTAGAAATAAAAAAGGGCGAGCCGTGTGCATGACACGCCGTCTCGCCCGCCTCCCTTAGGCGTTATTACGGCGCTTTGTACGTCACGCGATAAATCGCGCCGGCAAAGTCATCCGAAATGAGCATCGATCCGTCTTTCATGACGGCCACATCAACCGGACGTCCGCGATAGAGACCGGTTTCGCTGTCGAGGAAGCCATCGGCGAACACTTCGTGTTTGTCTGCCGTGCCATCCGCTTTAAGCGAAACGAAATCGATCAAACCGCCAGACGCTTTGGTGCGATTCCACGAGCCGTGTGCTGCAACGAAGATGCCGCCTTGATACTTCGGCGGGAACATCTTGCCGGTGTAGAACGTCATGCCAAGTTGCGCTTGATGCGCAGGGAAGTTCACTTGTGGTTTCGTCCACTGCGCGGGCGGGCTCATGCCTTTTAAATCAGGCGCAGCTGCAGTGCCTGCAATCTGTACGTCGTTACCGTGGATGAACGGGTAGCCGAAGTGCTCGCCGCCCGCTTTGGTGATGCGGTTCAACTCGCCCGGCGGAATATCGTCGCCCATGCCATCGGTTTGATTGTCGGTAAACCACACGGTTTTGTCTTTTGGATTGATATCCATACCCACCGAGTTACGCACACCGCGCGCAACCACTTCGCGCCCCGAGCCGTCGAACGGATCAAGGCGAATCATGCCGCCGATGCCGATCTGCTCATAGAGCGCGACCTTGTCTTTCGGCTGCACGTTGTACGGCTGACCGAGTGTGATGTAGAGCTTCTTATCCGGGCCAACACGGCAGGTGCGCGCGCCATGGTTGTAGGACTCCTCTTCCACCGGAATCAGTTTGCCTTGTGGCACTGCTTCGATCACAGCGACATCCGGGCCTTCATAGAAGAATTCGG
>JBOFBL010000761.1:0-11713 GCA_051645545.1 Casimicrobium sp. | reverse complement strand
AATTCATCATGGCAAACACCAAAGCGTCACTCGCGCAAACGCGTTGCGAGCGTTCGCAGCATTTGTGTGTGGCGCCGACGATTGTTGAAGGCAAAACCGCGCTCTTTGTCGTTGTCGATTTGACTGATCTGAAAGTCGTGGGCGCGCGTTGGTCGAAGGTCGGTCGCGCGGCGAACGTGCCGTCTGAAAAACGCGTGCAAAACGAAACGATTTCACGCGAATATTGCGAACGCGCCACCACCATCGATCGCAACGGCTGGAAATTCAATTTTCAGATTACGAGTTCGGACGGCGTACGCGTGGCGGACGTCGAATACAAAGGTACCAAGCTCTACAAAAGCGTGAAAAACGTGGATTGGCACGTGTCGTATCCGTGGAAAGAAAAACTCGGCTACTCGGACGCGGTGGGATGCCCCGTGTTTTCGCAAGCGGCGGTCGTGGCGATTGATCCGCCGGTGTTTGAGTCGCTTAAAGAAAACGGCGTCGAAGTCGGCTTCTCGCTCGTGCAAGATTTCCGAAGCGAACAGTGGCCTCGGCCTTGCAATTACTTCTATCGTCAACGCTTCGACTTTTTCAACGACGGACGCTTTCGTCCGTGGTCGGCGAGTTATGGTCGTGGCTGCGGTGACGGTGCGACGTATCGCCCCGTCACGCGCATCGAATTTACGAACATGACGAGCGTTGCCTCGTTCGCGAACAATGCATGGAGCGAATGGAAGAGCGAAGACTGGAAACGCTCGCGCGATGTTTCCGCAGCGAACGATGGTGCGAAACTTCGCTTCAACAACGCGAGCGGCAATGTTGTTCACGTGCGCGCGAACGACGGCGCACCGGGAGCAAGAAACGACGGCCGTACCTGCGCAAGTTGTCACGACAAACCGGTGCAACCGCGTCCCGACAGTGCACGAACGCTCGGCTTGCCGCAAACGCGCGGCGACGATGCGTTTATGTACGTCACGGTTCATCCGAGCGGTCGCGACGAAGGCGCCTCCGATATGCCGCCGATCGGCACCTGCTGCAACGACGATCACAAACAAGGTCCGCATCGATTTCTCGAGCCGAAAGAACCTATTGATTCAAAGAGTGGCGCGCCGCTCGTGTTTTGGTATGTTGCGCAAATGGTGAACGACGCGCGGCCGGGTCACGAATATTGTTGGGCGGATTTTGTGATCGATAAAGGCGTTTATGTGCCGCGCGCCTATCCTTGTTATTCAGGGCCGACGTTAAGTGTCGTGCCCGCAACGACCTCTCGTAACCCATGAAAAATGTATTCCAGCTCTGCACGTTATCAGCCAATTTAATTGGGCAATCGATCTTTTTTTGCATATTTTCGATTATTACAATAAATACGCCTTTCGCCCAAGAAAATAGGGCGAAAATGAGTGGTGTTAATAGTCCAATAACCGTCTCTACTAAAGCAAGTTCAGCAGCGCCTGCCCCTGCCGTTGCTACATCGAACGCGGCGAAATCACAGACGCTCGTCCCTGGCGACCGCTGTACGGGTGATCCGAAATTCCTCGAAAAAATCGGCATGTCGAAACGTGCGATGGTGGATACGACCTCAACACATCGCGTGGGATTGCTCGTCACCGATATCAATGCCCAAGGACAGCGTGGACGCAGCACGCAACATGAAACGTGGGCACAGGCGGGCTATCTAGGCCGCGTACAGCGCGACAAAGACGGCAACATTTACACCTACCCCGCGCCGAGCGTCACACTCGTCTACAACCCGGTCGAGAAAGCCAACATCGTCTATCGCGTTGAAAGCGATACCGGCGTGATGGCGCCGTTCGTTGAATTGCCAAAAGAAGCAGCGGCCACGGAGCAAAATCCATTCGGCTTGCTCTCGCTCACGCTCGATTGCGAAGGCAACGCGCTTTATGCCTCGAGTGTTTACGGATCGACTGCGTCCTCCGAGAAGGGCGTGATTGCGCGCATCGATCTTGCAACGAAAGAAGTAAAAGTATTGAAACGCGGCATCGACGCGCTCTCGTTGCTGGTTGCATTTGACGGTCGCGGCAAGCGCCTATACGTGGGGACTGCACGCGACAACTTGGTGATCTCGTACGGCGTAAAAAAAGACGGCTCACTCGCTGACGATGAAGCGGTCGAAATCAAATTGGACGACGTGAAATCCGCGCAAGACAAACGTCCTCGCGTTATGCGAGTGGACGGTCGCGGTCGCATGTACGTACGCGCGATCCCCTTCGAATACAACCTCGCCGCACGCACCACGATCCCCACCGCCGAGATGAATTTCGCGAAGAATGAGAAGAGCGGCAAACTCGAAGTGATCGACGAGAAAGTCACTCAAATTGCAACCGGACTTGCACCACCGCCTTCTGCCGCAGCGCCTGCAAACAACAAACCCGCAACCGAGACCAAAGAAACGAAATAGTCCGTATGCATCGTTGGATGTGACTTAATCTACCGAGCCCCGTAATTTAGTCATTACCAATGATCCAGCCCCCTACGGCGCCTCTTCACGGAGAGGGTGAGCGCAGATCGATCAATCGCCAGAGTAAACGAGCGCTTGCGAGCCGCGTTAACTGTGCACGGCATGAAAGCCGCAAAAGCTAAACTTCGCGAAACGCCGCTTAGCGATTTCGAGAGAGACGCAATTGCGCACCTACCCAACTAATTTACACATCACAGGAAACACAATGAAGCTCCGTTCTGTCATTGCCGCAGCAAGCGCGGCGATCGCCCTGTCTGCGCCTTCGTTCGCAAGTGAAGATCTGGCCAAAGCCAACGGCTGCACTGCATGCCATCAGCTCGACAAGAAAGTGATCGGTCCCGCCTATGGTCAAGTCGCTGCGTGTTACGCGAGCAAAGACGCAAAGAAACTCGACGCCAACAAGGCCGTGCTTGTGAAACACGTGATCGAGGGCGGCTCAGGTGTTTACGGCGCGATCCCGATGCCTGCGCACCCGCAACTCAAAGAAGGCGCGAAGAACGCAGAGCTAGTAAAAATCATCGACTGGATCATGAAGGACGTGAAAGCCACCGAGTGCCCGAAGGAATTCAAACCGAAGGGCTGATCCCGACGGTGCGCACTCGCGCATCGCGTTCATGACAAAAGCCGCGCTTCGTTATCGTTGCGCGGCTTTGTTTTTATGCGAGCAACCCGACCTATGCTCGCGCAATGATCGATCATTCTTTGATCTTTGCGATATCAACAACCTTTTTGTACTTCACAACTTCGCTCGCAATCAACTTCGCGAAGTCCGCGCCTCGCGTGGGACGAACGTTGACACCCGCATCAGTGAGTTTTTTCATCACTTCAGCGTCTGCAAGGGCCGCCATCATTTCCTTCTCCAGTCGTTCGACGATCGCGCGATCGGTTTTCGCGGGCGCGAAGAGGCCGAAGAAAATGCCCATGTCGAGCCCTTCGAGCGCTTTACTTTCGTTCAACGTCGGAATGTCCGGCGCCGAGGGCGAACGCTTCGATTCGGTAATGCCGAGCGGCACCACTTTGCCGGATTTCACATGCGGTAATCCGGAGGAAAGAACAAACATGCCCAGTTCGATATTGCCGCCAAGCAAATCGGTCGTCATCGGCGCCGCGCCTTTGTACGGCACGTGATTGAGCTGCACGCCAGCGGTTTGGTTAATCATCTCGCCGGCGAGATGAAGCGGCGTCGAAACGCCTGCCGATCCGTAATTCAATTTCCCAGGCGATTGTTTCGCAAGCGCAATGAGTTCATCGGTAGTCTTCGCGCCGAGTCCGACTTTTGCGGCGAGCAACATCGGTTGCGTGCCGATCATGCCGATCGCTTGCAAATCTTTGCTGCCGTCATATTTGATCGCCGCGTTGGTGAGCTTCGCAATGGCAATTTCACTGTTGGTGCCGAGCAAGAGCGTGTAGCCATCTGCCGCCGCGCTCACCGCTTTTTGCGCGCCGATCGTGCCGCCTGCGCCACCGATGTTTTCAACGACAAAGGGCTGCCCCATGCGTTTGCCGAGCTCGGTTGCAATGGTGCGCGCCGCGAGATCGGTGCTGCCGCCCGCGGGATAGCCGACCAGTACGGTCACTGGTTTCGTTGGATACTGCGCATGAGCATTCGTCATTGCGTGCGCCACAAACGCGAGGAAAAACACCGAACTAAAAAAACGAACCACGAACATCTCCCCTTGTAAAAAACGATTCGATAAGACGACACCACGCCGCGCTAAACACTCAACGCCAGCGCATTATGCGATTGGCAAAACGCATGAACAAACGAATCTTTTTCCGTTGCGAATGAGAATTTCTCATGCACTTTTGATTGCGAATTGTTACGATGAACGCCCAGTCGTTCTCCTGATCCATCCATGCGCCGCGCCACACCGTCCACCCAAGCCCTGTTAGCGTTCGCTGCCGCCGCGCGCCACTTAAGCTTTACGAAAGCTGCGATCGAATTGAATCTCACGCAAGGCGCCATCAGTCGTCAGATCGCGGGACTTGAAGACTTTGTACGCGCACCGCTCTTTGAGCGACTCAATCCCGGCCTCGCGCTCACGCACGCAGGCGCGACGTACCTGCCGAAAGTCGAGGCTGCGCTGCGCGACATCGAAGCGGCGACGCTCGAATTGCAAGCGTTCGGCGGGCAACCCAATCACATCAATATCGCGTGTCCGCCGAGCTTCGCGAGCATCTGGTTGATGCCGCGACTCACGAAATTTCGCGATCGCTTCCCGCGTGTCACGATGAATTTGCTGCCGCCGGTGTGGAGCGAACCGATGCCGCCGGGCGTCGATATGGCCGTTCGCTACGGCACAGGCACCTGGCCCAATCTCGACGCACACTACCTGTTCGGTCGTGAAAACCTGATCGTTTGCGCGCCGACGCACGTGACGCGCACGCGTAGCAAACTGAAGAGCGCAAAAGCGCTCGATCCGATGCAGGCACTGCTAGGCAAAACATTGCTGCATCACGCGCAAGTACCGGACGCCTGGCCTGAAGCGCTCGCCACGTTGGGCGTGGGTGAGCGAGTCAATGGCTACGCGGGGCCGCGTTTTGCGCAATACACGATGCTGCTGAACGCGGCGGCGGCGGGCTTCGGCATTGCGCTGGTGCCGGAACTGCTTGCGCGTGCCGACATCGCTGCCGCGCGCATCGAATGCTTGATCGACCAGCGCGTTACGTTGTCGACAGGCTATTACGCCTGCTTCCCGCGCGCGCGGCGCAGCGGGTCGCTCGAAGAAGCGGTGACGCATTGGATGCACGAAGAATCGCACCCGGATTCGCAACGTGCCGAAAAATAGCCGCGACGTGAGACGATAAACGCCGAAAAAATGAAACCTATTTGCTCACTTTGGAGCGCTTCATCAATCGGCAAACGCGCAATTTTGCTGCACTACAAAAAACTACATTCTGCGCAGAGGAGGCATAAATTCCATGGTAAAAGAGCTTAACAACTCAATCGCCAAACGCCCAATTTAATTGGATGATAACGCTTATAATGATATTAGTCAGTAAATAAAATAAATTGCTTTATCGCCCAAAATAGTTGGTCGACTATGTATATGGTTGTACTCAATAAACTACGATTGTCCTGTAGTTTTGCTAGAGAAACATCAAGTTTTGCAGCTCGCGCATTTTGATATGCGTTTCATGCATTGGACTGTCGTGTAGTCACCGGTAGTTCTTCCCTACAATCGCCGTTCGTTTCGCAAGACGCTCCACGAAAGCGCGTTGCGAAACCGCGTCACTGTCGCGCGACTCGCGTTTCTGTTGTTCGCAGCATTCATCTTTAACTCGGCGCAACGTCGCCAACGCTTCCGTCATGAATCAACCTGAAACGCTCGCCTCCCTCCAAGCTTCCGTCCACGCGCCCGCGCATGTTCGCCATGTGCGCCTGCTCGCCTGGGTGCGCGAGATCGCCTCGCTCACGCAGCCCGATTCGATTTACTGGTGCGATGGTTCGCAAGCGGAATACGACCGTCTTTGCGGCGAGCTCGTGAAGGCCGGGACGTTCAAGAAGTTAAACGAAGCGAAGCGCCCGAATTCGTATCTCGCGTGGAGCGATCCGACCGACGTCGCGCGCGTGGAAGACCGCACCTTCATTTGCAGCGAAAAGAAAGAAGACGCGGGCCCCACGAACAACTGGATGGCGCCAGCCGAGATGCGCAAAACGCTCGAGCCGCTTTTCACTGGCAGCATGCGCGGCCGCACGATGTACGTCGTGCCATTTTCGATGGGTCCGCTCGGCTCGCCGATCGCACACATCGGCGTTGAGCTCTCCGATTCGCCCTATGTCGCGGTCAACATGAAGATCATGACGCGCATGGGCAAAGGCGCGCTCGATGTGCTCGGAGACAGTGGCGAATTCGTGCCCTGCGTTCACACCGTTGGTGCGCCGTTGTTGAACGGTCAAAAAGACGTCGCGTGGCCGTGCAACAAAACGAAGTACATCGTTCACTATCCCGAGTCACGCGAAATTTGGAGCTACGGTTCGGGCTACGGCGGCAATGCGTTGCTCGGGAAGAAATGTTTCGCGCTGAGGATCGCCTCCACGATGGGCAAACGCGACGGATGGTTGGCAGAACACATGCTGATCTTGGGCGTGACGAATCCGCAAGGCAAGAAATACCACGTCGCAGCGGCCTTCCCGTCAGCGTGCGGCAAAACCAATTTCGCGATGCTCATTCCGCCGAGGGGCTTCGAAGGCTGGAAAGTCACCACGATCGGTGACGACATTGCGTGGATCAAGCCCGGCAAAGATGGTCGCTTGTACGCGATCAATCCCGAAGCCGGTTACTTCGGCGTCGCACCGGGCACCAACGAGCAGTCGAATGCGAACTGCATGGCATCCTTGAACCGCGACGTGATTTTCACGAACGTTGCGCTCACCGACGACGGCGATGTCTGGTGGGAAGGCATGACCAAAGAAGCGCCCGCGCATTTGATCGATTGGCAAGGCAACGACTGGACACCGCAAATCGCGAAGGAGACCGGCTCGAAGGCCGCGCATCCGAACGCGCGCTTCACCGTCGCGGCGATCAACAACCCCGCGCTCGATGACGCGTGGGACGACCCAAAAGGTGTGGCGATTGATGCTTTCATCTTCGGCGGACGTCGCGCAACGACGGTGCCGCTTGTGACTGAAGCGCGCGATTGGGTCGAAGGCGTCTACATGGCGGCCACGATGGGCACCGAGACGACCGCCGCGCAAGCCGGTGCACAAGGTGTCGTGCGTCGCGATCCGTTTGCGATGTTGCCATTCGCGGGCTACAACATGGCGGACTACTTCGCGCACTGGCTCGCGCTGGGCGACAAGCTTGAGAAGAGCGGCGCAAAACTGCCGAAGATTTTCACCGTGAACTGGTTCCGCAAAGACGCGGACGGCAAATTCGTGTGGCCTGGCTTCGGCGACAACATGCGCGTGATGGCCTGGATGCTCGAACGCATCGAAGGGAAAGACGGCGGCAGCGAACATGCATTCGGCGTCACGCCGACTTACAACGATCTCAACTGGAATGGCGTCGCGTTCACCGAAGCGCAATTCCAAAGTGTGGTGAGCATCGATCGCGATGCATGGAAAGCCGAAATGAAGTTGCACGACGAACTCTTTGCGCAACTCGCGCAAGGTTTGCCAAAAGCGCTGCTCGATACGAAGGCAAAGATCGAATCGCGATTGAACCGCTAAACAATCGGTTGTGGGAGCGTCCCCGCGCAGGCGGGGATCACGCGCGAACCGCTCGTAGACATGTCTTTGCGCGCGGCGCTACACTGAATCATTCGATTTGATTCAATCATTCCCGTGCCCATCGACCTACAACCGCTCTTCGAAAACCCACCCACATTTCGTACGTCGCGTCTCACGCTACGACGGGTGAACGAAACTGATCTCAACGATCTATTTCTCGCAAATAGCGATCCTGAAGTCACGCGCTATCTCCCGTATCCACCGTGGCAAACGATGGACGATGCAAGCGCGTGGTTCGAGCGCACGAAGACTCGACACACCGACAAAGTCGCCGCACAGTTTGCGATTCGTATCAATGCAGATCGCGGTGATTCAGTGCGAACGATCGGCAACGCATTGCTCTTTCAATTCGATACGGTAAACGAAGTAGCAGAAATCGGCTACGTGATCGCACGTGCTCACTGGGGCGAGGGCTATACGACCGAGGCAATGCGCCCGCTGATCGACTACGCGTTCAACACGCTTGGTTTTCATCGGCTGGAGGCGAAATTAGATCCACGCAATCTTGCGTCCGCAAAAGTGCTCGCCAAACTTGGCTTCGCCCATGAGGGCACCCGCCGCGAAAACTGGCTTGACCATAATGGTCGCTCCGATAGCGGTCTGTATGGGCTGCTGCGTCGCGAGTGGCGACAAGCTTAGGAACAACAAACCCCCGGTGCTGGACTGGACACCACAGCGTCGAGATTGACGAAATCGAGTACATCGCTCACACTGCGCGAAAAATAAGTACACCGCGCAATGCAACTTGCGCGATCAGGATCATGGCAACCATCTCAGTCATCAGCCGCAAAGGCGGAAGCGGCAAAAGCACGCTCGCAACGAATCTCGCGGCGTATTTCGCGCTGCACAACATGCCGATCACGCTCGGTGATCTCGACCATCAGCAATCGATGCGTGTCTGGTTGGGGCGTCGTCCGAGTGCTGCGCCGTCGATTGCAAGTTGGGTAGCCGACGCGTCGACGCTTACCAAACCGCCACAAGCGCTGCAAAACCTGGTTGTTGACACACCCGGTGGGCTCTCGGGGCTTGAACTCGCCAAGACCGTAATGCTTTCCGATGCAATTCTGATTCCGGTGTGTGGCTCAATCTTCGATCGCGAATCGGCGTCAGATTGTTGGGCGGAGCTTCGTCAGCATCCGCGTGTGAAAAGCGGTCGTTGTGCAGTCGCGGCCATCGGTATGCGGCTCGACGCAAGAACGCACGCCGAGATGGTCACCCGCGAATGGGCGGCTTCCGTGCAGCTTCACTACATTACTTCGCTGCGCACGACGCAGCTCTACGTTCGCGCGGTCGAAAACGGGCTCTCGATTTTCGACATGCCGCTTTCCGTATCGGAGACCGATCGCGAGCAGTGGCGCCCGATCATTCGCTGGGTCGGCGAAAAAGTATTCCAAGTGAAAGAAGATGGCACGATCGTGCCGAAGGTCGCGCAGGGTGTACCGTCGCGGCTGCCCCCGAACGCGGTGGTGCTTCCGGTTAATCGACATATTCTTGGCAAGGTCGAGCCGGCACCGCTCAAAGAAGAGGCGGGTGTGGTGAAATTTCTAAGCAGCCTGCTTAAGCGAAAAACCGGCGAGCGATAGGCTTACTATTGTGTTTTCTAACACGCCTAAACGTCCGGAGAGCCCATGAATACTGCCGCAACCGTCGTTGTCGCGCTCGTCGCACTGCTCCACATTTATTTTCTCGTGCTTGAGATGTTTTTGTGGGACAAACCTGCCGGCATGCGCGCGTTCGGTTTGAAGCAAGAAATGGCTACTGCGACTAAAGTGCTAGCCGCGAATCAGGGGCTCTACAACGGCTTTTTAGCGGCCGGGCTCATCTGGGGACTGTGGCTTGGCGACGCCGGGTTTCAGATTAAAGTGTTCTTTCTTGTGTGTGTGTTGATTGCAGGGCTCTACGGCGCCGCGACCGCGAGCAAAAAAATTCTTTACGTGCAGGCGCTACCGGCGGCGATCGGTTTGGTTCTACTCTTTTTGTCGAGATAAATCGCAACGCTTGTGAGCGAAGTTTCGAATACAACGTCCGTCGCGCACTCCAAATTCATCGATGGCCTCGCCTGGGGCACACTTGTTGTGAGCGGTTTTCTCGTGTTTGTCGCGGCGTTTTTTCTGTTGATTACGTTGTGGTCAAACCCATGGCCCCAGGTCGAAGCGATACTGCAGGATATGCAACCTGGCTATGCGCTGCCGTCCGCGTTTCGGTTTGTGTTCAGGCACTTTGCTGCAATCATGTTTGGCACACTCGTGTTCTCCGTTGTTTCATTTGTGTGCGCACTCGCGTTGCTCAGACGCAAGAACTGGGCGCGCATCGCATTCATCGTGCTGCTCGCGGCGAATGTCGTGCTCAACGTGGCAACGCTTTTTGTGTTGCCATCGCTGTTTTCTTCGTCAGGCGCACCGAGCGCAAATGTGCCGCCTGCGGTACGCGAGAGCACGGCGCTGATGACGCAGATCGCTAGTGGCATCAACTTCGTTTTAATCGCGGTACTTTCCCTGCTTATGGTGTGGATGATTAAGCGTTTGCTCGCGCGTGATGTTCGGCACGAATTTATTGATTAATTTACGACGCATCGGCGCAGCGTTTCTTTGTAAGATTCGCGCATGGTTTACGGAAACACTTCTCCTACGGCAACCGGCGATTCGAAATCCGCAGTGAACGAGCCACGCAAAAACGTCACCCTGCATCGCTTGCGCGAGATGCATGCGAGCGGTGAAAAAATCGTCATGCTCACTGCGTACGACGCAACCTTTGCGCGACTTGCCGACGAGGCGGGCGTCGATTGTTTGCTCGTCGGCGATTCGCTCGGCATGGTCGTGCAAGGGCAAGCGAGCACGGTGCCGGTGACGCTCGACGAAATGATTTATCACACGCGATGCGTTGCGCGCGGCAACAAGTCGGCTTGGGTGATTGGCGATTTGCCGTTTGGCAGTTATCAGCGATCGATCGCTCAGGCCATCGCAAGCGCGACCGCGCTTATGCAGGCGGGCGCGCACATGGTCAAGCTCGAAGGCGGCGGCTGGACGACCGATATTGTTCGCGCGCTCACCGAGCGCGGCATTCCAGTGTGCGCACATCTCGGGCTCACGCCGCAGAGCGTGCACGCGCTGGGCGGCTATCGCATTCAAGGCAAAACCGAAGATCAAGCCGCGACGCTCAAGGCTCATGCCAGGGCACTCGCCGATGCGGGCGCTACGATGCTGGTGCTCGAATTGATTCCCGCAGCGCTTGCCGAAGCAACTACGAAGTCGCTGTCGATTCCTACAATCGGCATTGGCGCGAGCGTCGAATGCTCCGGTCAGGTTCTCGTGTTGCACGACATGCTTGGCGCGACACGCGGTAAGTTACCCAGGTTCGTAAAGAACTTCATGGAAGAGGCGCCGAGTATCGAGGCGGCGTTACGCGAATACGTGCGCGCCACCAAAGAAAAGCGCTTCCCACAAACCGGCATACACACTTATTAACTGGTATCGAACCGGTTGCTAACAAACACTCCAGACGCCCAATTTATTAGGGCATTCGCCTCTTTTTTGTCGACTAGCAACCCCTATCAAAAGCAATAGGATGGCCAGATCGAAACGGGCTATACGATCTGGAGTAGATAACAATGAACGAGGGGATTGCAAAACCGCGATTGCGACTCGTAGCGACGAGCGACTGCGCTTTTGCGTCACATGCCGAGCTTGCTCGCGCAGATTTCAAGCGTCGATCTAGGTGCCCGTGTGCGGCAGTGTCGTTCGCGCCCCATGATGGCGCACGACAGCCACATGCTTGCGCCTTGGTGGTAGCTTAGGGGCACATAAATTGCCGTGAGAGCACGACAAGGGGGCGTAGTTTCGTACCGAAGCAAGCCGCAGAGAGTTTGACCCATTCGCAGTTATAAGAAAGTCATCCCGTGAGCATCGATCTTGACAAAATCCTGAGCGAATTTTCATCGGCCAGCGGCGACCCGCGACAGGCGTTCGAAGTCTTGAAACGAATTGGCCGCGCACTGGGATATGACCATGCGATTGCTGCCT
>JBOFBL010000760.1:0-2305 GCA_051645545.1 Casimicrobium sp. | reverse complement strand
GGCGCTATTCAGTGACGAGGAGCGCAATCAATTCCTCGCCGAGCAGGCGCGCGCGTCATTGAATGCAGCGCTGGCGAACCTTGGCATCGAGGGCCGCGGGCTGGACTCGATCCGCGAGACGCTGCGCGAGCAATTGCGTTCTGCTCTCGGCGCCGGAGATGTGGCGCAAACGAACGCAATTCTGGCGGCGGCGAATGCGCTCGGCGTGTTTCGCAACTCGCTCGAATCGCTCGGCGAAGATGCGCTGGCAGCGGCGAATGATCTCGTGCTCGGCGGTCCGCGTCCTATTGTTGGCGCGACCGGCACTGCGGCGCCGACGCAAACGGAGCTTGCGCAATCCGCCGTGCGCAACGGCGAGCGGCAAGTGACGCTGTTGGAGCAGATCGCGCGCAATACGACACCTGTTGGCTCGGACACAACCACCAAAGACGTGCGCGACACCGCAGGCAACACGCGATCAATGATCGAGCTGCTTAGGCAGATTCTCGCGAGGTTGCAGGCATCGCAGAGCGTGGCGGTGCAAGAAGCCATCAAGCGCGGCAGCGGAGCAAACGCGCGATGAGGATGATACTTCTCGCGATCATTGCGGCCTCGACCACTCGCTATATGGCGAGCGAATCCTATTGCACATTCTCAAGCGACACGCCGGCAAACACGCTATTCGATGGCCGGCTGGTCGACTGCATCTATGAGCGAGCAGTCACTTTCCCCGTGTGGAATCGCGCGGGCGCAGAGCAGCCAATCAGCTACGTCGAGTTCGTCAACAACGATGGCGAACTCGACTCATGGTTGTCAGAAAACTGGAAAGACGTCCGCGTCACGCTGAAGCTAGTCGAACAACGTGCGCTCTACAGCACCGCAACACAGGTTGGGACGGTCGTTGTAGATCGCATCGAAGCACCAGCGAAGGACAAGATTAGGTTGGTGTGCCGCTCCCTTTTCGAGCGCTTGGAAGCCGTCATCACGAGGACGTTCGCTAACACGATCGGCAACGAGGCGATGCGAGGCAGACCGCAGCCTTTGACCGTCGGCGTCATCGAATGGACCGACAGCTACATCACGGAAGCGAATGACGCATCCAGCTTTACCCGTGGATTCCACGCTGTGGCCGATGATTTCTACGTTGGCATTGAAGAGCTTAGGCAACGAGGCGCCGGTTGTGTGCCTGCGGTGTCCTGGTTGGCCACGGGGTCGGACTACTTCGAGACTCAGGGGCCGGAGGGATACGGCTACCGTTTCCGCGAGCCGACTGCACGACATGCTGTGTCGATGATCGGCCAGTACCGCCGCGAATCGGCGCTGAACTCCAACTCCGAGTTCGATAGCGGCCTGACAGGATGGACTGTGACCACGAGCGGCGGTTCATCAATCACGGCAGGAGGAGGCACGCTGTCGCTCAACGGGTTTGCCTCGACATGCATCATCGAGCAGTCGGTATCGACCGTCAGCGGGCGAAGGTACGCCATCGATGTCGCTGGAATTACAACCAACACAGCGACCATCGAAATCACTGTTGGAGGCTCTGGTGTTCGCGCCGCAACCGATTTAATCGGCGGCCGCATCCAGGCGCATTTCATTGGCACTGGATCGCCAGTAGCCATCGGCGTGCAGATTCCTGCGAGCGCCACCGGCACCGTAACTGTCGGCTCCGTGTCTTGCTACCTAGTCAACGACATTGCAAAGCTGACCGAGCTGGTGCGCTTCGCCGCTGTTGATCGAGGCACGCTTTCGACAGGCGATCTAGATTTAACCTCGTTCGGTGCTATCGACACGGCGAGGGGCTACGCGGTTGCGTGGCACAACAATGGCGGCGAGGCGCGAGGGATTGATTTGGTGAGTCTCACATGCCAGTCGTTCGGCGTGTCGATCTACCAGGACGCCAATGGTAAGCTCAAGCCAGTCGAATTCAAGGCGCCCAGCGGAACGCCTGACTTTGTGCTCGACGAGATCGACATCAGCGAAATCGGCTACGAGTTTGACGAGGCGCCAGGGCTATCGAAGCGCATGAACTACGGGCGCAACTACGCGCCGCACACCGTCGACGACATGGCGGGATTGCCGCCCAATAGCAGCAGCAACATCCTGCTGCGCGGTCGGCTGTCGGCTGAAATCCAAACGGTAACGACGACTGTATCGCTCGCCGCGCAGTACGCGGACGCTGCTGATCGCGCGCCGCTAGATTCGATCCTGGGCGGATCCTCGGACGCGCAGGAAGAGATTGATCGTGTGTGCGGCGTGTACGACACGCCACGAGCCTTCTACCCGGTTTCCGCCGTCGTTAGCGGCGTTTCCGCGTACACCATCG
>JBOFBL010000759.1:0-15071 GCA_051645545.1 Casimicrobium sp. | reverse complement strand
AAAAAATTTATTCGATGTCAGTAGATTTGGGTTGACTTGTAAAACGCTCAACACAAATTTCGTGGGCATTGGTGTTCTGCACGAGAACGGGGGATAACTCAATGAGGTTATCCTAATGAACATAGCTAGTATCAACAGCACGCGCTTGCTGCGTTTAGCTGGTAAGTATGTTTCGTCAGTTTGTTTATCTGCGTTACTGGTCCTGGGATTTGCGCAAGCAAACGGCCCGCTTTCATTTAATCAACCCGTAAACGCCGTCTCCTATTCCTCAGAATCTCATCCGCAAGATGAATTCAAAGTGCGCAATATGGGAACCAAAGTGGGCTACATCACCCACGATACGAGCATTACCTTCGCGGAGTTTGGCTTCCAGTCAGGTAAGGTTCCGACCGCGATAGAAATTACCTACTCAAGTGCGGGCGTAGGTGGCAAAGTGAAATTTGTCGCCGAGGCGAACGGCTCGAACCGTACGCTCGGTATTACGTTGGGCGAGTTTGATTTGACCCCCACGGGTGGATGGAATACCTTTCAAACCGTCACATTTCCCGTTCCCGCCAACTTCGAATTCAATTACCTACTCAATACGGCACCGCTTCGGCTGGAGTTCGATAGCGCGGTAACGACAGCATATCTTTTCGATATCGCCAGCTTCAAAATTTTGAGCGGCTCGCAAGATACACCATTCGCCGACACCTCTGTACGCCCATTAGCCTACGACGAAGCGTTGCGCAATCCGTTGATGGGCTTCACAACTGGGGGTGGAATTAAAACAGGCGATAGCGCACACGAGTGGGCGACCTTGGCGCACGTTTACCTGCGCTGGAATGACTTGGAGAATAGCGAACAGGACGGCATCGATAAGATCATTAAAGTCAGCAACGAAAGATTTGGTCAAGGACCGGCGAATAACATCAAAGTGATTCCGCGCGTGTATTTGTATTGGCCCGACAACGACTACTACTGGCCGGCGGATATGCAAAGATCTGACTACTCCAGCCCACAGTTTCAACAGCGCGTAGTGCGCTTGATTCAGCGTTTGGGACAAGCTTGGAATAATGACCCACGAGTCGGCTTCATTGAGCTTGGCATTTTTGGGAAGTGGGGCGAGCATCACTCACCGTCACCAACGCCGGAAATGGAAAAGCTTGTCGGTGATGCCATGCGCGACGCCTTCCCCAATAAAAAAGTGTCGGTTCGGCACGCTTGGGGGCAGTTTCGTGGGCGCGGTTTCGGGGAGTACTGGGATTCTTGGGCACACCACGATCAGATGTGGGAGCATGGCAATGAAATCGCGAAGCTCAACCGCGATGAAGGTTTCTACTTGAAGAACTATGTTGGTGGTGAAGTGGCCTACGATTGGGGTGACTCAGATATCCAACCCGGCAATGATCCAACCGACAGCGTCTCTGATCCAGTGCATCGCGACTTCGTGATCAATTCGATTCGCTGGCTGCATGGCACCCAGCTGCGTTGGATTGACGCGTACGACAAAAACAATCCAGCTGCGCGCGCAGGAGCTGCGATGATCCAAAAGGTCTTTGGCTACCGCTTCGTCTTGGAAGGCGCGGAATTCAACCGACAGGTTCGTAACGGGCAGCTGCCCGTCAAACTTGCCGTCAGCAATCAAGGCTCGGCGCCGTTCTATTACAACTGGCCCGTCGAAGTTGCCTTGCATGATCCGGCGACCAAAGCGGTGCGTTGGAGCGCGCGCTTTACGAATGCTGATATTCGCAGCTGGACACCCGGAAGCGGATGGACTGCACCCGAGTTCCAACCCGTTTCGGGCGGATGGCCTTACAACATTGTGCGCCCAGGGTGGTCGAGCCAGCCAAAGGGTTGGACCGTGCCGCCTGCAGTGCACAACCTCAGCGAAACCTTCAGCGTTGATTTGCCTCAAGGCCAATATGTACTGAGCGTAGCTGTGCTGGATCCTGCCGGCATGAAACCAAGTCTTCGATTCGCGACGAGTCAGTACTGGACCGGTGGTCGTCATCCGATTGGCATCGTGGGTATTGGGCAAGACGGTGGCCCGCTTTCAGCAAATATGTCTTTCGACGATCTGGCAACGGATCAAACGCTGCATTACAGCGCTCCGTAAAAGTCTCGTTGATCCGGCGAGACGACAAACACGTCTCGCCGATTAAACGGACAAGCGTTGATCTATTTTCATTCACACGCCATTGCCTCGTGGCGCGCAGTTTTTCTCGACGTTTCGGTTCATATAAGACTTTGGGAGCTATTTGGATCGTTAACGTTCTATTTTTTATACGTAATCGCGACATTTGCCGTGCGTTGATTTGTGAGGCGAAACTAGCGATCCGCATTGTTGGTCGTGCAACATCATTTCAGTAAACTCCGAGTAATAAGAAAAAGATGCGACGAGCCGGAATTTTTTGTCACGGAGTATTGGTATGACAACTTCAGACTCGATCGACTCGAGTAGCACAACAAAACGAGCGGTGCAAACTCTCTGCGCCGTCGCGATACTCGGTGTGCTCGGCAACAACGCACACGCGCAGCCGGCCAGTTGCAACTTCGATGTTTCCAGAGACGCGGCGATGAACCAGACATCGCGTACTCCGACGGTTGCTTTGGATGCAATGTTGATGACACGTTTCGCGTTGGGCTTGCGCGGCCCAGCGATGTACGATGGTGTGTCGCGCGAAACAACGCGATTTATTGGCGAAGGCAACACCGGCACAGTGCTCGGGCACCTTGATGTTGACGGCGATGGCGTTTACACGAAAGAAGATGCAACCGCCATCGCCCGCTACGTCGCGGGATTTCGCAATGAGGCGCTTGTCGCCGGATTGACTTTCAATGCGGCGGCAACTCGCAAAACGGGTGCACTCATTTCAAGTTTCATTTCGGGTGGCTGCGTAATCCCCGCCGCAACCGCGAATGCGAAGAGACACGCCGCACGACTTTTGCAGCAGGGCACGTACGGCGCAACGCTCGCCGAGATCGAACGGGTGGCTGCATTAGGGAATGGCGAACCCGTCGCGATGACCAACGCATGGCTCGCGGAGCAATTTCTTAAAACACAGTCTCAGTTCGCGAGCTATGCCAAGCAACTGATGAACGACAATACCGTCCCCGGCCCCTACGCAGCAAATAACCCAACGTTCTATCGACCTGCGATGGTGGGCGACGATCAGCTTCGTCTACGCGTAACAAACGCGCTCTCGCAAATTCTCGTGGTTTCGATCGCCAACAATTTCCTGTTGGATCAGGGCTACGCGGTGCCTAGTTTCTGGGACATGTTGAGCGCAAACGTGTTTGCCGATCACAACAATGTGAGTAATCCAATTCGGGATCATGCCGGAAACACCGTTGGCAACTTTCGCAAGATGTTGAAAGACACGACCTTGCATCCGACCATGGGTAAATATCTCGATATGTTGGGCAGCACGCAAGACGTGCCCAATGAGAACTACGCCCGAGAATTGCTGCAGCTGTTTTCGATAGGTACTGTGATGCTCAATCAAGACGGCACACCGAAACTCGACGCGAATCGAAAAACTATTCCTTCGTACGACGAATCGATCGTGCAAGGTTTCTCTCAAGCGCTCACGGGCTGGCAATACAGCGGTGCGGGCAGCGCCACCGATACCGACGGGTCAGAGTTCTACTACTACCCCGACAAAGACTTCACGCTGGCGATGACGCCTTGGAGCAACCGACGTTGCCCATCGGATCGTAAGTTTCCACAAGGAAGCACCACGAATTGCGACACGCGAGATGCGTTGAAATCGCTGCCCCCACCGCATAGTCGTGACGAAAAGAAGCTCATGAAATATAAGCAGGTCGATGGGCAGACTGATGGTCCGTATTCTGTGATTGCTGCTAACCCGCAGCCTCCATTGTTAGCTGGGGAAAATCATTTGTCACCGCGAGTTCGCGACGAAGTCGCTGCAGCCGCAAGAGCGGATCTCGAAAAAGTCATCGATAACGTTTTCTATCATCCGAACGTCGGCCCGTTCATTGCGCGGCAACTCATTCAACGTCTGGTAACAAGCAATCCAACGCCTGCTTATATCGAGCATGTCGCCGAAGTATTTAACGGACGTCGCACACCTACCGGAACCGGCAACTCATTGAATAACGTCCGGGGTGACATGCGCGAGGTCGTCAAGGCAATCTACTTGCACCCCGAAGCGCGAGACGTGAACATTGCAGCGAAACCTTGGTTCGGCAAACTGCGCGAGCCCGTGAACAAGTTCGTGCACTTGCATCGTGCGTTTGGTGCCGTTTCACAGAATGGCTTCTATAGCAATCGCGGCACGGGCGGGCCGGACAAACTCAATCAATCGCCGATGACTGCGCCGTCGGTGTTTAATTTTTATTCACCTGATTACGCCCCCTTCGGTCCGCTGACCTATCCGATGTCGCGCCCCATGGACGAAGCAACTTTCAGCACCCGAAAAGCAGAGCCGTTGGTGGGGCCGGAATTCGAGCTCGTGACGGCGACATCCATTGCGGGATTCGCAAACTATTCACGTACGACGATCTACAAGGGTGTAAACGAGAACAATGCGGATTGGTGGAAGCCCAACTACGATCGATACATCGGATCAAGCAATCCCTTGGCCGACAGGCCGCAAGAGATGGTGGATGAACTCGACCTATTACTGACGGCCAATAATTTGAAGCCCGCATTCAAAGCGAACTTGGTCGCGCTTGCAAACGCGATTACGCGAAGCAATATCGCCGATCAGCGAGAGCAGCGCTTTCAAGCAGTGTTTTGGCAAATTATGAATTCGGCCGATTACGCCGTCCAACGCTAAAGGGGTCATCATGGATCGTCGTAAATTCCTGAAACACTCCGCCGCGATGTCGGCAATGCCCGCCATTCCTTTTTCAATTTCCGTTGCGGACGCAGCCGGGCCAATAACCCCGAACTCAGACGAAACCGGATACAAAGCGCTCGTTTGCGTTTTCTTGGCGGGTGGAAACGATAGCCACAACACGGTGGTGCCAATCCAAAGCAGCGCAACCAGCACCGAATACCTCGCCTATGTCGCTGCCCGAAACGGCTTTGCTGCAAGCAACGGACTTGCCTTGCCATGGGACTCGCTTGCCACCCCGACACAGCGCCTAGGCACGACGGGGCTCGCCCTGCATCCCGCAATGACAAAGCTCGGTGCGCTTTTTAACACTGAAAAGAAGCTCGCCATCGTTGCGAACTGCGGTCCATTGATCGATGAGACGACGCTCACGCAATATCGAACAGGCGGGCATCCACTGCCACCTTCGCTCTTTTCTCACTCCGATATGCAGATGCACTGGCGGACAATGCTTCCTGATGAGCCTGCGATTACGGGTTGGGGCGGTCGCCTTGGCGATGTGTTCCGGCTCTCTTCGGCGGGGCGTCTGCCAGTCGGAATCGCACTCGCCAGGGGCGGTGTTTTCCTGAAAGGCGAGGAGTCGTTCGGTTACAGCGTGAACTCCATGAGTTACTCCAGCGGCGCGATCAACACTTCAAACCCCGTCGCGCAAATTCCGAGTGCGGCGGTTGGTTCTGCCGGATCGATGAGCACTCAACAAGTATTCATCGACAACTTTATGGCGAATCGTGCAAACCTGCTCGAGCAGCAATACGCTAAAGCCGCGCGCAGTTCGCTCGAAATCGGGCAGTTCGTAATCGACAGTATGTACACGAAAAACGGCAGCGCTTACACGCTGAAGAACAATCCGAATGGCGCGCTTGATGCGATTCATTGGTCGCGTCCTGACCCGACAACGGCCGCACCCACCTTTGTGAATTCGCTTTCTGCTCAGCTCCACTCCGTGGCGGCGATGATCGCTGCGCGGTCCGCGCTCGGTGTTCGCAGACAGATCTTTTTCGTTGAGCTCGGTGGTTTCGATACTCACGGCGGTCAATTCGGAAGCGTCAACGGAGCAAAATCTTTGCTCGCAGGTGATCATTTTGATCTGCTCACGGACGTTGATGAAGCCCTCGCGCAGTTTTACAGCGCCACGGTGAAGATGGGCGTTGCCGATCAGGTAACCACGATGACGATGAGCGATTTTGGTCGTACGATGAAATCCAATGGCGAGGGCTCGGATCACGGTTGGGGCGGTCATTGCTTCGTGTTGGGCGGCAAGGTCAAGGGCGGAAAAATTCTCGGTGCAGAAAACGCGGGGGATGCAGACACCGGTTACTTTCCGTGGCCATCGCAATTTGCGCCGCGCGATGTTGGGCAGGGACGACTCATTCCGACGATCGCCGCCGACGCATACACCGCAACGCTCTCTCGCTGGCTCGGTGCGAATGAAACTGAGATCGGAGACATTTTTCCGAACCTCAAAAACTTCAATGTACAGAACCTCGACTTAATGAACGCCTAGCGACGATAGGTTGCCACGAGGTGGATGCGGCTCCACCTCGAGTTCGCGGCAACAGTGCACGATCGTCGGCACTAAGGCTCGAGCCTCACTTATCGCCGATTGATACAGTACGATGAAGTATCAATTTTTCCGCTTGTGGAATTTTTTCCGTTCGTGGTGATCTGGCACGCTACCGCAGTGCAGAATACGATACAGCATTTTCGTGAAACACCCTATTTAATTGGGTCTGCAAGTAGTTTTCTTTATTTTTCGAAAAAATTAAAAAACTACGCGTAGCCCAATAGTATAGGAAGTTAGACCGACAAGTTAGTCTAGATTCCAAGACCTACCGTCACGCGAATCGCAACCCATGTTTCGCGTTAAATTCACGCGATGGAACGTACACCACTTCGCTCTGGAAAACTCAAATCCGCTGGCTACGATGAATCGAGCCGCACAATGCACATCGAATTCACGAATGGGGACGTGTACGAATACAAAAGCGTGTCGCGCGAGCTGTATCGGCAATTGATGGCCTCACCCTCGCCCTCGTCGTTTTTCGAAGACAAAATCGACGAGCAATTCAGCGGCCGGCGGCTCGCCAAATCATCGAAATCAGACGCTGGCGACGCATTTGATTCCTTATTCGGAAAAGAATGACCTCGCGTTGTGGGAGCGCGCTGGCGCGCGAATGCCTGCGTAACCGACGAAGGCTTTGCATCGAGCCGAGGTAAACGTGTCAAACGGCTATTCGCGCGCAAGCGCGCTCCCACAGGTTCTCCGCGTTTACACTTACGACACATTCATGCAACGCTCGCGAAACATCGCGAAGTTTTGTGTTATTCGTCCCTCGTCATTCGTCCTTGAACTAAGCCATGCCCTCCTTCGATACCGTCTCCGAACTCGATTGGGTTGAAATCAACAACGCACTCGATCAAGCCAACAAAGAAATTTCGACTCGCTTCGATTTCAAAGGCTCCGATTCGCGCGTCGAGTTGAATCAAAAAGACAAAACGATGACCGTCTTCGCAGACGACGATTTCAAGCTTGGGCAAGTCGACGATGTACTGCTCAACAAATTCGCGAAACGCGGCATCGATTCGCGTTCGATCGAAAAAGGTAAAGCCGAAAAAATCGGTGGCGACAAAATGAAACGTGTCGATAAGCTCAAAGAAGGCTTGGAAACGGAGCTCGCAAAAAAAGTCGTGAAGCTTTTGAAAGATAGCAAGATGAAGGTCAACGGCTCGATTCAAGGCACCAGCGTTCGCGTGAGCGGCAACAAGAAAGACGATTTGCAAGCTGCGATGGCGCTCATCGAAAAAGACATTACCGAGCTGCCGCTGCAGTTCAACAATTTCAGGGACTAACGGTGCAACTCTTTGTTGTCGTCCTCGCAGCGTGTGTCGCGTTAATCGGATGTCAGCCGAGCAATCCACCGCCAACGCCGCTACCGACCAAAGAAAAAACAATCGACAAAGTGAAAAACGATGTCGATCAGGCGATGAAAAAAGCGCAAGAGGTTCGCGAAGAAGCGGAAAAGCGCGACAGTGAAGATCCGATGAAGAAAGGCTATTGAGTTGAAGTTGAAATACATATTTTTATCGGCCATTCTCGCGCTCGTGTGCTCGCATGTGAGCGCGCAATCCGCGCCCGCAACACAAGTAGCCGCCGCGAGCGAAGCGCGCAACGCAGAAACCTGGCTTCGCGACGGCGACCGTATCTTCTTTCAGTATTCGGTTTACAACAAGCATTGGACGAAAAATCCAGAACACGTGAACCGAAATCACCTTCTGAATTTCCAGATTCAGTCAAACTATGATCGCGTGTGGGGCGCGGATAAAACGCTGTTTGGACTGTCGTTCTTCAAGAACTCTTTCGGTCAACCCTCGCAGTACATCTACTGGGGGCAGCAGTGGGATTTCAACGATTACTTGTACGCGAAGGTATCCGTCGGTTTGCTCCACGGCTACAAAGGCAAATACAAAGACAAGATTCCGTTCAACAAATTCGGCGTCGCGCCTGCGATCCTGCCGACGTTTGGCGCTCGCTACAAAGACGTGAGCGTCGAAGCCATCATCCTAGGCAATAGCGCGCTGATGATCGGCGTCGGCTACACGTTTTAGGCGCTTCACACAATGTCGAAATTACGAGCGGGCTTTACGCTCGAGGCAATGCGCGAGCGCGGCGTGGGCCGCTTGCCCGGCTTGATCGGCATCGAATTGCTCTCCGTCGAAGAAGGGCTCATGCGTGCGCAGGTGAAAGTGCGCGATGAACTGCTCGCGCCAAACGGTTTTCTGCACGCAGCTACGGTCGTCGCGCTCGCCGACACGATGTGCGGCTACGGCTGCATCGCGCATTTGCCGGAAGGTGCCGAAAACTTTACGACCGTCGAACTCAAAAGCAATCATTTAGGCACCGCGCGCGAGGGCACGATCTACGTCGAAGCGCGCCCGGCACACATGGGACGCACGACGCAAGTGTGGGACGCTGTGGTGTCGCATGTTGAAACGAAGAAGACAATTGCGCTGTTTCGTTGTACACAAATGGTGTTGTGCCCGACGGCGGCTTAATGCCGCCTTCGGCCACAGGACGTCGCTTCGCTAGGACGACGCGCCTGACGCGCTAAGACGACGCTTCCGCTGGTCGCTAGGACGCAAAGCTCTGCAAACACCTGCTAAACACGCCCGATGTTGCTACGACACACGTGACGCTGCACTCCCTCGCGACGCGAACTTCTTTCCGTACAAATCGATCGTCCAGTCGACGAACGTGCGCAGCCTAGCGCTTAAATGTCGATTGCGCGGATACATGATGAAGAGCGGCAACTCACCCGCATGCCATTGCGGCAACACGCGCACCAATTGCTTTTCGCGAATCAATCGAAGTACGTAGTCTGTGTTTGGTAATTGAGCAAGGCCAAGTCCCGCGCACGTAAGCGCAACATGAGTGTCTGCATCGTTGGCCGCGACGTGATGTGGCAACTGAATCGATTGCGCATTGCCCTTGCCATCGTCGAAATCGAAGGCGAACACGCGCCCGGTTTTCGCGCTGAAAAAATTCACGGCGGTGTGCTGCTGCGTTTGCAAATGTTCGAGTGTCTTCGGCGTGCCACGAGATTTCAGATACGTGGGCGCCGCGCAGGTCATCGTTTCGAACGCACCGAGCTTCCGCGCAACGAGCAATTCATCATGTACCGTGCCGCCACGAATTACGCAATCGACACCCTCCATCACTAAGTCGACCGGTCGGTCGCTGCTACCGATCTCAACCACGATCTCGGGATAGCGCGCCAAGAAATCGGGTAACGCTGGTGCCAAAAAATGCCGACCCGCGGCGGCAGGCACGTCGATGCGCAATCGACCGCGTGCAGCCACACCTGCACGCATTACAGTCGAATCAAGCTCCGATAAATCGGCAAGCACACGACGTACACCTTCGAGATACGCAACACCATCGTCGGTCAAGCTCACGCGACGCGTCGTGCGCGCGAGCAACTTTGTCTGTAGCTGCGCTTCAAGCTGCGCGATCAATGTCGATACCGATGCATTCGGCAGCTGCAGCGCATTGGCTGCCTTCGTAAAACTGCCAAGCTCTGCGACGAGCGCAAAGGTCTGGATTGCGCGAAGTTTGTCCATGCTTGATTATTATGTTTTTACGAATAATTATTTAATTTTAAGACTATTTATCCGTTTAACTATAAAAAATACATTTCGTTTCACGGTCACACGGTGTGATCGAACAGTTCAAACCGAAAGGCTTCCTCCATCATGAACACACTCGTATCCACCACTGAATCGAACAACGAAATGATCTCCGGACGCCGTCGCGTTCTCGGTGGTCTCACCGCGCTTGCAGGCGTTGCCGCTGTTGCAGTCGCCACCACCGCGAGCGCACAAAACCAAACGTCATCGCCAGCTGCCGGCGCGGCGACAACGGACAAACCCCTCAAAGGCAAAGCCGCGATCGTCACCGGCGCACGCAACAACCAAGGCCGCGCCTACGCTGCCGCGCTTGCTGCGATGGGCGCCGATGTCGTCGTGCATTACCACCGCGCCGAGACCAAAGATCAAGCCGAAGAAACCGCGCGCTTGGTGCGTGCGCAGGGCGTAAAGGCCGTACTCGTGCAAGGCGATTTAGGCGATCTCGCAAACGTGAAAAAAGTATTCGATGCCGCACAAAGCAACTTCGGTCGCATCGACATTCTGGTGAACACCGTCGGCTACATCGTGAAGAAACCGATGGCCGAAATCACCGAGGCCGACTACGAACGCTCCCAACGCGCGAACACTAAAGCGATCCTGTTCACCATGCAAGAGGCCGCACGCCGCATGAATGACAACGGCCGCATCATCAACATCGGCACTTCACTCACCGCAGGCGCGGCACCAGGCTATAGCCTCTACGCGGGCACTAAAGCGCCTGGCGAAGAGTTCACGCGCATGCTCTCGAAAGAGATCGGCAAGCGCGGTATCACGGTCAACAATGTGGCGCCAGGGCCACTCGACAATCCGTTCTTCCATCAAGCTGAAAACCCACAGTCTGTTGCCTTTGCAACGAACTTAAGCGTGAGCGGACGTCTAGGCAAAGAGTCCGACATCACCCCCGTCGTTGCTTTCCTCGCAGGTCCGCAATCGCAGTGGGTAAATGGACAAACGCTCTTTGTGAACGGCGGATACTTAACTCGCTAATCCACTGCATAGACGGTACAGACACACCGTTGTTCGAATCAAAACGCGTGGTCGATTCATGAGTTACGCTTCACACCGCAAAAACAAAGCGCTCCACCTATGACCGACCACGCATTGATTCACGCAGCGCAAACTTTGAGCAACGCCGTGGATTCGCTCAAATTCTCAGTGCCCGTGACGCACACACTCAATCCGCTCGACTACGCCTGGGCGCCGCATGAGGCGTACCTGCGTAAATTCGGCAGCGGCAAAAAGCGCGTGATCTTCATGGGGATGAATCCAGGGCCATTCGGCATGGTGCAAGTGGGTGTACCGTTCGGTGAAGTCAACGCAGTGCGCGATTGGATGAAGATCGTCGCGCCGGTGTTGCAGCCGAAGACACCGAATCCGCATCGTCCGATTGAAGGTTTCGATTGTGCACGCTCCGAAATTTCTGGGCAGCGTTTGTGGGCATTGTTTTCAGAACGTTTTCCCGATGCGAGGGATTTCTTCGCGAATCATTTCGTCGCAAACTATTGCCCACTCGCATTCTTCGACAACACGCGCAACGTCACGCCCGATAAATTGCCAAAAAGCGAAACCAAAGCGCTCTACGCTGCGTGCGACGAGCATCTGCGCGCCTGCGTGCGTGCGCTCGAACCCGAATGGGTCATTGGCATTGGCAAGTTCGCGGAGACGCAGGCGCGCGAGGCGCTGGTAAACGAATTCCCTACCCTCAAGATCGGCACCGTTTTACACCCGAGTCCAGCAAGTCCGATCGCCAATCGCGGCTGGGCCCCGCAGGCAAGCGCGCAGCTTACCGCAATAGGTGTTTGGTAAACAATTAGTCAGCGATTGACTACGCGCAAGTACCCAAATGGGGTGTGGCGAAGTGAGTCTTTTTTGTAGTGAGTGCTGGAACTAGGCGTAACCGATAACGCGCCTGTTGGCATCGTTAGTTGCTTCGGTAGCGCAGCGGTATACCCGAGTTCGAGTTGCAACGTGATCAAGCGATCTATTGCATCAACGGCTTCGAGCTCGCGCGATGCACCAACAACTTCAACATCTCTAACGCCGAGAAGATGTGCGCCACAAGAATAGAGCGTGTCTCGCGTGCTAATCGGTCGGCGAACAGTCGCTTCGATCACAGCTGGCATGGAGCGCTTGCTCTCTTGCAATCGCGATTGACCGATAAGCTCAAGCCACCTCGCTTTACCGTGCGCGAGACCCGCAGCTTCGGTCTTGATCGCCGTTGCGCCGGCGCGAAACAGCGTCTCGATCATATCGAGTGCTTGCTTCGCAACGATAAGCGAACGCTCTCGCTCGATGAGAGGTGAAAGCACATAGAAAACCGCAGTGTGGTTTTCGACTCCCTCCCAGTCGCTTGACTTCATGCTCGGTCGCACGCGATCAACAGATGCTTGAAAAGCTCGCTCCATACGGTCATCCGCTTCGGTTTCCGAGTATTCCTTGTCGAACGCAAACCCGTTACCAAATTTTTGTACGAGCGGCTCAATCGCCTGAAAAGACTTCCATTCGCCGAGCGCGCAAATCACATGGCGTGGTTTCGCGACCGGTTGGGTGGAAGATTTTTCATCGGACGACGAAGCAAACAACGGCGAAGTTACAAAGAGCGATGCAGCAGAGCCACAAACAAAATGCCTTCTATCCAACTGTGTCTCCATCGAGTATCTTGTTTACGTATCTGAGTTTAAACCCCGCAGGATACGATACGTTAGTTGCACAGCATGAAAAGAATTTGGCCAAGCAATAAGGCGGATCGATGGGTGCAGCGACCGTCTTGCGGGATCGCCACACCGCTCACATTCATTTGAGCACCGTCTCCTGCAAAAACTTCACCATCGCTGCCATTTGAAATTCCGCGTTTTCGCGTCGCGCGAAACCGTGGCCTTCGTTTTCGCCGCGCAAATACCAGACCGGTGTTTTGTTTGCGCGCGCCTTAGCAACGATTTGCTCGGCCTCGGTGACCGGTACACGCGGATCGTTCTTGCCTTGAATCACGAATAGCGGTTTCTTGATTTTGTGTGCATTAGTGAGTGGCGAAATCGCAATCAAATGCTCACGCATTTTCGGATCGCGCTCGTCGCCGTACTCAACGCGACGCAAATCGCGGCGATAGCTTTCCGTCGTTTCGAGAAAGGTGACGAAATTCGAAATACCGACGATATCGATCGCGCCTGCGATACGATCGGAGTAATTCGTCGCGACCGCAAGACTCATATAGCCGCCGTAGCTGCCGCCCATCACCACGACCCGCGTGGGATCCAGATCCGGTTGCGTTGCAATCCAGTCAAGTAGCGCGCCAATATCTTTGACCGAATCCTCGCGCTTGAAACCGTTGTCGAGGGTGAGGAAAGTTTTTCCAAAGCCCGACGAGCCGCGCACGTTCGGCTGGATCATGGTCATACCAAGCTCGTTGATGAAATAGTTCGAGCGGCCTTGAAAACTAATGCGCGCTTGTGCTTCGGGGCCGCCGTGAATACTCACGAGTACGGGTCGTTTTCCTGTGAACTTCGCAGGCGCGCGATTGATGAGTCCCGAAATTTCGCGACCATCAAAACTCTTCCAAGTGATGATCTCTTGCGATTTGAACGCGCTCGTGTCCATTGCGCTCTCGGCCTTTGTCCATTGCACTGCTTTGCCGCCTTTCACATCGAGCACGTGAATGTCCGATGGCGAGCTGGCCGTCGTCACGGTAATAGCGAGTTCGTTACCGCCTTTGCGTGGGCTTACGCTCGCGACCGATCCTTCCGGTACGCCTTTGATCGGCACTTCTTTTTTGGTCTCGCTATCGAATGCCCGAAGCTCGCTGCGGCCTTTGACGTTAAGTCGGGCGTAAATCATGCGAGCCCCCGAATCGTCTTCGTCGTCATCCTCCGACGAACCGTCGATGTCGTGCGGCAGATTCTTGGTGAGGGAGGTAAATTTCTTCGTCGCGAGATCGAAGTGCATCAGCTCGCGGAATTCGCCATCGCGATCGCTCCCGAGATAGATACCTTTGCCGTCTTTCGTGAAGCGACCGCCCAGATGAACACTCTTCTCGCTATCGGAAAGAGGCAATACACGTTCGCGCTTTCCGGTTTCGATATCGAGCGTCCAAATCTCGCTTTCGTTCGCAGACACATACCGATTGAGAATCACTTGCTTACCCGACGGATGAAAGCCGCCGTTGAACCATCCCGTGCCCGGAAGCTCGGCAATCACGCGTGCTTTCTCGGGCTCAAGTGGATTCATCAAACGAAAGGTGATGCCGATCGTCTTCTTCTGTTCTTCACTCAGGTTTTTATCGAGCGCCACGCTCGAAACGATGAATTCGCCGGTGTATTTGCCATCGACACGACGCCATGCGCCGCGCGAATGACGGAAGTTCGAATCGGTGAGTTGTACTGCGTCTTTGCCATCGAAGCTTTGACGAAACAGTTGATACACCTCCGAGCCGCCCTTACTCGATTCGAACACGATGAATTTGCCATCGATTGGATCGATCGTCACTGAGCCCAGTGGATCCGGGTGTTTCGTGATCGGTTCGAGTTTGCCCATGGGCGAACGCAACCAAAAAAGCTGTGCGAAGCTCGCGTTTTTCTCGCGATGAAAAACGATCATCTCCGGTTTTTTAGGATGCCACGCCGCGAAACCATGGCCTCGAAAGTCGTTGTACTTGGTGAGTTGTTCGGCAATCGACTTAGGGATCGGCGGAATGCCCTCAACATGAAGGTTCGCGTTCGGCTTAAACACATCGTCCGCAGTTTGTGCAAAGCCCGCATTCGCGAAGCTAAATGAGGTTGCGAGCGCGGCGAGCACCAGTCGACGGCGTGAAATAGAAGCTAATAAATTCATCAGCATGAAACACGATTAACGTAGAGAAGCGCTAATTATCCTTGCGCTGCTGTACTGCACCGCTTAACAAACGCCTTGGTGCGATGAATCGTCGAATGGCGCGATGAACGGCGAGCTACCGTTGGTAGCGTTTGCGCCAATGTGGTTAAACCTTCGCTGCGCTACGCTCACATCACTTCGCTATTCCACACGCTCAATATGGATTCTCTCTCGCAA
>JBOFBL010000758.1:0-2484 GCA_051645545.1 Casimicrobium sp. | reverse complement strand
TTCTGCCGTTTGCCCTGCTGCGACTCGCGTCAGCTCGTTGGCCGAGACTTCGGCTCGCCATTCGAGTCGATTTTGGCGGATGAGTCGAAACAACTCGGTGCTCGCCCCGAACGCCTGCCCAAGCGTTGCGTTCCTCGCGGCGATTTGTCCCGAGTCGGGCGCGACCACCAAGGTGTTTTCCAATCTAACTTTTGCCGCGTCGAGGTTAGCTTGTGCAACGGCCACTTGCGTACGCGAGGTCTCGGCCTGTGTTTCCGCTTGCAAGATGCTCTCCTCGCTCACGGCACCCGTGCCGCGCAGCGCGACCATGCGATCGCGATTGAGATTCGCCTGATTCGCCGAAGCATTCGCTTGTGCGAGATTGGCTTGTGTTTGCGCAAGCTCAGCGCGCGCGGTGCGATCGTCGAAACGCGCGAGCACATCGCCTTTGCGCACCATTTGCCCAACGTCTACGTTGATCGCCGTTAGCGGTAGTCCGTTGCTGCGTGAACTCACGATCGCTTCCTGCCAAGCAGCAATCTGACCCGAGGCACGGATTGTCACTGGCCATTGCACTTGTTGCGCAACGCTTGTGGTGACCGTTAACGCGGCCTTTGGCGTCGCGGTCGACGTGCTTTGCGCATCGCCATTGAGCGGCGCGACTGCGATTGAAAGCGCAACCATGGTCGCGAGCGAAAAAGTATTTGTCTTCATAAGGTGCGAGGCGTTCCTAGTGAAACTGTTTTGATGTCGAGCGCGTTACCAGTGGCTTTAACAAGGGCAACCCAGGCTTGCGCAAGATCGCGCTCGGCATCGATGCGAGACACGACAGCGTTGTTGTATGAACGACGTGCATCCTCAAGCTCGAACAAGCTCATACGACCTGCGCGATAGCTTGCGTCGCTGCCAACGAGCAATTGCTTGGCGGCAGTCAACGCGTCGCCGATCAACTCGCCACGCGCTTCGGCATTGGCAAGCGTTACTAGCGCATTCTCGATTTCTTGCACCGTCGAGCGCACAGTGTTGTCGAGTTGCGCGATCGCTTGCGCATAGCGTGCACGCGAAGCGCGCACATTGGCGTTTGCTGCGCCGCCATCGAAGAGTGAGCCAGTCAGCGAACCGCCGAGCGACCATGAGTCGCTGTTCGTCGTACGACCCAGCGCGCGAATCCACGACTGTCCGAGCAACGCACTTAAATTCAAGCTCGGATAGCGGGCGGCTTCGGCGCTGCCCATTTCTTCGAATGCAGCGTCCGCGCTGCGCAGCGCGGAGCGCACGTTTGGGTGTTGCAGAAGCGTCGTTGCTGGCACTGCGAGCTCGCTTTTCGGCGGTGCTGCCACGCTTCGCGCGTTCTCCGTCGACGCGTTTTGGGCGAAGGCTTTGTCGAGTTGCGTATTCGTCCAGCCGCTGAGCAAAACCAATGCGTTCTTGAGTTGAGCGCACTGCGCGTCTGTATTCGCGACCTGTGTCGCCGATTCGACGGTGGCGCTTTTCGCTCGCGCGGTTTCGATCGGTGCTACTTGACCCACCGATTCGCGAAGCGCGGTTAAGCGCAATGTTTCTTGCCGAGAGCGCAGATCTTCTTTTCTCGCGGCGAGTTTCGCGTTACATGCTCGCAAAGAAAACGCAGAGTCGACCACCTGCGCGGTGAGGGCGAGACGAGCATTCTCTGCATCGTTTTCGCGCGCTGATAAACGCTGATTCGCCGCCGCCGCATTGTGTCTAAGGCGACCGAACAAATCGATTTCCCAGGAGAGATTGATCGTTGCGGAAAAACTTGTTTGCGCACTGCCCGTGACCGATTGATTGTTGCCGCGTCTAGCGCTTCCATCTCCCGTCAAACGCGGGCCGTGACCGGCGTCCACTTGATCGGCGGTGGCACGCGCTTCCTCGATGCGCGCCAGCGCGAGCGCAATCGTAGGCGAACGGGCTTCGGCGTCGGCGACGAGTTCGTTGAGTTTCGAATCGTCGAAGACGCGCCACCATGTCGTCGCCTTCGAGGTATGCGACATGTCTGACGGAGTCGACAATACAACTGTGTTCGCTGTCTTGTTGTTCCAACTTGTTTGCGCCGCTTCGAGTTTTGTATTCGCGGCGGGTTGCAATGCACAGCCTGATAGCAGCATCAAACTAAGGGTTAGCGAGGTAAATGCAAACGAAGAAGTACATCTCCAACATACCCATTTATCGCTCAATTTAATTGGGCAATGATCGAATTTACTGTTTTTATCGATATTCATATAAAAATCAATTTTTTCCCTATTAAATAGGGCGATTGATAATTTATCTATTTGAATGAATCAAAGAAATCTCGTGCAACGACCGTGCAGTAAATCGCGACGGTGACGTGATAGTTAAGATCGACAGAAGCCTGTCCGCCGCTGCGCTCCAATCCACGCTTCGCACTCGCAAACCCCTCGCGTTGCGCGGCGTAGCGCGTCTCGATTCCGTCATTCGCACTGTCGATGTCGAACGCATCGACGCGACCCGCAGGCAGCGTTGACC
>JBOFBL010000757.1:0-12631 GCA_051645545.1 Casimicrobium sp. | reverse complement strand
ATGCGCTGCTGCCGCAAGCCGGTCATACAGCGTTTGGCAAGCGCGTGGCCAGCGAGTATCGCAATGTACTGGCTGAAGAGACGAAGGGCTACAGCGCGACCCAACTCCTTAGCGTACTCTCGAGCCCTGCCATGCAGCGAAACATCTTGCTCGAGGCCGCCGCGCGCGCCTTGGCCACACAATCGGGTGCGAGTGTCGTGCAGGCCACCGCGGCGATCAACAGCTGGCTGCGTCAAAACACGCGTGGCGAGCGCACCGAGGCAAGCGATATCAGTCGTCTGAACGATCTCATCACTAATAAGAACAATACCCAGGCTACCACCCTGAGTGAACTCAGCGAAAACGCCAAAAACTATACGAACGAATCAGACCACACCCCGCTCTTCCACGACACGCCCAACCGCAGCAGCAACAACAAAAAACCCACCGAAACCAACGACAACACTCCCCCTACCACCAATCAAAACAATAGCGCGAACAACAACACGCAAAACCCGACCGAACCTAGCGAAAACATAGGTGACGACACTGCCGCAGTCGAAGATCCAAGCACCAGCTCAGCGAACAACAGCGTAGGAGATTCGACGGGACAAGCAAAAACGCGATCGTTTCCGTCAAACTACTTTGACGAGAGCTATCGCTCCCCTCTTGAAAACAAGGCAGCCTTCGAAAAGCTTCTAGAGGAAGGCTATACGATCCAGCAAATATTGGCGCTACATGCTTTTTTGCCGCTGCGGCCAGAACTCACCCAACTAACACGTACCGCATTTGACACTCCAGACCAAGCGGCCGCGACCGCTTACGATCTCGTTTATAGAGCCAATGAGAATTTCTCCTCACTAACGATTACAGACGCACTCGAATTCGGCGCATTGATCGTACGTAACGAAAACGACGGCAAGTTCTACGTCACCATGCCAAATTTGGGGCTACCGAGATCGGTCGATCCAGGCACGCTGCCCCAGTCAAACGAACTAGTTGCCTATATTCACACCCACCCCTTTGCTAGCGCTGACGGCGCTCAAATCGGTTTTTCGTTGGCTGACGTGATCGTCGCGCTACAAAAAGATTCAGATGCCTACGTGCTCATGAACGGCAGCATGGTCCGGCTGTCTCTCGAAGGTTCTCGCTGGGAGAAATTAACTCAAGCGGAGAAAGATCGGGCACTCAATTTGCTCGCATTCAACGCAAAAAACATCAAGGGAAAGTACCCTAGTTTTGCAAACAGTGCATCGACAGACGCTCAAAAAATTCTTTCGGAGTTAGGGCTCACTCTGACTCACTTTGATCGATTCGAGTCAATGCGAGCACCCGACACGAATCAAAACTTTGATGTCAAACATGGGCTCATAGCTTCACAGGCGCTACAAAGAGTTTTTGAAGTTCTGCCGCTTACTTCCTTCGGCCGTATAGTGATCGCGCCACTACCAACGACCGTGCCATTAAACGGTGACATCAACAACACGACGACGCCCACAAAAAATAGCGACGTAGCGCACGAATCCAATTCGACATCTACGCTGCAGAGCGATGGTGAGCTTGTGCAAAGCGAGGTGTACGGCACCCAAACCGTTACCCTCGATGTCTCCGGCGCGGATGTGCGAAACAACGCAATAGATGTGTCAAGCAAATACGCGTCGCTAGCGGATGCACGCCTTGACCTCGCCAAAGAAAGTCAGAACACATACTTCTATTACAAAGGACCGATCGAACTGGGCGGTAAAGAAGTCGAAGCGATCATTTCAGGGGGTTCAGTCTGGCACGACTTTTACAAACAAACATGGCAGAACCCGCCTGAACCGGTTGCCGTAAAAGTTTCAAATTATGTATTACAAAATAGTCTAGTGAGCGAGGTGGATACGGTTGTCGTTCTCGGCGGCGCTGCAGGTTACAACGTTGCGATGTTTGCAGACAATCTGAACGCTGAGGTCATATCGATTGATAGTGATCCCGCTTCGCGGTATTTTGTGCCCAAAGCGATTGAGAAACGCGCAAAGGAAAAAGGCAAGGACGCCAACGAGCTTAGTAACCGAGTCACCACCGTAACTTCGAGTTTCGAAAATGCGGACTTACCGAACGGCATCGATGTGGTGTGGTCGAGCAGTCTTTCGTTTATCTCGCACGAGGATGCCGCGAACGTTGTGCATAAAACAACCGAGGCCATGTCGCCGAACGGCACCTTTGGAATCACTATTTTCGGTCCTGATCACCATCTGCGCGACACGGCAGGTATCACAACTTACTCAGAAGCAGATGTTCGTGCTCTTTTAGAAAACGAAGGGTTAGAAATCGTATCGATTGAACGCGAACGCACAACAACAACGTTTACCAGCGGCCAAACTGGCACACTCGATCAGTTTCATGTCATTGCGCGAAAGAGAACTGCCGGGGACAACTCTACGAACGACAAAACGCTCTCAAGCAACGTGGAAGCTATGGGCTCGGACAATCTAAGTCCTAGCCGTACCGATTGGAAGTCCAAACTCAACGATCCGTCACACTTGGAATTCGATAGCAATGGTTCGGTAGCCATCGATCAAACGGATTTAACCGTCGAAGCCCAGTCAGCACAATCCCGATTCGACCGACGACATAAGGGATACAGCATGACTGAAGCTGTCAACGATTATGTGTTAGCAGGCTCTTTCGAAGCGTTCGTCGAGACTTGGAAACAAAAAACAAACAGTGCGGCACTCACGGTTTTCGATCTCGCTGACATGATCTCAGTGATATGCAACCTCAAAAAACCAGCTAGCCTTCACGATCTGATGCACATGGTGGGTTACTACGGAATCTCGGAAGTGCAAGAAAATGCGGGCGATCCTGTCGCATCAGGTAGTAGACGAGAAAACACCTTGATCGCAAATCTTTCAGAGAAATACTTCGACCCAGACACCGCACCCGAAGAGCGCGAACAGCTGCTAGTGAATTTGTGGCGCGAACTGCTCAACCCTACACAGAATCTGTTTATGCAAACGGATCGAACACGCGTTAGAGGCCGACTGCAAAGAACGATCGAGAATTGGGCAGAAGAACTCTCGGTTATCCCGATAGAGGAGCGTCCAGCTTACGTTGTAGCTTTGCTCTGGCAAACGATGAAGAGTGCTGGGTTCCTTGCGCATTTTGATACGGCAGAATTAGCACAACTTAAGTCAGAGCTGACTGCGGCTTTTGAAGCGTACTCCACGCCAATTGAGATTAGCACCGATGCGTATGGATTGGTATCGGTCAAATTGGGCGAGCAACGGACGCGTGCGCTTGAGCGCTTTTCCGATTCACTCGAAAAACAGTTGTTTACCCAAAGCGAGGGATTACCAGTTGATATGGCGAGCATAGTCGCGCTCCAACTTTTACTTGCAAATGCATCTGTCCGCGAAAACTATATTGGCATCAATTTCGGCACACCAGCCGATCCTTATCAAGAAGTCCATAGTTTCGCGCGGAATAACCCTGGCATCACAAAAATTGATATGTCAGAACTGCTTGAGCTGAAACGAGAATTGGAAACAGCGAAGAAAGCTCTGCAATGAAAATCACCGCGTTTAGTGCAAAAAATTATTTTCAAGCTGATTCTTTGTTCCAGCGCAGCTTTGGTATCTGAAGACCAATGACTGACGCCGTACCGAGACCGCCGCTACGCGCGCCAACTCAGCAAGCTGAGGCGGCGCCATCGGAGCCCTCGAAGTCAGCGACTCAAGGGCCGAAGCTGCGTCTAACCCCGAGTAAGCCCGCACAACGTTCGTCTAGTGGCACAGCCTCCTCTACGAGCGCGCAGCCTGGTGCGAGCAGAATTAGCCAAACCAACTCGCTCGCAGAGGATCAGGAAGCGATCGGCGAGGAATACGCACAACTCAACGACGATCGCGCTGAGAGCGCGTCAAACGGCAGAAAAACTGTTGACTCGCTTGCGAAGCATTGGCGCGCAGCGAATTTACCCATACATGTATCAATCTGCACTACGCCGCAGAGCAGCGTATTGCTGAGCACACCAAACACATCCCCGACTGAGACGGTTTATGCCAATACCTACGCTCATCGACTCGTTAAGTCTTCTAAGTTTCATCGAACCCACGTGGGCCACGCCATGGGCGCATCGAATTTCAGCGCACCGCCGGTCACAGTGGCTCCATCATCGGTACCGGAATCGCGATCAATTGCGCAGAGTCCTCCGTCGCAACGCGCCGGCGGTGTTTCGCGATCTCGTCTCACCGCGATCGGTAATCACTCGCCAAACTCCGCGTATTCACGATTGAGTTCTACACCTAACCCATCGAACGGTTCCGAGTTCTCGCCGGCAGTATCGTTCGTAAACAAATCACAAAACTATCGAATCGGTGCCGCTGCATTTAGAAGCACAGGCGGTACGGCACGCTTGCCATCGACAAGCGCAGCAAGCCCGACTGCAACTAACGCATTTGCTCCTTCGGGGGCTCAGGATCGTCGAGCGCGAAGCGGCACATTTTTTAGTGGCCGCCGTCGCGATGCGCTACGTGATGACAGCATTGTGCTTAATGTCATCGCACAGTTCCCCGCGCTTGATCGCGCAACGCGCTTATCGATGCCAGCATTTGTGCAGCGCTCATTACTACTGCGTCGCCCGGCATCGTCTCGATACCTACCGGGTGTACTTTTCGATGCAGTACCTTGTTTTGAGCGCTACGATGACGTATCTCGGTACTACGAGGATGTCGTAGCTTGGCATATGGCGCTGATCGAGACATTCGCAAATAAAGAGCGAGCGAATCTCGCCGACGAATCAACACGTGAAGCAGTATCGGTTGAGACATTGCTCGCCGATTTAGTTGCTGAATTTCCGAGTGTTCGTGCGTGGATCCGGGAGGCGCTTGGATGACTGAGTTTGGTTTAGCTCGTATCCCTGGGATTGATAGCGTAAATTGTCGGACTTAGATTCGCCAAATTTGGCAGTCCTACTTCTTTGTGCGTATCAAAGCTGACCACTAAAGATAAGCTAAACATGCGCAAGAGCCTATAGGCACGAATATCGCACCGACCTTGTCGCGTCGTCGATAAGCAGTGAGAGAAAAGTTTTGTGGTTCGCGTGGCGGTTCGGAGAGCCTGATTCGATCGCCGATTTTCGCATCCTTCAAATTCACCCATCTGCGAGAGTCATACGCCATTTCTCGCACCCACTCTTGAGCGTCAGCTTGGTAGCGAACCCTGACGTACGTGATATCGCGCCTAAGTGCGACGGGGCGCACATCGCGATTGCTAGGATCTCCGCAGAGAGTTCGACCAAGCGCGCGATCGAAATCAACACGCCACAAGAAACAAGCGCAGCGCTTCGAAAAAGAATGACAGGAAATCGACGTGCGTTCATATGCAACCTTGTTATAGCGCTCATTGATCCCAAAGCACACGGATCGATTCATGAGAGCGGCTAAACAGGGGATGCCTAAGCCTGTAAACAAGCCACCCCTGCTTCGTCTTTCCGAATCGATCTTGCACTTTAACGCGCAAACAAAACTGGTGCTCTGGTTCGCTTCGTTTTCGGCCTTCCGTGAAACAGCGCGCAGCACGAAAATCTAGCAGAATCAAACGCTCTTGCGCAGCCCAGACGCGAAGACGGTTTCGCCAATGCGCGTCGCCGAAACGGATCACTGCATACTCAACAAAACCGGTTAAGCAAAAAGCAATCAACATTGATATTTGCGCTACATAGACACTTAAACGAGGATTGATCGTGTACGCCTAGCGACACTTCATTCAGGCCACCCCACCGAGCGCTTGCTGAGGCGAGAACGTGCAACCGATCTCGACCGCTATTCGCCTTGTGCTACGAACACTTGCATTGTCGCACCTCGATGATCGAGAAAACGCAAGGCAATTGAACTCACATGCTGTATTGATGCTTCCTGCGAATCAATGACCTCGCTGCGTGCTGCAATCGATTAGAAATCCGCGCGTAGCGATCCATACTTCTTATCGTTCAGCAGACTAGGCTAATCAGCTTGGCATGTCTGATTTTTAGGAGACCACACATGAGGTTTATTAACGCTAGTTCTTCTGTTATGGCACTTGTCTTATCGCTGACCAGTCTGCCGATTTGGGCTGTTTGGCTAGACCCCGATGATGAAAGATTTTACAGAGTTGACGGCAATGTTCAGGCTTGTCGGATTGAAAGTACGCACCCGTGTACGAGGCATCCAAATGTCGTGTTTCCTGTGTGGGATAACCACGAAGGCTCAGCAACAAGTACGCTCAAATGTCGAGTACGCGCACGCGACTATGGCGAGTGGTGCGGAATTCCAGACAACCAAATCGTAACGGCTGTCACTGTGGGAACGCCATATGCGAATTATGGTAGCAGCAATGAGCCAAGGGACATTTGGCGCTGGGACTGGATGAGCAACGGTTGTGCTGTGACTGTCGGCGTATGCCCCGCGAAGCCGAGCTTAAATGACACGCAATTCCCCGACACCTATTTTTCGGCGGGCACCAATCAACAAGCGTGCTTGCGCCGAGCTGACGAGTACACGCAGTGGTGCGGCACACCCAGCGGCCTGTACGGCGCGGACGCTACTTTTCACTCTAACGGCGTTGAGCGAGCTAGTTCCTATTTTGCAAAAGGACCAGGCTGCACGATCATCGCATTAGGTTGTGCTCGTCTTGGATCAGTCGGGGGTTTAACAATCAGGAATGACGGCTATTTTGGGGCGGACAAGTCTCCTCAAGCATGTATTGCACGCGCTGACGACTACTACGCATGGTGCAAAGAAGCTGGTACTGCCACCAAGTATTTGGATGTACGCGCTACGTTCACTAGGCTGCCTGTTTTGCAACCACAATTGAAGGAAAGCAGTCGCTGGTGCTACACCAGCTCAAATGGTACGAAGCGCTGCACGACTTTGTATTAGTTACTGTCGCTCGATCGCAATGAGTGGTTGTGGCACGGTTGGCGTTGTAGGCCCAAAGCACTGGGACACTAAGCGTCTTGCGGGCACAATGCGTTTACATAACCGAAGGGTTCTATGCGACTTAAGTTGTTAATCTCGAATATTCGCGCTGCTTGCGAATTGAGGTGTCCCGTCTTCGATACTATTGGCTCCCGCGCAGCGGTACTCGCAGTACTGGGTGCGTCGGGGATCAGTGCTGTTGGCGCACAAACTCCGATCCCTCAAACAATAGCAAGCGATGCCACCATTGTTAATTTGACCGTCGACTTCGGCACGGTCGCGTTTCCGGCGCTGACAAAGAAGATGGGCGTCAACGCAGACTGGAGCGACGCGAGTCCGCGAGCCCTCACGGAGACGGAGCTCGCTGCGGCGCTAGGGTTACCAATGGTTTCGGGGTTGTACGAACCAAACCGTGCGGGAAAAAGCGCACCGAGCACATCGACATTGGACAATCCATCAGCGTTTCTGCGAAACGGTAGCTCAAATCGAATTGATGTGAGGGCTGACAATAGCAATCTCCAGGCCTTAAGAAGTCGCTTGAACGCGGGGGAACAGATCAATTTCTTTCAACTTGCAGGTACGCCCACGACACCGCTGAGCTTGAGCGGATTGCCAGTATTCGAAGTCGAGAAAACCATCGCGTCGGTTAATGGTAATTTCTATCCACTCCCCATGGGTGAAGCGAATCAAAAAAGCTACGCGCGCGCAATCACGAGCTTTGCCGGATTACTTGACAAGAGCCAAACTCGATTGGCGACAATTTGGGGATTCTGGCAAGAGCCAGACCACACGCTAGGATTGCGTGGTCCCGACAATCCCCGGAACCCGGGCACACCCACAGCGGTGGATCGAGTCGCAAATTTAGTCGCCTATGCGAGCTTTTATCGTCAACTCGCACTAACAATGCGAAGCGAAAACCCAGACAGGATGATTGCTTGCTGTCAACAAAACGACGGTCGCGGCGCTTTCGGCGTTCCGTTCGAGGAAGAAAAGCTTCCCTCACAGTACCACTTTATGGCCCGCATCCTTGAGTCAACCGAGCGCGGCAAACAGCGCCGCACGCCCGTTGATCATTTCACGATTCAAAACTATCTAGGAAGGGTCGCGTCGGCAAGAGCGATAAACGACGCTAGGTCTGCCTTAAGTAACACAAACGCACCGAATCGCTTCGATGCAACATCTATCTTAATCAACGAGTATGCATACGACTTCGGTAGCGAAGAATTCAACGAGCCTCGCTTGTATTCGGAGTCGTCAAGGTTTGTGCGCTTTCTCGACGAACTCGCCTACCTACAGAATCAGTCGGATCTTAGTTACTTCCTACCGAGCCCCTTCGCGTTAAGATCGAGCAAAGCGCAATCGATGCCACTGACCGTACCGCTCTTCGAGTTCTACAACCAAATGCCGGCGATGCAGCGCCGAGTCGTCAACGATAGTTACAACAACAGTGCCGTTCGAGCGATTGCTTCGAGCGAAAGCGTGGGCGGTTCGTCCGAACAAGGCAACCACGCAACGATCTTGATTTGGAATCGTACGGAGCTTACGCAAGCGGTTAATCTAAAAATGTTGAGCCCGTCGCTGGCCGCATTGAGGGAGGGCTTCGTGGTAAAGATGATTACCAACGATGCGCTGCAACCCGAATACGTCGCTGCTCTTCGTCGACAAGCTTCTGGCGGCTATAGCTCAGTGTTAACCTTGCCGCCGTACGCCGTTGCGATGATGTCTTCGGGCGTAGCCTTGGCGCCTGTCGGACTCAAGCACTGGAGACTGGCACGCTCGGATGCGATGTATTTCCGTAGCGGACCGCAAGTCAGTGACGGGCGCGACGCTTGGATGCCTGCCAGCGCAGCACAATACGATGTGACCAATTCGACGATTTGGCTATCGTGTGGGATGCGCGACGCCGTACAGGTCGACGCTTTGAGCGGTGCAATCATGCCCGTTACCGACGAAGTCGCGTCAACCGCGCAGTCGGTTGGTGCAGTGACCTTGGCGGCGACTTCGGAGCAACTCGCCGACTTGGATTTCGTACTTACCGCACGCAGAGGTGTTCAGGACGGAAAAGCGTTACAAATTCGGGTACGAGTGGATTTTCTTGACGAGGATCGCTCATTGAAAACAGTCCAATTCAATCCCCTGTTCGGACTGCGCGACGTTACCGCCATGGCGACCGGCGCGCCGTGGTTGGATGAGACGCCACTTGACGTACAGGCATTACCGCTGCAGCTACGCGATGGCGTTCCTTTCTCGATTGCCGTCTCCACACTTGCTCCTCCAACCTGGAGAACTTTACCGGTAGATCAGCGACGTATTCGGCTAACGGCAGTGACTCCGTGTAGTGGCGACGCGACGTTTGGTGTGACTCTCGCACAATAGCGTATGCCCCCTGGATGTTAGACGGCGTCAACGCAGTTCGAGAAGCATGTGCCGCGCGGCGGCGAAGAGTGCTTCGTTTGCGTGCTTTTAGTCAAATACTACTTTATCGAATCTAGCGCTCATGGTTGGAGAGCACCGGTCTCGATCTTGGTTCGTCGCTAGGCAAAGCGGCAAGTGAGCAGTGCGTCCGACGTGCGCACAACTGCCGCCATAGCGAATTGCTCCCGAACAAATAACTGTCGACACGGTCACAGGCCGCCGCGTAGTCTGGGATATCCAACAGAACCGAATGCAATGCTTTTAATCGATAGTGAGGTACGTTTGGATAAAGATGATGTGCCAGATGGTAGTTTATTGACAGCGGCGCAACTAGCGTACGTTCTAACCAATTCGCATTGACGTGGCGCGTTAACTCACATGATTTCCGACCGCTTAACGCAAGATGCTCGGCGATAGATCTGAGCCGAACTGCGGGGTTTACTAGACTAACGGCCGGAAAAAGCCAACAAGAAAAAAAGATCAGTAGTGCGCCATCAACGAGTATCAAAGCGGCAGTAAAAAAAGCAACGAAACACAAAAACGATGCTTTCTCGCGTATCCCGAAACCTCGATTCCGTCCTTTGTTCGAAAGCAAATGGGTCCAAGGTGACCATGGGCCGATTACTTGCAACCAATGCCTACCGTTGAGTGTCGCAACGTCTTTGAGTAAGATCGCAATGAGTCTGAGGCGCGTTTTTGGCCAACTCGACCAGTCTTTGTGATTCATCCAAACTGCCCAGTACGGATCTCGTTCAGTGCTCAAAAAACGATGATGATCCAGGTGTTCCGCACGATAAAGCGCGACACAAAACCCAATCGGAAAGGCACACGTCCAATCGACAATAATGTCATTGAGTCTTTTATTCTTACAGACACGAAAGTGCGTTGCGTCGTGCACGAGTATGCCTAGAGCGTGCTGACGTGTCGAAATCACGAGAATAGAAACCAAGAAAAGTCCAGCAAGCGCGATGAGCCCAAGAGTTCGGGTTGGGTCTGCTAAACAGTGAAACTCTCCGCCACATACCCATTGAAATCCAAACCAACAAACACAGACGCTAGCAGCAATGATTAACCATTGCGTAGCGATCCAGAAAATGCCCTGGATCGTATTTATCTCTGACAGCCTCTGAACTTGAAGCTCGACCGATTGATTTGATGTCTTGAATGCTCGCGTCGTTGAATCCATTTATCTATCTATCTCTTTCTGATCATGCTTCTGGCTTTGAGGTTTGTGTGTTGCCTGCGTTACGCCTCAAGGTTTGTCGGGTCGACCCCAGGAACGCAACATGTTGCGAATCACGCAGCACGGCTGTTGGTGTCGCTACCGTGCGCTACGGTGCTATTTGCGTCATGACCTCGACTTTGTAGGGCTTTGAGCTCACGCGTAAAGTAAAAACCGTTCGGCAGAGGGTCGGAAGAGAATGAGCTACCTTCGACGTTCCGTCGTCGTATCGAATTCACGAAAGCGAGCCACATAGTGCTGAGAGCGACGACCCGATAACGCACGCGCGCGTTTGAAAGCAAGCAATCGAATATCACGTTGGCCGTAAGACCATGGCCAATCGAAAGCGTCGCGCTATGGGGGTAAGTTTGCGATTGCGATTCGATCTGCAACTCGACGTAGTGGTCAAAGGCGCTATAAACCCGACACACGAAAACATTACGCACCGCATCGCCAATAAACAACATACCGTAGCAGTTTATTGCCCAGAATTCACTGAGCCGTACATCGGCCAAGATCAGATCCGTAATAGACAATAGATCTGAAGATTCTGGGTTTGTGTAGCACACTCGAAGCAGCGTTTCGGCCTTTGGGTCTGAGACAAAGGCGCGAACCGAATCATTCGACGCAAATTTCGCCAACCAATCAGATCGGAAACTACCGTGATTAGCGAACCGCTGTTCCTTTGGCGGAAATACCAATTGCGGAAGATCGCATATGACCATGAAGTCATAAACGCTCAGCGCGCTGTCTCGACGAGAGTAGGTCTCGCGGTAACGTGTACGAGCGGTTTGTAAATCGAGCAACATGGGCACAGCATCGGCACCATTGACGAAAGAATAACCTTTGACGACGTCGCGCCGAAACTTTTTGAACAGCAGAAGTCCAGCATAAAAGTCTTCGTGACGCGGGTTTACGGTGACTACTAGATATCTTGCGCCGCAATGTGTCGACAAGTAGTGGTACATGTAGCGCATGAGAAGAAACATTACCTGCCCGTTGCGATGCCGCGGGGCAACCGCGAGACTAGAGCCTTCCGCGATGCGCGCACCGTTCGCGCGAAGGAAATCAAGGCTCAGTACCTCATCCGTTGGAAGACCTATCGGACTGTCTTTCATGATGGAGATGGTGCCAATCACCACGCCCTTGAATTTGGCGACAACTATGGTCGTGGTGGGCAGTAAGTGGAAGCGCGTTATTCGCATTCGCGAAGCGCAGGGTTTGACATATCCTAGCTCGGCGTAAGCTTCATGGAGCAACCGAAACGCCGCTTCGCACTCTTCGACCGTATCAACTATTTTTATCTCGTAGTTGTCGGAGACCCGCTGCGGTGGACGTATTGCGCGCCGAAGCATGGCATGTCTCAAGCTGGTAGGCACGAAGCGCAACGATCCGCGTAGCAGTCGACGTATATTCAGGCGCAAACTCATTTGATCTTCACTTTTCAATGGCGCAAGACACCATTGGTCTTGGTTATTGGAGAGCCCAAGCCACCTAGGCATGACCGAAAGGTAGCTCGAAACTCTATCGATCGCAGCGCGTTCGCGGCTGATTGTTCAGCGATAGATGCGCAACGAGTATCAATACAGCGCTCCACTCCTGGTCGCACTACACGAGCGCCAAATGTCTGCGGGGTACTAGGTGACTGCTCGAAGCGGCTAATCGGGGTCACTAACACGGCCCCTTCGATTTTGTGTCTTCAAGTTGGCGGCGCACTTGGCTAGCGCCATAACGCAAGTAGAAGTGGCCTCGCTTTTCTAGACATATTTCCCCGAAAGATAAGTAGAAACTGGTATGGGGTTGAAGGCGTGACGCTATCCGCGTCGCGTACGAGTGCTCTCTCTGTGGGGGCGTTTCGCACGTACGGCGGATAACTCTCAACACGCCTCGTACCTAAAATTCAGAGGATCCCGCGTTGGCCAGTTCGGTTCGTCCTACGCCGCCACTTTCATCGTTAACGCGGGACTATTTCTGGTCATACAGCCGATTGATGCGCAACACGTATCAGAAAGTGTCCGAATTAGCCGATTCGAAGCCGCACCAAACTGCGGTTCGATGTATGCTTAAAAATCATCGATAC
>JBOFBL010000756.1:0-1324 GCA_051645545.1 Casimicrobium sp. | reverse complement strand
CCGATTCGATCTCGCAGGTTCTCGCACGCGAGGCGATTGCCGCATGAGCAACGATCGCCTGCCACCGCTGCCGCCATCGCAGTGGAGCAAAGCGCAGCGCGTTGAAGCCGAAGCTGTCATCAAGGGGCCGCGCGGGGCGCTCATTTCACCGTTTGTGCCACTGCTGCGCAGCCCTGAGTTGATGGGACATGCGCAACGCATGGGCGAATATCTGCGCTATCGCAGTGCGCTACCGCTGCGGCTCTCCGAACTCGCGATTTTGGCCACTGCAAGAGCGTGGACACAACCGGTCGAATGGGCGATTCACGCACCAATCGCTTTGCGCGAAGGCATTGCGCGACACGTGATCGATGCCTTGATCGAAGATCGACAACCGACATTCGAGCTCGACGATGAAGCAATCGTTTTTGCGTTTTGCGATGAATTGCATCGCACACAGCAGGTATCGGACGCAACCTGGTTCCGCGCGATCACTGCGTTCGGCGAACATGGCACGATGGACTTGGTGGGGCTTTGTGGTTACTACGCCCTGCTCTCGATGGTCATGAATGCCGCACGAACACCAGTACCGACCGACCCGAACACGTCGATCCCGGCGCTACGCCCGCGTTCGGGTAGTGCATAGCCACACCCTTCAAGCTTTCAAAACGAGCTTCGCACGCACCTCATCGGGTAACGCAACCGAACGATTGGTTAATCGACTCATCCAAATCAGTTTGCAATCGCCCACCGCATGCAACGCGTCGTCCACCCAAATTTCGTGCAGCGTCTGTACGACCTTCAGTCCGACATCGCCAATTGCAATCGTCACTCGCGCCGTCGCCGGGTAGGTGATCGCGCGAATGAATCGACAATCGGCGCCGACTAAATTCGGAACGATGTCGATGTTCTCTAGTTTCGGCACGTCGATGCCGATTTTTTCGAACCATTCCATGCGACATTGCTCCATGAAACGAAAGTACACCGTATTGTTTACATGATTGAACGCATCCATATCGCCCCAGCGCACGGCAATAAGCGTTTGATGCATCACCGTGCCCGCATTGGGGAAATACGGCGCGTTTGCTGGTTGCGTCACAATTTGTTTGGAGCTTTCCATCGAGAGCGAACCGAAGTCTTGTAGAAGAGTGCTAACTATAATCGGCGCATGGACTTAACCGTAAGCAATGTCGATATCGCTGCGCTGAAGCAAGCCAATGCTTCCGACGAAGCGCTTCGTTTCGTGCCGGTCGGCATCGAAGCGTGGGACTATTGTCGTGCCCTCGCGAAAGCAAACATGGAGCCCTATCTCCTGCGGCGCGGTCAACAATGGACGCGCAACGGT
>JBOFBL010000755.1:0-5197 GCA_051645545.1 Casimicrobium sp. | reverse complement strand
CGCGCAACGACGCCCGATGCTTCGCGAGTACCTCAGCCATGCCTAAAGCAATCGCGATGTGAATATCGTGCCCGCACGCATGATGAACATTGTGCGTTTGCGATCTGAATGGTTCGGGGTCGGGATAGAAACCGGGCAGCGCATCGAGATCGGCTCGCCATGCGATCGTTTTGCGCGGTTGCGCACCGCGCAAAATCCCGACGACGCTGTGACCATAGTCGCCCGTCTTTACCTCAAGCCCGATCTCGCGCAGGTGCGCGGCGATCTTCGCTGAAGTGCGAACTTCATTGCCTGCTAGTTCGGGATGAGTGTGGATGTCTCGTCGGATCGCGACGAGTCTTTCGAAGATGCTGTCGGTCTGCGACTTAATCGTCTCGCTGCTGATCGGCTGACTCGTCTGTTGCGTCTGGTGTTGGCAACCAACGAGAAGCAGTACGAGGCTACTTGCGATGGCGATTACAACTCGTTTCATCTTTGCGGGCTTTCTTCGGCGTTATGTGACTGTCTGAACGTTAAGCGGCGAAGTAAGCTCGTGCGCAGTGCGCGCGACGAGTCGCGGGCGCTCGCGATGAGTCGTGGGAATACGTGTGGCGGAAAGGTTGGGGGCTAACGTTTACACGCTTTGATCGACTATAGAAATATCGTCAAACGCCCAATTTAGTTGGGCGTAAAAGGGCATAAATACTATTTACGAAAAATAGTAAAAAATAAGCTAAGCCCCGTTATTTACTGGCGATAAATTGATTTTCTGGAATGCTGCGCAATCAGTTTGTAGGAGGCATGCGCGAAGCGTCCTGCACCGGTCGCTGCCTTAGAGCATTTCAAGCGGCGTGCGTCGCTTCGGCGGCGGAAATGCGCGATCGATCGCTTCGAGCGTTTCGCGATCGAGTTTCAGTTCGAAGGCGCCCAGATTTTCTTGCAGTCGATCGACGTGCGATGTTTTCGGAATCACGATCACATCTGGTTCTCGCATGAGCCATGCGAGCGCGAGTTGCACGGGCGTTGCACCTAGGTCGCGCGCAATCGCTTGGAGCTTCGTGGAGGAGAGCAACTGCGCTTGTTCAATCGGCGAATACGCCATCGTCGTAATTCCGCGTTCGCGTTGCCACGGTAACAGATCGAATTCCACGCCGCGCCTTGAGAGGTTGTAGAGCACCTGATTGGTCACCACGTTCGCGCCGCCCGTTTCGGTCACGAGTTCTTTCATGTCCTCCGTGTCGAAATTCGACACACCCCACACGCGGATTTTGCCTTGTGCTTTCAGCGCTTCGAACGCCGCGACCGTCTCCTCAAGCGGATACTCGCCGCGCCAGTGCAAGAGGTAGCCATCGATGTAATCGGTGCCGAGCCGCTTCAGGCTCCGCTCGCACGCTGCAGGAATGCCACGCTCTGAGGCATTATGCGGATACACCTTGCTCACGATGTAGAGCCGTTCGCGCAAGGTCGCTGCGCTCGTGCTCGCCACGCGCGCCGCGTTCGCAATCGCCTGCGCGATGATTTTTTCCGCGCCGCCATCGCCATACATCTCTGCCGTGTCGATCAGCGTAACGCCGCGCTCAATCGCCGCCTGAATCGCCTCGACTTCCTGCGCGGCGGACGAAGCGCGCTCGCCCATGCGCCAGGTGCCGACGCCAAAACGCGGCATTGTTGAATGATCGGGAAGGGACGTGAGTGGAATATTCATGCGGCGCAATTTTGCTGCGGTGTTTCAGCTTTCAGCACGATCGATCGTGAATTATCGTAGGGTGCAATCTCAGTGCACCACAAATTGATACCAACCAACGTGGATTGAAGAGCTGCGCTTCGCGCGCATCAATCACGAGGTGCGATGGGATCGCACCCTACGAGTGGACCTCCTAGACACGGATGCACTGTTGACGTGTTGCAAACGCGACGAACATATAAAATAATGTACATTTGTACAGCTCAACAGCTCTATATTTGTATGATCCACAATTTCCCTACAGAGGACGAATTCGGTAGCGCACTTGCGGAACAGGTGTCACCCTCGCGACCGATCCAAAGTCCCGAATTTCTCTTCGGACGGGGAGCAGAGCTCGATCGGATTCGAAAAGCTTTGTATGCGCCCGGACGGCACATTTTTGTTTTCGGCGATCGGGGCGTTGGAAAATCATCACTCGGTGCGACTGCCGCAACTCTCGCACAAAGCGCGGATAAACCGCATCTTAGCGTCGCTGGTGCGCCCGGTGAGACGTTTCAAACGATAGTCGCGAGTATCGCGAGTCAGGCGGTAGGACAGAATCGACTTCACAGGATAAAGTCCACCATTGCTCTAAAGGGAAAAACATTCTTCGCAGAGGGCGAGGCGAAGGAAGAGCGTGATGCGATTGATTTTCGAAACAGCATCGTAACGATGGGTGATGCGCTGGAAGTTCTTCGTCAAGTTGCGAACGCGCATTCGGAGCGACCGATAGTGCTTGTGGACGAGTTTGATCGCATTGATAACGCAAGCGAACGCGCGAAGTTTGCTGATCTGCTGAAGCATCTCGGCGACAAAGGCGTGCCTATGCGATTCATTTTCACCGGTATTGCGCTATCGCTAGATGAACTGCTTGGAGCCCATCCGTCGGCGCACCGTCAACTCGAAACCATTGAGTTGCCGAAGCTATCCTGGAACAGTCGATGGGAAATATTGATTCAAGTCTGCAAGCACTTTGGGGTCAAGGTACCGAGAGAAATTTATATCCGGATCGCGGCAATGAGCGATGGTTACCCGTACTATGTGCACCTGCTCGCAGAGAAGCTGCTTTGGGCGGCTTTCGAAGATCCAAGCATCGTCGTTGAAGTTGAGTGGTCACACTATCAGATCGCACTGCGAGAAGCTATTCAGAGCATCAACGCAGAATTGAAGAGACCCTATGAGCGCGCTGTTTTACGTAGGGGGGCAGAGTACGAAGCAGTCCTCTGGTCTACCGCAGACACCGACTTCTTGCAACGAACTGCGTCATCGATGTATTTGTCGTACCTGCACATCGCGCATCAACGCGACACGTCTTCGTCGGGGCAATCTAGCGACGTTTCAATCGATCAGAAGGCATTCGCATCGCGCGTTCGGAGTTTGATGCAAGATACGTACGGAGCGATATTGCGGAAGGACACGTCGCGCGGCTATTACGTATACCGCGAAAACATGCTTCGAGGCTATGTTCGAATGCAGGCGGAAGCAAATGGCATCGATTTGATCGGAGACCGCGAAGCTCCCGGAGAAGCTAGCGCCCGACAGAAGCTACACGTTCCATCGAGCGCAAATCGCGGATACCATACGTCGTCAATCCCTCGCGGTGTAAAGACGGGACACCGGTAGCGAGTTGGCGTTACACCTGCACATTCCGCAACTTAACATGCAACTCCCGAAGCTGCTTCTCGGTAACAGGCGTCGGCGCATCCACCATCAAATCCTGCCCACGTTGCGTCTTCGGGAAGGCGATCACGTCGCGGATCGATTCGGCTTCGCACATCATGGTGACGATGCGGTCTAGGCCGAAGGCGATGCCGGCGTGTGGTGGCGCGCCGTATTGCAATGCGTCGAGCAAGAAGCCGAATTTGGCGCGCTGATCTTCTTCACTGATGCCGAGCGTGGCGAATTGTTTGGCTTGCAGTTCGGGGCGATGAATACGCACCGAGCCGCCGCCCAATTCCCAGCCGTTCATGGCGACGTCGTAGGCTTTTGCGAGCACTTGCGATGGGTCGGTGTCGAGCAGAGGCCAGTGATCGTCTTTCGGGCTCGTGAACGGATGGTGGGCTGCGACGTAGCGTTTGTTTTCTTCGTCGTATTCGTAGCAGGGGAAATCGACGACCCAGCAAGGCTTGAAGCCTGCTTCGAAGAAGCCGAGTTCTTTGCCGTGCTCAAGGCCGATCTTCGCGCGCAGTGCGCCGATGGCGTCGTTGACGACTTTCTTTTTGTCTGCACCGAAGAAGAGGATGTCGCCGTTTTGTGCGCCGCTCTTTTCGATGATCGCCTTGATGGAATCGGGTGTGAGGAATTTCACGATCGGGCTTTGCAAGCCTTCTTCGTTCAACTTCGTCACGTCGTTCACCTTGATCCACGCGAGACCTTTCGCGCCGTAGATCGCGACGAACGTGGTGTAGTCATCGATTTCTTTGCGCGAGAGCTTCGCGCCGCCAGGTACGCGAAGCGCGACGACGCGACCGTCTTTCATGTCCGCCGCGCCACGGAACACTTTGAAGTCGACCGTTTTCATGACGTCCGTCAATTCGGTGAATTCGAGTTTCACGCGAAGATCCGGTTTGTCGCTGCCGTATTTGCCCATCGCTTCTGCATAGGGCAGACGAGGAAACTTCGGCAGATCAACGCCGAGACCTTTTTTCCACAGATGACGCACGAGGCCTTCCATCATGTCTTGCACGTCGAATTCCGTCATGAACGAGGTTTCAATATCGATTTGCGTGAATTCAGGCTGACGGTCTGCGCGCAAATCCTCATCGCGGAAGCACTTCACGATCTGATAGTAGCGATCGAAGCCGGCGACCATCAAAAGTTGTTTGAAGAGCTGTGGCGATTGCGGCAACGCGTAGAACTGACCGTCGTGAATACGTGAAGGCACGAGGAATTCGCGCGCGCCTTCGGGCGTGCTCTTGTAGAGGAATGGCGTTTCGATATCGACGAAGCCGCGCTCGTTCAAATACTCGCGCGCAGCGGCGGAGACCTTCGCGCGCAGCAGGATGTTCTTCGCCATTTGCGGACGACGCAAGTCGAGGTAGCGATACTTCAAACGAACTTCTTCGTTGACGTTTGATTCGTCCATCATGAACGGTGGCGTGAGTGCCGCGTTGTAGATCTCGATCTCGTGCGCGAAGACTTCGATTTCGCCGGAGATCATGTCTTTGTTCTCGGTACCTTCAGGGCGCGCGCGCACTTTGCCGATGACTTTGATGCAGAACTCGTTGCGCAAAGTCTCTGCAAGTTTGAACGCGTCGGGTCGATCAGGATCGATCACGACTTGGGCAATGCCTTCGCGATCGCGAAGATCAACGAAGATCACGCCGCCATGATCGCGACGACGATGCACCCAGCCGGTGAGGGTGACGATTTGGTCGAGGTGTTGTTTGCTGACTAGGCCGGTGTAGGTGGTACGCATGGTGTTCTTTCTGTAGCGGTACGCTCTGTTCTGTCATCCCCGCGAAGGCGGGGATCCATTCGTACTTAGATCATCGC
>JBOFBL010000754.1:0-7695 GCA_051645545.1 Casimicrobium sp. | reverse complement strand
GAAATTGCGTACAACGACATTTCGCGATTCGGCATGCTTTCGACGGATCTCGGTGCGATTTACATTTGCTGCTACATCGATATGCGAGGCACGAGCATTCATCACAATCATATTCGCGAAGGCTATGGTTTCAGCCCGTTCTGGGGAACGCGAGCAATTTACTTCGATATCGAGAGTTTCAACAGCACCGTTCACCACAACGTCGTTTGGGCGCTTGAATACGCCGCTGATGGTGCGAGTTTTCTGGGTACGACGCAACGCGGTTTTCATCGTATCTACAACAACACATTTCTTACCAATATGTTTGTCGATGTGGAGCTGGAGGCGAAGAACAATATCTTGAGAGGCGATGCAACGCTCGCAACGACGAACGCGTCGAACAATTTACTAAGCGCAACCGATCCGCGTTTTAACGATGCAGCCAATGCCGATTTCACGTTGCGCGCGGATTCGCCCGCGCTCGATGCGGGTGTCGCGATCGCGGGAATCACGGACGCCTTTCAAGGTAGCGCACCAGATATTGGCGCTTACGAGCGCGGTGCCGTGCGTTGGCGCCCAGGCGCGCGACCGATTGTCTCGGCATCGGATGCGTGTCCGTTTGATGTCGATCGATCCGGTAGCGCGAGCGCAGTGAGCGATGGCATTGCCATGATGCGGCATGTGTTGGGGTTTGTTGACACCGGTTTGGTGAACGAAGCAAGCGACATTGCTGCATCGTCTATCGCAGTACGTGACGCCATTGAACGAGATCAAGCGCGATTGGATATTGACGGCAACGGGCGTTTCGATGTCAATGACGTACTCATCATCGTACGTCACTTACGTGGCATGGCGAACACTGCGCTGATTAACGGTATCGGTCTTGCAGGTTCGCGCAATACGCAACAGAAGGTCGAATCCTATATCGCAAACGGTTGCCGTGAAACGCAATAGCGCATAGTTCGACTACGCTTTGTTGTGCGCAAAGAGTTTCTTTCCAAGCGCGAGCACGCCGACAACAATGCCACCTGCAATCACACCGACAAGTCCATCGAAGAGCGTTGGCGCAATCGCTGCAAACCATCCGCCACTCTTCGTGAGTGCTTCAATCCAGTGATGGAGAAACGGAATACCGTGCACGATGATGCTGCCACCGACTAAAAACATTGCGGCGGTACCGACGATTGAAAGCAGTTTCATCAACAGCGGAGCGAACCACAAAATCGCTCGACCGATTGCTTGTCGCGCACTGTCGGCGGCTTTGGTCAAATGCAAGCCCAGATCGTCGAGCTTGACGATACCCGCGACGAGCCCGTAAACACCGATGGTCATACCGATAGCGATCACAGACAACGCCGCGACCTTCTGACCGAAGGTTGCCGTAGCCATTGTTCCCAATGCAATCACCACGATTTCTGCCGAGAGAATGAAATCGGTGCGAATCGCGCCTTTGATTTTGTCTTTCTCGAACGCGACCATGTCCACCGCGGGATTTGCGACCGCCGCGAGCTCTTGCGCGTGGTGCTTTTCATCATCGGCTTTCGAATGCAAAAGCTTATGCGCAACTTTCTCAAAGCCTTCGTAGCAGAGAAACAATCCGCCGATCATTAACAGCGGAATGATGGCCCACGGCGCCACCACACTAATCAATAGCGCAGCGGGCACCAGAATCAGTTTATTGACGAACGAGCCTTTGGCGACTGCCCACACCACGGGCAACTCGCGCTCTGCATTCACTCCCGACACTTGTTGTGCATTGAGCGCGAGATCGTCGCCCAATACACCGGCGGTTTTCTTGGCAGCAACTTTGCTCATCACGGCAACGTCATCCATGATCGTTGCGATGTCGTCGAGGAGGGCTAAAAGACTGGAAGCCATCGAACTCTCTATTTTTGTTTTACGAAACCGAGAGTGTAGGCGATGCGCGTGATGGATTTGTTAGGCACGCTAGAGCGTTGTCTTCAGGTCGCAAGTGCTGAACATGCGTGAGGCCACCGGCATGTTGGTTTGACAGCGCCAACGAATCGGTTGACTGAAATCGGGGCTTGCGTCGCTGGGCACGAGTCTAAGTCGCGGATTCGGATTGGGATTTTGTGCATCGAAATAAGCAACGATCGCACCGTTTTCGATAGCGATTCGCTTGAGCGCGCCCGCAGCGAATTTCTCAGGAGCTTGCAAGCCGGCTTGTGCGTTCGAGGTCGGCATGCGCGCTTCAGTCGCGGTACTTTCCGCAAATGCAACTTTCACTTCCGACAGTCTCGCCATCGTATCAGCGAGATCGCGTTCCAGTTGCATTTCTGCCGCTGTTTTTTGACCGCCAGAGGCAATGTGCGCTTTCATTTCTTTCAAATCTTGCGTATTGGCAGCGGTTTGTTGCTGAAGCGCGTCGATTTTTTTGTCCTGCACTTGATTGGCGTTTTCAGCCGCTGTGGCCCGTGCACCCAGCGTGTCGATTTTTGCGCCTTGCGTTTGAACGGTGTTTTCGACTGCGGTAGTTCGCGCATCGAGTGTCTCGATCTTCTTGCCTTGTGCACTAACAGTTGTCTCGACAGCGGCTGCGCGTTTCTCGTTGTCATCGACGCGCGCGTTGGTCGCGGCAATCTTTGCATTTGCTTCGGTGCGAACCGCCTCAATCGCAGGTTTCGTGAAACCGAACCACTGCGTGAAGTGAGCAAGGATACCGATTGCGATCACAGCGATGAGTGCGATGAGCCAAGTTTTCATTGTGTGATTCATACGGCATTCTTCGTTACGCGACAACGCCGATAGTTGAATGGCGCGCTACCGGGGTGTTCCTCGAGCTCGAATGCATCAATAACTTTCTAATAAACTGCCCAATTTAATTGGGCGATAAGGCGATTAATGGTAATTATTGAGAAATAATATTAATTTCATTTACACCCTTAAAAATTGAGAATTGATACTTAGAGTTTATTAGTTCAAAAACAATGTGTCGCAAGCAATCACGGGATTGCGTCTTTGAAGATAGGAACGCTTCGCAGGGCTTTTTTAAGGCGGCGAATCATCCTTAATTTGAAAGATTCCTAATGAAAAACAAAATCTTCGCAATGCTTGGTATGCCGATTGCAATTGCTGCCTTTGCGGCCTCCGCGCAGCCGAGCCTTGAGCAAAAACCCAGTCTCACGTTAAAGCCTGGAGACTTGCGAATCGACGCACCCATCAAGCGCGTGTTGCCCGATCTCACCATCGTTGCTGCGGGCGAGACGCAGAAAAACATCTTCTATGCGAAAGTAAAAAACATCGGTATCGCGAACGCGAGCGCATCGAATATCTATTGTGCAGCGAACGTTCAAAAACCCGACGGCAGTTTGTATGCGATTGAGCGGCAATCACCGCTCGGCACGATTGCGACTGGACAGCAAACGAATTTTGGGTGCGACTTTAATTCGGGCGCCGATAATGTAAAGAGCGGCGAGAAAATTTATAGCGTTCGCTTCATCGCGAACAATCACAAACAGATCGTCGAGACGAATCACAACAACAATGACATGAGAACGGCACCTGGAACACCGTTTCCGTATTAAGGAAATGCCGACTTATTCGCTCTGTTCCGCGAGTGAATCGAGCCTGTCGCTATTTGAGTGGAATGCAGATTGCCGTTTTTAACTGTGACGGCGGCGTGAAACGCGCGTCGTTTAAATATTCTTCATACGGTGGTGCGTCGCGCGGCTCTTCACCGCTTTGGGGCAACCACGTGTCATAGACCCAGCGCCACGGTTTTTCAAGTTCCGCGTAGGATCCTGTGAACTCAAACACGGCGCATTTGCCACCGGGTACTTCCAGCATTCGTACATTGTTATCGCCAGCGATATTTTCCGGCGCTTCAATGCAAGCCTCGCTGAGCAATTCGTTCTTCGGTTTCGATATCGGGTCGTCGTAGTAGATACCGAACGACCGAATCTTGTCGTGCAAGAACCCTTTACCCGCAGCCCATGCAGCGACCTTTTCGAAGCTATGACCAATCTGTTGATAGTCACCGCGATGTTCGAGTGCGGCGACACGAACTTTCGGCAGCATTTTGATGGCAACGTCGGTTAAGTTAAACATGGTTTTCTCCTTGGATATTGGTTGAGAAGCATGTCGTAGCGCGGCGGACAATTTGCCATGCAAACGGTATTGCGCGGGTGCGATGCCATAGGCCTCGCGAAACGCGCGCGTGAACGCTTGCACGCTCGCGTAGCTCGCATGAGTTGCAATCTTTGCGACTGGTAACGACGACGAGATCAACGACACTGCTGCCATATGCAGCCGCCTGCGGCGAAGCGTCTCCGCGAGCGTCTCTCCGATCATCGCAACATACACGCGATGAAAGTGATACGCCGATAGATGTGCTTCTTCCGCAAGGCGATGAATATCGAGCGGCTCGTCGAGATGCGACACCAAATATTCGAGCACGCGATCGATACGTCTGCTGTAACTCTCTCGTGTGCTCGGCTTAAGTTTCGTCTCGATCGTTTTCATGGTTCGCATTCCCTTTGCTACGACGGTATGTAGCGTAAAAGAGGCGATTTAACATTCTTTGCGATTTTTATTGCGCTCGACGCAATGACAGCTTCGCGCGCTAGAGAGCAATGACCCGCCAATTGGATTCGTTAGTTCCAAAGGTACTGTGCCTTGAAGGTGTCACTAGGTTCAATTGGTGTAATCACATCAATCATGACGCCGTTCGGATCCTCAGTGATGAAGTGGCGCTGACCCCATTCTTCGTCTCTCAACGGCAGCAGAATAGGTAGCGCTTGCTTTTGCGCGCGCGCGTATTCGGCATCGACGTCCGCGACTTCGAAATTGATTAGCGTGCCTGTCGCTTGCATGCCTCGGCGCGCGCTTGGGATCGTAGGATGGTCGCGTTGCAGAATCGCTAGATTGACGTTTTTATCTTCGCTGGATTGAAGGTGAACGTACCAATCGCTTTCAAACAGTAGCTTGAAGCGAAAGTGTGCAGTGTAGAAATCGGCGGTTTCGCCGACGCGGTCGGTCATCAGTACGGGATAGAACTGGGTGCATTTCATACGGTTTCTCCTATCGATGATGGGGTGTCGATAGTGCCGAGAGTTCGCAATGTTTCGAGCGTTCGACCAAATTGCTCTCATGCCACTATCACGAGACATAGCGTAGGAGAGATCGCTTAACTTAGTTTGCGCATTTCGCACCAAGCGCGCTATTGACCCTGACCAAGCGCGAAGCCGCGTTCGCCATCAAAGGTGCAAAGGTTCTCGGTCTTTATGACATCGAACCCCGCATTGGTGACGCGTTGCAGAATTTCGATGATGTGAGAGTGGTTCACAAACTCGGTATCGCTTTTCGACACGAAACGACAGCGCCAATGATCGGTGCAAAAGGTTTCCGGGAATCCGTCTGGAAACACTTTCACACCGCGATTGGTGATCATTTGCAGCTTGAGCGATTCGCTACCGAGCGACGTCAATGCGCGACCGAGTTCGTCCGCTGTGTGCGTAGTATCGTGCAAGAACACATCGACGCCGACGATGTGCTTCTTCGCGGGCATCGCGCGAGCGTAAGGCTTGAGTGCAGTAGCGTCCTTCCTCGCCGCAGGATTTTCGTAGTGAATTGCGGAGAAGTGCCGCGGTACCTGCCCCAACCGAGCGATGACAGCATGCGCGAAGCCGCTGGTCGATACGGTCGACTGCGTGCGCTCGCTCTTTAGGTCTTCGGTATGAATGCCATCTTCGAGTGCGCGCAGCCATGCATTGTGAATTTTGGTTGCAATGTCCGCTTGACGAATGTGAACGAGCATCATCACAGCGGCTAAAAGTAAACCACTCGGATTCGCGATGCCACGACCGGCAATGTCGGGTGCGCTACCGTGAATCGCTTCGAACATCGCGACATGCTCGCCGATATTGGCCGAACCTGCGAGCCCAACGCTTCCGGTCATTTCTGCGGCGATGTCGGAGATGATATCGCCATAGAGATTTGGCGTAACGATCACATCGAACTGCTCCGGTTTTGTCGCGATGCGTGCGGCGCCAATATCGATGATGTAGCGCTCTTTCCGAATCTCGGGATACTCTGCGCCGACGTCTTCGAACACCTGATAGAAGAGACCATCCGTCATCTTCATGATGTTGTCTTTCACCATGCACGTCACCTTCTTGCGACCATGCGCGCGTGCGTACTCGAACGCGTAGCGCACAATTTTTTCGCAACCGGGCCGCGTGATGAGTTTCAAGCATTGAAACACTTCATCGGTTTGCCGATGTTCGATGCCCGCGTAGAGATCTTCTTCGTTCTCACGCACGATCACCATATCCATCTTCGGATGCAGGGTGTGCACATAGGGTGCATAGCTCACGCACGGGCGCACGTTAGCGTAGAGCCCGAGCGTTTTCCGAACGGTGACGTTCAGGCTTTTGTAGCCACTACCCGAAGGTGTTGTTATCGGTGCTTTAAGAAACACTTTTGTGCGGCGCAAACTCTCCCATGCAGATGGTTCGATACCTGCTGAATTGCCGTTTAGGTAAATCTGTTCACCGATCTCGATAGGTTCCACGTCAATCTGCGCACCAGCAGCACGGAGCACGGCCAGTGTGGCATCCATGATTTCCGGGCCAATGCCATCGCCGTACGCCACGGTAACCGCCGTTTTTTTTGTGATTGCACGAGCCGGGTTTGCGTCAATTGGATCGAGTGCTTGGGTATTCATGACTATCCTTTTGCGATGAAAAATTTGACAAGCAGAACTCTAGACAAAACAATATATTTAGAAAAATACTTTGTTTTTATATAAAGCATTGAGAGAAAACTATGGATGTACTGCTCCGTCGTTTGCTTCGCATCACGCCGCGACAATTAAGGGCGTTTGAGGCTACGGCACGGCTGCTATCGGTAACGCGTGCGGCGGAGTCGTTACACGTTACGCAACCGACGGTAAGCGTGCAGTTGCGCGAACTCGCGGACGCCGTAGGCGAACCCTTATTCGAAACCGTCGGACGCCGTATTCGATTGACAGAGGCCGGCGAAGCACTCGTGCAGACCACCGACGAAATCCTTGCATGCTGGCAGCGTTTCGAATCGCGTCGCGCGGAGATTCATGGGCTCGTGCACGGGCGTTTGCGTATTGCGGCTGTCACCACTGCCGAATACTTTGTGCCCGATCTCATTGGGCCATTCGTCGAAGCGCATCCCGGTGTTGCAATCGAATTCGCAGTGGAGAATCGCGATCGAGTGATCGATCGCTTGCAGAGAAATGCGGATGATTTGGCGGTGATGATGTTGCCGCCAGAGGATCTGCCGCTCGAACGCGTACCTTTTCTCGACAATCCACTCGTCGTGGTCGCCTCATCCAAACACCGACTGGCGTTCTCGACGCGTAGCGCACCGCTCGCGCGACTGACCAAAGAGCGTTGGCTCATGCGCGAGCCAGGAAGCGGTACGCGCAAGGCGGCCGAACATTTTTTTGCAAACCAACAATTTGCGCCGGATGTCGCGATGAGCCTCGGCAGCAACGAGGCGATCAAACACGCCGTTAGCGCGGGATTGGGTATCGCAGTGCTTTCAAGACTTGCCGTTGCGAATGAACTTTCTGATCAACGGCTTGAGCGAAAGCATGCCACCAAAACAGCATCGAAATTCAATCGTTCGCAATTGGTTGAGCTTAAGATCGCCGGGTTTCCAATCGAACGACAGTGGTCAGTGGTGTGGCGACGCGATAGACCACTATCGGCGGCGGGTAAA
>JBOFBL010000753.1:0-8798 GCA_051645545.1 Casimicrobium sp. | reverse complement strand
CAAGCGCATGGCAAGCGGTCGTTGCCACGTTCATTGCGTTTTGCGCTGTGTGTTCCGGTATTTACGGGTTTAACGATCTTTTCGATCTCGCGTCTGATCGTGTGCATCCAAGCAAGAAAAATCGACCGCTCGCACGCGGTTTCATCTCGTTGCCAAACGCGTTGTTTGTCGCGATAGCGCTGCTTGTTTGTGGACTGGCGCTCGCTTTTTTTGTGGGGCGCTGGGTGGGGGTAGCGCTGGTTGTGTATTGCTTTGTAAACGCACTCTACACGCTCAAAATCAAGCGAATTGCGGTGGCCGATGTGAGTGTGCTCGCGGGGCTCTACACCTTGCGTATTGTCGCCGGTGCAATTGCGATCGCCGCGCCGCTCTCGCCGTGGCTCTTCGCGTTCTCGGTGTTCGCGTTTTTGAGTTTGGCACTTTTGAAACGAGCGATCGATTTGAATCGCCTCGCACCGGATGAGCCGCTCGCGGGGCGTGGCTACACCGGGCGTGACACGACGTTCGTGAACGTGTTCGGTGCAGGTACGGCGATCGCCGCCGTGCTTGTGCTCGCGTTATACGTCGCTGCCCCGCAAGCGATCACGCTCTACCGTAATAATGTGCCGCTCTGGTTTGCGCTTGCAATCATTCTCTTCTGGCTCATGCGCATCTGGCAGCGCGCGATGCGCGGGGAGATGGACGATGATCCCGTGCTGTTCGCAACGAAAGACTCGATCTCATGGTGCTGCGCGGTGCTGATTGCTGGTTGCTTCGTAGCGGCAGTTTGATAAGTTGCGGGTACAGTGGGAGCGCTTGCGCGCGAAAAGCGCTTCCTTTCGCAAACGTTCATTCGCGCGCAAGCGCGAATCCCACATGGCGTGGCGCTTACGCCATATCTACGCTCGCCCGCCGCGTTTGATCGATTCGATCCGCACAATTCCGTGCCCCTCTGCCGTTTTCTTCGGCGGTACTTTCCAGGCGTGACCGTAAATCACTTCAACGCTCATGCGAATCATGCCGTTCGCGTCGCGCGAAGCATCTAGCGCATCGTTTAACCTCTTCAACGCGCGGGGGGGCAGCAAGCCTTTCTCGCGCGAAGCAACTGCACTCATCGCGCCTTGCGCCTTCATATCTGCCCACAGCACATCCGTCGTTTTGTATTCGAGCGTAATGACTTCCATGTCCATCACCGGATCGGCGAAACCCGCGTGAATCAGCATGTCGCCGATGTCGTGCAAATCGGTGTAGCCATGCAAGCTGGTCGTACGTGCAGGCACCGTCTGCGTGACCGCGCGCGTGAGTTCGCGCAAGGTGTCCGGACCGGGCGCGGTGAACATGAGCACGCCTTCGTGTTTAAGCGCGCGATTCCATTCCGCAAACAGCGCGGGCAGGTCGTTCGCCCATTGCAATGCGAAATTGCTCCAGAGCACATCGACGCTTGCATGCTTGATCGGTAGTTTTTGCATGTCGGCGACGACACCTGGCTCCCGCGATTTGCGAGCGAGTTTCGCGATAAGACCGGTCGGCGCGGGCGCAGCGAACGGCATCATCGAATCCGCGAGATCAATGGCAACCACCATTGCATTTGGAAACCTGGCGCGCAGCGCCGCCGTGTGCGTGCCAGGGCCGCAACCCACATCAAGGACGGTTTGCGGTGCGATGCGCATCAAATCGAATCGCTCCAGCAAGCGATTGCCGACCTCGCGTTGCGCGACGGCGGCATTGGCGTACGTCGTCGCTGCGGCGTTAAAGCGCGAGCGAACAAGCCGAGGGCTGAGTGGGAGTGGGGCGCTCATGAAAGAATGTTCATTCATGGCAATTGTAGGAACCCTTCGCAACCTGTTTGGCGATTCGCTGCGCGATGACTCCGCGAGCGAGACGCTAGCGCCTATTGCGCCGCGCTTTGCGGGGCTCTTGCCTGCGCGTTGCTTGCTTTGTGCGGATACCTGCGCGAATGCGCTCTGCGCGCCCTGCGATACCGATTTGCGACGCACGGGAGACGAATCCTGTCCGCGTTGTCGTTTGCCTTCGTCGAATGGCGAAGTGTGTGGACGTTGCTTGCGCTTTCCGCCGCAATGGGATCGATTGGCGGCGATGTTTTGGTATCAGTTTCCGCTTGATCGCCTGATCGTTGGCGCCAAGCATGCGCGCTTCTGGAATGTGTTTGATTGGGCGGCGAATTCCGACGCCGCGTGGCCGTTTGCGAGCGATGCGACGCTGATTCCCGTGCCTGCGTCCGCAGAACGCATTGAGGAGCGCGGCTACAACCAGGCGACGCTTCTCGCACGCGCCCTCGCAAAGCGCTTTTCATTGCACGCCGACAACGACGCGATCGTGCGCATACGCGCGACCGCGACGCAAGCCAATCGCAATTGGATAGAAAGGCGGCACAACGTGAAAGACGCGTTCGCGGCAACGCGTTCGCTCGCGGGCGAATCGGTGGTGCTAGTCGACGACGTACTAACCACTGGCGCAACACTCAACGAATGCGCGAAAGCGGCCCTTGCGGCCGGTGCGTCGCGCGTAGATGCCTACGTGATCGCACGTGTAAATCCGCCGCGATCGCGCGATCGCGTTCAACAATTCAATCGGGCGGTGGCGTAGATGATCGCCGTTGTCCTCGTCAACCCGGAAATTCCACCGAACACCGGCAATGTGATTCGTCTTTGCGCGAATAGCGGCGCCGAGTTGCACTTAGTTCGACCGCTTGGCTTCCCGCTCGATGACGCGCGCATGCGTCGCGCGGGGCTCGATTATCACGAGTTTGCAACGATGAAAGTGCATGACGATTGGAATGCTTGTCGCGTGGCGCTTTCGCCGCGCCGCATGTTTGCAATTGAGACTACGGGTACGCGCTCGCTCTACGATGTCGTGCTGCGCGATGACGACGTGTTTGTGTTTGGTAGCGAAACGAAGGGGCTGTCGAGTGAAGTGCTTTCAACATTCGAAGCAGCGCACGTCTTGCGCATTCCCATGCGACCATCGAATCGAAGTTTGAACCTCTCGAATTCGGTCGCCGTTACTGTCTACGAAGCCTGGCGGCAAATCGGCTTTATCGGCGGCAAACACACAAGCGACTAACGCCAAAATAGTGATTCAATGAGCGCGACGATAGCCTCATCGAAAAGCGAAACCGTTTTATGCCGACTTCGCCGCCGTGATCACGACTGGTTCAAGTACGACGCGATCAATCGTGGCGGTCGTCGTCGCGGTTGCGAAGAGACTCAACACAACGCCGACGGTAAATGCCGAAACAAGCGATGCACATACCGCTGTGACGGCGGATTCAGTACGGGTGAGGATGTTGAAAGTACGATTCATGATGGTGTCCAGTTCTTTTGCGAAAGCGTCGCGGTGTTGCGATGGAATGAACTGTAAACATCGCCGTTTCAACCCGCTACGGCGTTGCGATGAATCGCGGGTGAGACGCGCGAAACGCAGAAAACAAGGTTTCTTGCACCGGACACCTTCGTCAGCCTCGTCCTTTCTTAGCCACTTTTTCTTCGAACCTTGCTTTATCGATCACATAGCGCTCGTGCGTGCCCTTTGAAATCGTATCGATGCCATCGCTCGCTTCGACATTGAATGTGAGGCGTTTGCCTTCGACCGCGACGAGTTCAACCATTGCGATCACTTCAAGTCCTGCTGGCGTCGCTGCGAGATGGCTCACGTTGATATGCGTTCCAAGCGATTGTTCGGTCGGCCAGTCGAGATGCGGATTGATTGCTTTAATGCACGCCCACTCGAGAAAACCGACCATGAAACCAGTCGCGAACACTTCGGGCATGGCGAGGAACTCGTCGGACTCGGGGTAAAGCGCGGGAACCGTCTTCGCTTTTGTCACCGTGAAGCGATGTTCGTAACGAATACCGGGTTTGAGCGTGTCTTTCACTATCGATTTCGATTTACGTTCGGGGAGTTAGAGAGACACTCAATCAGTTTGGAGATACAGCATACCTCCTGTGGGAGCGCGCGTGCGCGCGAATGGTGGAATCACGCGGCTTTCTACGGAAGCGCAGTGTTGCCACCTAATCGTTCGCGCGCAAGTGCGCTCCTACAGTTCGGACTTTTTCAGTGTTTCCTTAAACAACGAAGTGGCGCTCAGGAAGCGGAATAAATTCGCTCTCCCCCGGCACTTGTCCGATGCGCAAGGCTTCCCAATCAGCAGAGGCTTGCGCGATGCGTTCGCGACGAGACGAGACGAAGTTCCACCACATATGGCGTCGGCTATCGAGCGGCGCGCCGCCGATGACAATGCATTGCGCAGCACTGTTTGCGACGATTGAAACCTCTTCGCCTTCGTTCAATACTGCCAAAGTCTGCGCAGGCAATTCGTCGTCGCCGATGCGCAAGGACGAATCTACACAATAGATTGCGCGCTCCGACGCCGTCGGCGGCAGCGTCATCGACCCTCGATCATCGAAACGCAAATCAAGATAGAGCGTCGGAGCGAAGGTGTTCACGGGAGAGCGCAATCCAAATGCGTCGCCGATCAACACGCGCACATTCGCCTCCCCCACGCGCAAGGACGGGATCGCATGCGCGTGCGTGTGCTCGAAACTCGGCTCAACCTCTTCGAATTCTTTTGGAAGCGCGGCCCACAACTGAATGCCGTGACTGCGACGAACAACACTGCGCAAATCGTCGGGCGTGCGCTCCGAATGCACAACGCCGCGACCCGCGGTCATCCAATTGATCGCGCCGGGTTCGATGCGTTGCACACTACCCACGCTATCGCGATGCATCATCGCGCCTTCGAATAGATAGGTCACGGTCGCAAGCCCGATATGCGGATGTGGGCGTACGTCGTGATTGTGTTCAGGGTGTTGTTCGACAGGCCCGAAGTGATCAAAGAACACGAACGGTCCAACGCTTTGCCGCGCGGCTGCTGGCAGCAAGCGGCGCACCATAAAACCGCCGCCTAGATCTTTTTCGTGACCTTTCAGTTGAAGAGCCGTTGTCATCGTGCGCCTCGCGTCATTTCGCGTCGACAAGCGTCGTCGTCACTTCGGTCGTCACCTGCGTCATCAATTTGTGAATCGGGCACTTGTCGGCAACCGACAATAGTTCGCGACGTTGTGCGTCGGTCAGATCGCCACCCAGAGTTAATTCTGCGGCGAGCTTGTAAGTGCCCTGGCGCTCGGCACTCGCGTCGCGCGCCATCGAGACACGAATGTCTTCTACCGCGATGCCTTTTTTCTTCGCATACCAAAGCACGGTAAGCGCTTTACATGCAGCGAGCGAGCTGTCGTAGAGATCGTGCGGATCGGGACCTGCATCCTCACCGCCGTCGCTCGCCGCAACATCGGTTGGAAAAATGTGGTTGCGTACATGTACGATGTGGCGCATCGTTGCCGTCGCGTCGCGGATAACTTGGATCGACATAGAAATTCCATTGCGCGTTGCAGAGCGTCAACGATAACCGCGATTCGACGCTTCGGCAATCGGCTTAACGTTACGACAGCGCCACCGCAACTCGACGCAAACCGCTGCGGCCAGATAGTGAATAGTTTCTGGTGGCTAGTTTGATCGTGGCGACTAGAAACTCCCGAAGCGATGGCCGTCAAACTCACGGGAGAAAACAACCACATTTAGCACTGCGCCGCAGATGCGCTCTCGGCCAAAAAACCCGACGCTGACACCCGGTGGCCCATTCAGCTAGAAATTTGATCGACAACTCGCGCCGGAAATTCAGTAGATATATGTTCTGAATTTTCGAGGAACGGTTTCACGAACAGGCCACTCAACGCCAAATAGTCTTTGGTTTTATCTATGTGGCGGCTTCCATCAAAGCGATCAAGAGAACACTACGGCCATGCCCGGATTTTCGGAATTGAGTGCCATAGATACGATCCAACCGCCGAACTCGAACCCTTCGCATCACCTAACAATCGTTCAGCGATGTTTGCTTTGAATGGTCTTAAGGCACTGATCGTTGCCAGCGCACAACTTGTCGCGCCATCCAAGCAGGGGTCGCGCGCCACCAGTCGCTGCTTACTTCCGCACTGCCGGAGGTGAATTGGGAATCCGGCAACGCGTGCGCAAGTAGCTCTCGATCTGTGGCCAGGTTTTTCGATTGGCATGCGCTTCGAACGTGATCCCATTCATTACGCCATCGCCGTCGAATCCAAGCATACGCCGCAGCAACAGCAGACCGTCTCGCTCGGGCTTGAGTGCACCATCGCCATCGATGTCGTAGCCCAGACCTTTAGGAATAACTAGTGCCCCCGTATAACCGCGCATCGAGCGCACGATGGCCATACCGTCGGAAGCGGCGCTCACTTGCCCATCGCCGTCGACATCGCGTCGGCATTCGCTGGTGAACAAGCTACCACTTTGCTTGAACTTGATCACACAAATTCGCCCATTGCAGTTACCGACGACAAGGATCTCGCCGAGTTCGTTGACTGCCATGTCGGCGACGAAGTCGTTGTCGAACGGTCCTGGATCGAAAGAAAACACTCCGGCGGCATCGCCGTTTGGACCTGTAAGGCTGGTATCGATCGGGCCGGTGCCGCGGAAGCGCGCCAGACACGGCCCACCGCATTCAGTGAGGGACACTGGCGCGCTCAGTAGTCCATCAATAGTTCTGTCGACACCGAGACGAATTGGCGAATCGAAGCCTGCGCGTGCGGAGTAAACAATGCGCCCCTTGATTGTGGGGAACGGCGCACCGTTATCGAACGATTGATCTAGCGAACCATCGCGGTTCAATCGATAGAGGCAGGTGTTTTCGCCTTCGTGCTCACAGAGTAGGTAGTAGCGCCCGTCGTTGGCTTCGCGCAGATCGATGGTCTTCTCGGGGATCGTCTGGCCGGTGCCCTGTGGCAACGCGTAAAGTATGAACGTGCCGTTCGCGGTGCCGCTGGGTCCGCGAAAATCGCTATCGAAACTGCCGTCGACATTGAACTTCGTAAGGCAGACAGAGGTTCTACCTCTCACCCGACAAGTGCTCGCCACAACGATCTTTCCGTTGTTATCAATCCCCGATTGACTGACGATCCCGCCTACATAGTCATTGCTCGAAGGAGAAATCAACCAAGCGAAGACTCCATTTGGAAGCGCAGAGTTCGGCGGATCGAAACTGTTATCGAGCGCACCTGTTTCCGGGTCAAGCGCTGCGATGCACTGGAAAATTCCGCAGTATCCACCAAGAAGTAGACGACGCCGCTGCTCACCCGTACTCGTCGTCCACTGCGCTAGATGCAACGCCGTTAACTGGCTGTCGTTGCCGTTTACGTCTATATTGAATGAGCCGGCAGATGTTCCAGCCGGCCCCATGAAGCTGGCATCGAGGCTACCGTTTGCGGTAAGTCGTGCAATACAGAAATTGTTTAGTCTGACCGCGACAAAACAAGTTGTCGCAACCATGATGCGCCCTTGCTGATCGACCACAAGCCGTGCAAAGAACCCCGACGCAGTGCCGACATTGTTTAGTGAGGGTATGACCGCTTTTCCGGGGTACGGGCCGCCAGAATTGAAAGTTGTATCGATTGACCCGTCCGCATTCAAACGAAGTACGCAGAGCCCTTCTAGGCAGCGGCCAGCGATTACGATCTTGCCATCCGGCTGAAGCGCAATGGCGTCGCCATACTCGGCGCTTGCAGTCGCGGTGGCGGTCGGTATCTTTACCAGCCCGGTGCCGTCGCCAAACTGCGCGGAGGCGCTCGCGATTGCCAGCGAGAGCGCGATCGCTAGCGAAATGCGGAAAACACTTACGGCGCGGTCGCCGATGTTGAAAAGTTTGTGAATAAAGGAGGTCACCACGAGCTTGCCCATAGTAAATGACACACTTTCGCTGCATCGAAAGCACGTCCCAGTTGTGAATGCCCCCGGCTCATATTCTGCCGTTCGCATGCAAATCGACAAGCTCGAATTACGAGCGAAAAGACTTAACGATTTTTTGCCTCAGGCTTTCGGCGATTTGCGCCATGGCGGCACAGGCGAAGGGCCTAGATCCGGCTGCAGTTTTCGCGATTCGCGCAGTTCCAATGTATTCGCACAATTGCCGCAACTAAACAGCGTTTTCACGCAGCCTCGGTCGAAAACCGACGGTCATTCAACCGTCACAGATTTCGCAGGGTTTCTTGGTTTATGGTCTCCCTGTAAGGTCGCTACGCGAGGTTAGTGTCCCCCTAAGCAACACAGTTTTCGCTTCGCGAAAACCGAACCTACGGTTCGATCAAGCGAAACAACCGTCATTCGACTGTTACTGATTTCGCAAGATTGCGTGGCTTATCTACATCCGTTCCGCGCGCAATCGCCGTGTGATACGCGAGCAATTGCAACGGTACGACGTGCAGAATCGGCGAGAGCACGCCGTAGTGCTCCGGCATGCGAATGACGTGTACACCTTCGCTGGAGCCGATCGCGGAGTCGCCGTCAGCAAAGACGTAGAGTTCGCCTCCACGCGCGCGAACTTCTTGCATGTTGCTCTTCAATTTTTCGATGAGCGTGTCGTTTGGCGCGACAACAACGACCGGCATTTCGGAGGTCACTAGCGCGAGCGGGCCATGTTTCAACTCGCCCGCAGGATAGGCTTCAGCGTGGATGTAGCTGATCTCTTTCAATTTCAACGCGCCTTCGAGCGCGATCGGATAGTGCAAGCCGCGGCCAAGGAACAGTGCATTTTCTCTACGCGCGAATTCGTCGGCCCACGCGATGACTTGCGGCTCTAGCGCAAGGATCGCTTGCAAAGCTGTGGGGATGTGGCGCAGTTCTTTGAGATATTTGCTCTCTTCGTTGGCGCTTAATTTGCCACGCAGTTTTGCGAGCGTGAGCGTAAGCAGGAAAAGGCCTGCGAGTTGCGTAGTAAA
>JBOFBL010000752.1:0-1491 GCA_051645545.1 Casimicrobium sp. | reverse complement strand
AACCAGCGTTTCATACCACTCGTAGTTTGCGCAAGCGTACGAAAGCAAAGAGCGAAAGTAGTATCGCGGGGATCGCGAGCGCAGCGACATGCCAGAGTGATTGGCGACGCGTGGTCGATGCATCAAGCTCTTTCCAATCGAACGCTGGCAGCGCCACAAAATCCGCATCGGTCATCGCGCGACCGCCCGTAACGCGTGGGTCGAAAAACGCTTTCCACTGCGCGTGAAACGCATCCACTTGTTCGCGAAAGCTCAAGTATCGAGCCGCATTCGTTCCCGCGAGTGTCGACATCGATTCGAATGCGACGACCGCCGGTGATAAAAACGACCAGCGATCGACGAGCTTTTGTTGCCCATGCAATTGACGATCGAATGCGTCACGCATCTCGTCCAACTCACGGTCGACGTCGCGCGCAAGGTAGTAGTGCGCTAATCGCCTCGGCGCGACTTGAAATCGACCATCGGCCGTGGGTTTCAATGTTTCTGGTTCTGCCACGTATCGATAGTCGGCGGACAGGAGTTTTTCGTAGCGATTGAGGCCGTCGATGGTGACTAGGCGCGTCTTCGTTGCGAACTCGGTGCGCGAAGGTGCGGGGCTCGCCGCGCCCACCGCGATATTCGTGAGCACTGGAAGTACCAAGACAATGGCGACCCACGCGGCCATCAGCACGAGCGCATTGAAGGCCGACGAGCGATTGAGCGCATTCACGGCAACCGCTAGCGCGCACCAGAAGGCCGCGTAGGCAACGGTTAACGACACGAGCCCGACTGCGGCACCGATACTCGCGCCTCGCAACGGTAACAGCAACAACAGCGTAATCGCAATCAACACGCCGACAACGAATGCGCCGCGCAAAATGACTTTGCCCGCAACCAGCGTTCGCACCGAGATCGGCTGCGCGAGTAAGAGCCGCAGCGTTCCCTGTTCGCGCTCGCCGGAGAGCAGGTTGTAGCAAAGCGCGAGAATCGCCAGCGGCATCAATACGACGATCACAAACGCAAGATCGAAGCGACCCGATAACAAGTTCCACGGGTTTTCGAGCTCACCTTCATCCATGAACGACGCTTTGCTGCGATACGTCATTCGATAGTAGTTCGGCAGCATGTCGGATTGCCCGAACGCAATCGGCGCGAGTGCGAGATAAGGCATCGTTGCATGACGTCCACCGCCACCGCTGCCAATTGATGCAGGGTCCGCAGGATTGGCAAACGGATCCGGTTTCTCCGCGCCCGAGAGCACACGCTGTAACTGCGCCCGCATGGCGGGCACGCGATCGGCCTGTTGCTTGTGAATCGACGCGAGCAGCGCCTCGCGCTCGCGGGTGTCCGAGAGTCCGTTGAAAAGTGCGTAAGCGGCGAGTAGCGTGAGTAATGTTCCGACTATCCATAGACTTCGGTCTGCGGAAAGCACGCGAGCTTCGTGTTTCATGACGCGCCAAAGAAGCGCCAAGGATGCGCTCATGCGATGTTCTTTCCTCTGCGGCGAATCGC
>JBOFBL010000751.1:0-3361 GCA_051645545.1 Casimicrobium sp. | reverse complement strand
GCGAAAACTTCGCTCACACAAGCGTCGTTGAAGTTGCGCAACGATTCGCGCGCAAGCGCGCTCCCACAAGCTGTGACGAAAAACAAAAAGGCGACCGAAGTCGCCTTTGTTTCGAGCGTTAACGCAATTACTTCTTGCGCAATTTGCGAATTGCAGCAAGCTGCGCAACTGCAGAGGCGAGCTCTGCCTGTGCGGCGGCGTAATCGATCGCGGCATCTTTGTTGCGCAGCGATTCTTCGGCTTTTTTACGCGCCTCTTCTGCTTTCGCCTCGTCAAGATCGTGACCGCGAATCGCGGTGTCGGCGAGTACCGTCACCACGTTCGGCTGCACTTCGAGAATGCCGCCTGCAACGAAGACAAACTCTTCGTCGCCATCGGCCTTTTCGATGCGAACCGCGCCCGGCTTGATGCGGGTGATCAGCGGCGTGTGGCGCGGATAAATGCCGAGCTCGCCGACTTCGCCGGGAAGCGCGACAAACTTCGCCTCGCCCGAGAAGATCGAGGTTTCGGCGCTGACGACGTCTACGTGGATGGTGCTCACTCTGAAATCCTATTCACTTTGAGCAATTTGATCCGCAGGATGATCGCAAGGCGCGCTGACTTCGACATTACGTATGTACCTTATTTACGTAAATTCGGTCAGCGCAACGCTGCGAGCACCCGCAGCAAATTGCTAGTTGAGCGTCTTTGCTTTTTCCATGGCCTCTTCAATGGTGCCGACCATGTAGAAAGCCTGTTCGGGCAAATGATCGCATTCGCCGTTCACAATCATGTTGAAGCCGCGAATCGTGTCTTTGAGCGAAACGATCTTGCCCGGTGAGCCGGTGAACACTTCGGCGACGTTGAACGGCTGCGACAGGAAGCGCTGAATCTTACGAGCGCGCGCAACCGCGAGCTTGTCTTCCGGTGCGAGTTCGTCCATGCCGAGAATCGCGATGATGTCGCGGAGTTCTTTGTAGCGCTGGAGCGTTGCTTGAACGGCACGCGTGCAGTTGTAGTGCGCTTCACCGATCACGAGTGGATCGATTTGGCGCGAGGTCGAATCGAGCGGATCCACGGCCGGGAAAATACCGAGCGATGCGATGTCGCGCGACAACACGACGGTTGCGTCCAAGTGTTGGAACGTCGTTGCGGGCGACGGGTCAGTCAAGTCGTCGGCCGGAACGTACACGGCTTGAATCGATGTGATCGAACCGGTTTTCGTCGACGTGATGCGCTCTTGCAAGCGACCCATCTCTTCGGCGAGCGTTGGCTGGTAACCCACAGCAGATGGCATACGACCAAGCAGCGCGGACACTTCGGTGCCTGCGAGCGTGTAGCGGTAAATATTGTCAACGAAGAAGAGGATGTCCAAACCTTCGTCGCGGAACTTTTCAGCCATCGTGAGGCCGGTCAACGCAACGCGCAGACGGTTGCCAGGTGGCTCGTTCATCTGACCGAACACCATCGCGACTTTGTCGAGAACTTTCGAATCTTCCATCTCGTGATAGAAGTCGTTGCCCTCGCGCGTACGCTCGCCCACACCGGCGAACACGGAGAATCCACCGTAGCTCTTCGCGATGTTGTTGATGAGTTCCATCATGGTCACGGTCTTGCCCACACCGGCACCACCGAAGAGGCCAATCTTGCCGCCCTTGGCGAACGGGCAAATCAAGTCAATCACCTTGATGCCTGTTTCAAGCAACTCGGTGGTTGGCTTGAGATCTTCCATCTTCGGCGCTTTTTGATGGATCGCACGGCGCTCGTCGGTAGCGATTGCGCCTGCGTCATCGATCGGGCGGCCGAGCACGTCCATGATGCGGCCGAGCGTTGCTTTTCCAACAGGCACCATGATGCCTGCGCCGGAATTGTTGATTTTCATGCCACGACGCAGACCATCCGACGAGCCCATCGCAATGGTGCGCACGACGCCGTCGCCCAATTGCTGCTGAACTTCGAACGTGAGCCCCGCCTCAACGCCGCTGTGTTCGGCGGATTTGTCGAGCGTCAGCGCGTCATAAACCTTAGGCATGGCGGTGCGTGGAAACTCAATGTCTACCACCGCGCCAATGCACTGAACGATACTGCCTTGATTCGTGCTCATCGTCTTGTCCTTAATCACTCAATAACTAATTCGTTTTAAATTTGTTCGCGGGGTTGCTCTTTTAGCAACCCATCATCTTTGCGTTCGTCTGGAACGCGTCTTGTGCGGCCTTGCAGGCTTTACCGAGCTCGGCTTTTTGCGCATCGGTCTTAGCGCTCGCCCAATTGACTTTAGCGTCGTCGAATCCCTTTTTCACTGCGGCGGCCGCTTCTTTGCTCGATGCGGTAACTTTGCTCAAACATGCTTCGACTTGCTGGCTATAAGCCTGGCATTCCGCTGGAAGACCCGCTGCTGCTGCTTTTGGCTCTTCTTTTTTGCCGCATGCTGCGAGTGCGATACCGACGACGAGAAGCGCGATTGCGTGTTGTACTTTCATGGGGTCCTTAGACGGCGGCAGCGCCGGAGACGATTTCTGAGAGTTCTTTGGTAATCGCAGCTTGACGCGCTTTGTTGTACGAGAGCTGCAATTCGCCGATCACGTTCTTCGCGTTGTCGGACGCCGCTTTCATTGCCACCATCCGCGCTGATTGCTCGGAAGCCATGTTCTCGGCAACCGCTTGATAGACGATCGCTTCGACGTAGCGCACGAGGAGTTCATCGACGACAGTCTTCGCATCCGGCTCGTAGATGTAGTCCCAGCTATACGCGGCTTTTTCGGCAGCGCTTTGTTCGAGTTTGTCGGCAGTGAGCGGAAGAAGCTGTTGCACGACGGGTTCTTGCTTCATCGTGTTCACGAACTTCGTGTACGCGAGATACACCGCGTCCACTTCGCCTTTTTCATAAGCGTCGAGCTGAACTTTCACCGCGCCGATCAACTTTTCGAGGTGCGGCGTGTCGCCCAAACCGATCACGTGCGAGGCGACTTTTGCGCCGAAGCGGTTCATAAAGCCGAAACCCTTGTTGCCGATCGCGCTCACCTGAATCTTCACGCCAGAGGCTTCGAGTTCTTTGAACTTGGCAACGACGGCGCGCAAGATGTTCGTGTTCATCCCGCCGCACAAACCTTTGTCGGTGGTGACGACGATCATGCCCGCGTTCGCGAGCTTTTCGCGCTTCACGAGGAAGGGATGACGGTACTCGGGGTTCGCGGCGCCCATGTGTGCGGCGATGTTGCGAACCTTGTCGGCGTAAGGGCGCGCCGCGCGCATCCGCTCCTGCGCTTTGCGCATTTTGGATGCGGCGACCATTTCCATCGCCTTGGTGATCTTGCGCGTGTTTTGCACGCTCTTGATCTTGGTTCTAATCTCTTTTGAGCCAGCCATGATTTGCTTTCAGGCG
>JBOFBL010000750.1:0-27418 GCA_051645545.1 Casimicrobium sp. | reverse complement strand
TCGTTGTTGTTGCAGCGGAAGGTGTGGAATGGTGGGGCGTTTCGCGCTTAAGTTTCGATGACGAACGACGAAAAAACTCCCTCTCCACGCGCCGTGGCGGACGCAATGTATGAGCGCGACCACGTCGCACATGCGCTTGCGATGAAGGTCGAGCAAGTAGGTTTGGGCAGTGCAACCGTCTCGATGGTCGTGCGTAAAGACATGGTGAACGGTCATAACATCTGCCACGGTGGGTACATGGCTCTGCTCTGCGATTCTGCGTTTGCGTACGCCTGCAATAGCTACAACCAGGTCACAGTCGCGAGCGGCTTCTCGATCGAATTGTTAGCGCCTGCAAAACTGGGCGACACCTTGGTCGCACTCGCCGTCGAGCAATCCTTGCGTGGACGCAGCGGCGTGTACGACGTGAAACTTACCAATCAAAATGGTGACGCGATTGCGCTGTTCCGTGGCAAGAGTGCACGTATCTCGGGTGAGGTCATTTCAAATTCGTAGACACCGCTTGCCGCGACGCACCGCGTGAGCCACAATCGTCGTTGAATCCTCGCCTCGTTCGTAATAAACCGCGTTCACATCCTCAGATGCCCACAAAAACCCCTACGCCGCTTCACCCGATCGAGCGCGCTTCGCGCGACGAACTTTCGTCGATTCAACTTCGGCGCTTGCAAAACAGCCTCGCGCATGCGTACAACAATGTGCCGCATTACAAGGCGATATTCGATGCAAAAGGGGTGCTGCCAAGTGATCTGCGCACGCTCTCGGATCTCTCGAAATTTCCGCTCACTACGAAGGCGGATTTACGAGATAACTATCCGTTTGGCATGTTTGCTGTGCCGCGCGGAAAAGTTGCGCGCATCCATGCCTCTAGCGGTACGACTGGCAAGCCCACCGTCGTGGGCTACACAAAAAACGATATCGATAACTGGTCCGATTTGATGGCGCGAAGCATTCGTGCATCGGGCGGCGCACCGGGCGACATTGTGCATGTCGCTTACGGCTACGGACTATTTACCGGTGGACTTGGTGCGCACTATGGTGCGGAGCGTTTGGGTTGCACCGTCATCCCCATGAGCGGCGGGCAAACCGAAAAACAAGTGCAGCTCATCAACGATTTCAAACCCGACATCATTATGGTGACGCCGAGCTATTGCCTGGCGCTCGCTGAAGAATTCGCGCGGCAAGGGCTCGATGCGCAAAAGTCTTCGCTTTCAGTGGGTATCTTCGGCGCTGAGCCGTGGACGCATGCGATGCGACTCGATATTGAAAAGCGCATGGGGCTCGACGCGGTTGATATTTACGGTCTATCTGAAGTGATGGGGCCGGGCGTGGCTAACGAATGTATCGAAAGCAAAGACGGGCCAGTGATCTGGGAAGATCATTTCTATCCCGAGATCATTGATCCGGTGACTGGCAAAGTGTTACCCGATGGTAGCGAAGGCGAACTCGTGTTCACCAGTCTCACCAAAGAAGCGATGCCGGTCATTCGTTACCGCACACGCGATCTCACCAAGCTTTTGCCGCCGACCTCGCGCAGCATGCGCCGCATGGCAAAGATCACGGGGCGCAGCGACGATATGATGATCATTCGCGGCGTGAACGTTTTCCCCACGCAGCTCGAAGAATTGATTCTCAAGCACCCCGAGCTTGCACCGCATTACCTGTGTGAAATCACTCGCCCGGCTCAGCTCGACGAACTCTTGGTGCGCGTCGAGGTTAATCCCTCACACGCGGGCGCGAGTGCGGAGGCGAAACAACGTGCCGCCGATGCCCTCGCCCATCGCATGAAAGAGATGATTGGCGTAACAGCAAAGGTCGAGCTCGTTAATCCCAACAGTATTGAGCGCAGCATGGGCAAGGCCAAACGCGTGATCGACAAACGCGCGAAGTAATGCCCCGCGCTACTAGCGGTTACTAAGCGGTTCGCTGTAAACCAGCAAAGAACACGTTAACCGCACAAGAGGCTGCCCCGCGCTGATTTGAGCTTCGGCACGAGTGAGTGCATCGTTCCAGCGACCCAACATCGGGCGCCCTTCTTTGGCAAAGAGGTTTTTGAAGTCCTCAACAAGAAACGTAGGTGCAGCGACGCTGTATACGGTCCATGTCGGGTGCACAATTTCTCCTGCGAGTGTGTTGTCGATACGCGGCGCAATTGCATCGTGTAGACGAAAAGCGAGCCCGCTCATACGGTCGGACAGCGACGGCAGGCGATCGGGCCAGCGCCGCTCAAGCGCATACGTACCATTGGGCTCGCGCAGCACTACCTTGTGCTCGAAAAGCGTGTCGAGCATTTCCATCGCATCGTGTCCGGGTCCGAGTACCGTTTCAACCAAGCTCTCAAAACGCGGCGTATCCGGCGTTTCGGTCGCACCTGTTCGTGCGGAAAGCGGGCGCGCGAATCCATCGATCGTAAACGGCGGCACGCTACTCCACGCATTGCACACTCGCCAAAGCGGTGTCGGAGCCGGGAACTCAGAGGGCGCCCCTGTTTTGCGGAGCTCTGCAACGTCGGCGCGGTGCACACCCGTCAGTTGTGAGATTTTGTTGTCTGACACGGCGCGACCGCTACTCGCCCCCTCCCGCTCGGCCACTTCCACGTACACCGCTTTCAGCACCTCAACGAACGACTGCAGCGGGAAGTGCAGACGCAGCATGAGCCTTACGATCGGTCGTAATGCCCACGCAAGACAAGTTGCGATTGCTTGCCGATCTTGTGATGTAGTGTCCATTGCCTTCTCTTGTAGCGATCCTACGGCATTTTTGCAAAAAACTGACTAAATGAAAAACATCTGGCAATTTGAAGCCCGACGTCGATTTAGGCAAAGCATGAGTTGTCGATATTTTCTTATAAAGTTGCAAAATTATTTCAATAATGAAAAATTTATTGACATTTAGAAAATATGCCAATAGCATACGTTTGGCGATCAGTAACAACCTAGACAGCTTAGTCTGCGCGATTTCCGATCCAAAAGACAACGAGATCGACAGAACAAACTGCCTTCACGCTGATCGTGTTTTTTGCATTACCAATCGTTAGGAGAGACTTATGCGTTTCAGCAATCAAGTAAAGAGAACTGTTGCCGCTTTCGCTATTGTTGCCGCCAGCATGCCTGTGCTTGCGCAAGTAACGGCGACCTGTAACGGCGTGACCGTTACCGATCCAAAAGCCGCGTCGTGCTCGTGTGTCAATGGCAAGTGCACAACCAGCACTGGCACGTCAACGCCAACGTGTTTCACCTTTTTCGGACTCAAGTTCTGCTTCTAACGAAATAGGGCAACACAGAAACGGCACCTGCGGGTGCCGTTTCTTTTTGTTCAGCCTAACTAATGTGCAGATCAGACAAAATAGACGGCTTCATGAAAAAAGCCATCATCACACTTTCCGGGGACATCGGTAGCGGCAAATCGGCAACGGGTCGTTTGCTCGCGGCGCTCACCGGATTTGAATTCCTCTCGACCGGCAACATTCAGCGCAGTGTCGCCACCAAACTCGGCATCACGACGCTCGAGCTCAACCAGCGCAGCGCGACTGATCGCTCGGTGGATGACATGATCGATCAAGGCACGATTGAGCTCGGCAAAAATCGTGACCGCTTTATCATGGATTCAAGGCTTGCATGGCATTTCATACCAGAAGCGTTTAAGGTGTTTTTAACCGTTAACCCCCAAGTAGCTGGGGCTAGAGTCTTTAGTGCTGGTCGCGCTGAAGAAAAGCATGCTTCAGTTGAGGCGGCCATCGAAAACAATCTCTCGCGACAAAAACTTGAGCAAGAGCGCTTCGGCAACCTCTACGGGGTTGAGTTACGTAACCCAAAAAACTATGACTTGGTCGTGGACACCTCCGACATCACGCCCGAAGAAGTGGCGCAGCGCATTTTCGACGCCTACAAACGAAGCAACCGAACACTCTAAGCCCGAAACGTTCGGAAGTTCGAACGTTGCTAGGGGCCATGTTTCTTTTCGACACGCGCCGTTGTTTCTTTAACGAAGACTGCCTATCATCGAAGCAAAGATGCGATCTCGTGAACGTCGCACGCTATCGATCAAACCGCGATTCGTTTCGAAGGAGGAAACAAAGTGAAGTCTGTTTTTGCAAAGAAAGTCATTGCTATTGGCGTCGCGACACTGTGCGCCGCTTTACCGTTCGCTGCGGCGAACGCGCAAACAAAACTCAAATGGGCGCATGTGTACGAGACAAGTGAGCCGTATCACAAGTGGGCGGTATGGGCTGGTGAAGAGTTGAAGAAACGCACCAACGGCAAATTCGAAATTCAAGTGTTCCCAGCGTCGAGTTTGGGCAAAGAAACGGAGATCAATCAAGGCTTGCAACTCGGTACGGTGGACATGATTTACACCGGTGCTTCGTTTGCGGCGCGGTCGTTTCCGCGACTTGCTGTGAGCTATTACCCATTCACGTTTCGCGATGCCGATCACGTGATCAAGTACAGCAAGAGTGATGTGTTCAGAGAACTCACCGAAGGCTACAAGAAAGCGACCAACAACACGGTGACGGCGCTTACGTACTACGGCGTTCGTCATTCAACAAGTAACAAACTCTTCCGCAATTGCGATGAGATGAAGGGTTTGAAGATGCGAGTGCCCGATGCGCCTGCGTACACGGCGCTCCCGCGCGCATGCGGTGCGAACCCCACACCGATTGCGTTTGCCGAGGTGTATCTCGCGCTGCAAAACGGCACCGTCGACGCGCAAGAAAATCCTTTGCCGACGATTGAAGCGAAAAAGTTTTTCGAAGTTCAGAAAAACATCATTTTGACGGGCCACATCGCGGATGCTTTGCTCACGATCATCGCACCCTCAACGCTCGCAAAGATGTCCCCCGCGGAGCAAAAAATCCTGGCTGACGTGACGCAAGAAGCCGCAGAGAGAGCCACGCAAGAAATTCGTAAACGCGAAGGCGAACTCGTTGATGAATTCAAGAAAAAAGGCGTCAATGTCGTCACTGTAAATCGCGATGAGTTTCGCGAGCGCGTACTGAAAGCGATCGAGTTTAAATCGATGGGCCTAGAGAAAGCCGATTGGGATCGTGTGATCGCGATTAAGTAACGCGCGATGAATCAGTCGCTCGACGACCTGCCTAAAGTGATGGGCGACGACGGCGAATTCCACGCCGTCGACGAAGCCGTAGACCTCTCCGACACCAAACCCGAAGCGTGGATCGCTTTGGGTTTCTTTTGGTTGCTCGGTTTCACCGTCTTCTATCAATTCTTCACGCGTTATGTACTCAACGACTCAGCGGCTTGGACGGAAGAAATCGCGCGTTACTTGTTGATTGCGACCGTGTTCACAGGTGCGGCAATCGGCGTCGGCAAAAACAATCACATTCAAGTTGATTTTGTGTTTCGTTACCTGCCCGCACGCGCCTGCCGCGTGCTCGCAACGGTTGTGGATGTGTTGCGTATTGCGTTCTTCGGCGCAGCGGTCGTGCTCACAATCATGATGATGATGAAACTCGGGAGCACTTCGCGAATGACGATGGTTGATCTGCCGATGAATGTCGTCTACGGCGTGTGCCTGTTCGGTTTCGCGATCATGTGTGCACGCTCGGTGTGGGTTGCTGTCGTGAACTGGCGTCGCGGCTATAGCGTGCTCGAGCGGCCTGAATCAACCATGAATGACAAATAGGCTCGCGTGCTTAAAGTTCTCTTTCTCTTCTTGATGTCAGGTGGCGTGCCGGTCGCGATTGCAATGGCGGGCGCCGCGTTGATCTACATCTTGTGGTCAGGAAATTTGCCACCGTTCGTCGTGATTCATCGCATGGTGAGCGGCATCGATAGTTTTCCGTTGCTCGCCGTGCCCTTCTTCATTCTCGCGGGCAATTTGATGAACAACGCGGGGATCACCAATCGCATTTACAACTACGCGCTCGCCTTGGTCGGTTGGATGAAAGGCGGATTGGGGTATGTGAACGTCGTCGGCTCGGTCGTGTTCGCGGGCATGAGCGGAACGGCGGTTGCGGATGCCGCCGGTTTGGGCACGATCGAAATCAAAGCGATGAAGGATCACGGCTACCCGACTGAGTTCGCAGTCGGTGTGACGGCCGCATCGGCCACCGTCGGCCCGATCATTCCGCCGAGCTTGCCGTTCGTGATTTACGGGATGATGGCGAATGTGAGCGTCGGAGCCCTCTTCCTCGCAGGCATCTTGCCGGGGCTCTTGCTCGCAGGGTTGATGATGGTCACTGTCGCATTCTTTGCGCACAAAAACGGCTGGGGCGCGGACGTTAAATTCGAATGGCCGCGCGTCATCAAAGCGCTCATTGAAACGGTCGTCGTCGCGGGTTGGCCGGTATTGCTTTGGGCACTTATAAAGTACGCAGGCTTCCCGCCAAGAACGACAGTTTTAATGGGCATTGTCGCCATTTTTATTGCTGATCGAATATTTCGCTTTCAGGCGGTCTTGCCAATATTGACTCCGGTTTTGCTCATCGGAGGTATGACCACTGGAATCTTCACGCCGACCGAAGGCGCGATCGCTGCCTGCCTCTGGGCAATGGTGCTCGGTTTCGTTTGGTATCGCACACTGTCGTGGAAAAAGTTCGTGAAGATTTGCCTCGACGCCGTTGAGACGACCGCGACCGTTCTCTTCATCGTTGCGGCCGCGAGCATCTTTGGATGGATGCTCACCGCAACTGGCGTTACCAGCGCAATCTCATCCTGGGTTCTCGGATTCACCAAAGAGCCGTGGGTGTTTTTGTTGCTCGCGAACGTGCTGATGCTCTTCGTCGGTTGCTTCCTGGAACCGACGGCTGCGATCACGATCCTCGTGCCGATTCTCGTGCCGATCTGCAATCAGCTCGGCATCGATCTCGTTCACTTCGGGCTCGTGATGGTGCTTAATTTGATGATCGGTTTGCTGCATCCGCCGATGGGCATGGTGCTCTTCGTGCTCGCGCGCGTGGCGAAACTCTCGGTCGAACGAACGACGATGGCGATCTTGCCGTGGCTCGTGCCGCTGTTGATCAGCCTGCTTATCATCACATACGTGCCCTCGATTGTGCTTTGGTTACCGAAGATGGTGATGTGACACCTTTCCGTTCGTGGTGAGCTTGTCAAGCCACGAACGAAACCCCTATCCATGACAGAAAAATCTACAGCCCCTCCTCTAATCCGCCTACACCCCAACGACGACGTCCTGATCGCACGCCGTCAACTCACAGGTGGCATCACCATTGACGGCATCACCGTTCGCGGCCTCGTTCCCGCCGCACACAAAGTTGCCGTGCGCGCAATCGCCAAAGGCGAACCCATTCGCCGCTATAACCAAATCATCGGTTTCGCATCTCGCGACATTGCCGCTGGTGAACACGTGCATACGCAAAATCTCTGGATCGGTGAAGCCGATGGCAACTTCTCGCGCGACTATGCAGTTGGTGCCGATTTGAGACCCATGCCGCAAAAACTCCAGCGAAACTTCATGGGCATTCGTCGCACTGACGGTCGCGTCGCGACGCGTAACTACATCGGCGTGCTCTCCAGCGTGAATTGCTCCGCAACCGCCGCGCGTGCCATTGCCGATCATTTCTCTCGACAAACGAATCCAAGCGCGCTCGAAGCATTTCCGAACATTGATGGCGTCGTTGCGCTCACGCACGGCACCGGTTGTGGCATGGATACCGACGGCGAAGGCTTGCGCGTGCTTGAGCGCACGCTTGCGGGCTACGCAACGCATGCGAATTTCTGGGGCGTGATCGTCGTCGGTTTAGGCTGCGAGGCAAACCAACTGAACACCTGGCTCGCACATAGCAGTTTGCGCGAAGGAGAAACGCTGCGCGTGTTCAATATTCAGGATACGGGCGGCACGAAGCAAACCGTCGCTAAAGGCATCGCGTTCGTGAACGAAATGTTGCCACAAGCGAACAAGGTGAAGCGCAAGCCCTGCGATATCGAGCACATCACCATCGGTCTTCAGTGTGGTGGCTCGGATGGCTACAGCGGCATCAGCGCGAACCCTGCGCTCGGCGCAGCCGTGGATCGTTTGGTCATGCACGGCGGCACCGCGATTCTTTCCGAAACGCCAGAGATTTACGGCGCTGAACATCTGCTCACGCGTCGCGCGGCGTCAAAGGACGTTGCAGACAAACTGATCTCGCGCATTCATTGGTGGGAGCATTACACGAAGATCAACAACGGCTCGATGGACAACAATCCTTCGCCCGGAAACAAAGCGGGCGGCCTGACCACGATTCTCGAAAAATCGCTCGGAGCCGTTGCTAAAGGCGGCACCCAATCTTTGCAAGCCGTGTTTGAATATGCGGAGCCCGTGAACTCACGCGGTTTCGTCTATATGGACACACCGGGTTACGATCCCGTCAGCGCGACCGGCCAAGTCGCGGGCGGCGCGAATCTGATTTGCTTCACCACCGGTCGCGGCTCCGCTTACGGCTGCGCACCCTCGCCTTCGCTGAAGCTTTCCACCAACACTGCGCTCTGGAATCGTCAACAAGAAGACATGGATATCAACTGCGGCGAGATAATCGACGGCGTATGCAGCGTTGATGAAATGGGCGAACGCATTTTCGAATTGATCATCGCCACGGCGTCGGGCGAGCGCTCAAAAAGCGAATTGCATGGTTATGGGCAGAATGAATTTGTGCCGTGGCAATTGGGTGCGGTGATGTAATTCCTCTTTCGGATAGAACGCCGTTCATGGTTTGACAAGCTCACCACGAACGGAGAAACGACCGCGCGACATCAATCGCTGTCATCCCCGCGGAGGCGGGGATCCAGACCGAGAGAGTCAATGCGAACACAAGTCATCATTCATCACGAGTCTCCGTAAACGCCGTTCGTGGTGAGCTTGTCGAATCATGAACGGCCTACTAGAACACTCTTCAAATGACTCAGAAAAAAATCCCCGCCTCCGATTTAACTCAACGCCTCATCCCCGTCTTTATCGCCTGCGGGTTAAGTGAATCTGAAGCCAAGCAAGTCACCGAAAATCTCGTACTCGCCAATCTAAGCGGCCACGACTCGCACGGCGTCGGCATGCTGCCGCGTTACGTTGATGCCGTACTCGAAGGCGGCCTCAACCCGAAAGCAAGGCTTACAACAAAAGTCGATTCTGGCGCGTTACTTGGATTTGATGCACAACGCGGCTTCGGCCAACTCATGGGCGCACAAGCGATGGCGCGCGCGATCGAGCGGGCGCGCGAACAAGGCTGCTGCGTGATGGCGCTCGCGAATTCACACCATTTGGGCCGCATCGGCCATTGGGCGGAAATGGCGATCGCCGCAAATCTCGTTTCTGTTCATTTCGTGAACGTGCTTGCGCGACCGGTTGTCGCTGCATGGGGCGGCGCGGATGGTCGCTACGGAACAAATCCGTTCTGCGTCGGCATGCCGACCGGCTTCGATGGAAAAAGCGAACCGTTCGTGCTCGATTTCGCCACGAGCCGTGTTGCACAAGGCAAGATGCGCGTGGCACACAACGAAGGACGCAGCGTCGATGAAGGACTACTCATCGATCCAAGCGGTCGCCCAACAACCGATCCAAGTGTCGTCGTTGTTCCGAACAACGACGGCCGCATGGGTGCCCTACTCCCGTTCGGCGAACACAAAGGCTACGGCCTCGCAATCGCCTGCGAACTCCTGGGCGGCGCACTCACCGGCGGCGGCACCTGGCATCGAGCGGCGGATAACAAACGCGCGGTGCTAAACGGCATGCTTACGATCCTGATCGATCCCAAACGCATCGGCGATTCGTCCATCTTCGTTGAAGAAACGCGAGCCTTCATCGACTGGATCAAGGCCACACCGCGACGCGAAGGTTTCGACGATGTTTACCTCGCGGGCGAGCCCGAGCGCATCGCGCGCGCTGCACGTATGCGCGATGGCATCGAAATCGATATAACGACGTGGAAAGAGATTGTCGAAGCGGCAGAAAAAATGAAGGTATCGCTCTAGCGCTCTCTCGATGCCGCTTGCGCTGCAAGTGCGTACTGCGACAATACATCGGTAGTTCAACGCATAATTGTGCTCATGAAACTCTGCATTGTTCCACGCGTTCTTTTCACTATCGTGTGCGTCTCCGGTATCGCGGGCTGCGCCACGGATGTTCAACTCGATCCGCGTCAAGGCGCGAGTGGCATTCAGGTACAGAACAAATCACTCAACCCCAGTAACGGTGGTGAATTGGTGAGCGAAAGGGATCTGCGCATGGGCGATCTCATTCTCTCTGCGGCCAATGGCATCAATTCTGTCGGTATCCGAACGCTCACACTCTCTCCCGTGAGCCATGCCGCGATTTATGTAGGCAATGGGCAGATCATCGAAGCCGTGGGCGCTGGCGTCGGTCAACGTAGCGTGCAAGCCTTTATCGCAGAGGAAGCGACGATCGTCGCTTTCCGACACCCGAAGCTCGACGACACGCAGGCCGAACTGGTCCGGAAATTCGCGGAGAAAAACATCGGCACAAAGTACAACACTGCTGGCGTTGTGCTGCAGGCTCCGTTCGCCTTACAGCGCAAATTCTGCGAACTGCCGGTGATGTCTGCAATCGTGCGCGACGCCTGCATTCGCGGCAGCGCGGCGATTACGCTCGGCCCCGTGCCAAACGATCAATTTTTCTGCAGCCAATTTGTGCTCGAAGCCTATAAAGCTGCGGGTCTACCACTCACCGATTCCGACCCACGCTTAGTCACACCGGGCGACTTGCTGCACATGCGCGAAGGCGATGTCCCATCGATCAAAATCCATCAGACGTTGCAGTATGTCGGCCACCTCAAAGCACCGACCGCACTGGCAAGCGCTGCGGACATCAAGCGATAGTTACCGATTGATGTTTGCGAACGGGTAACGATCGCAATTTTTTACGACGTATTCCCCGCCGCATACGCCTTCACATCCTCGGGCGTAGTTTCTGTCGCGTAGCAATCTTCAAACAGTTCGCGGAACAAAGCTTCGGGTAGTTTGCGTCCAATGAACACAACGGTACTTTCGCGCTTTTGATCTGGCTTCCATTCACTCGCGAAATCGAAGCCCGCCATCATGTGCACGCCCTGGAAAACGACGCGGCGCGGTTCGCCTTTGATGTTCAGAATGCCTTTGTAGCGAAGCATTTGCTCGCCGTACAAATTGATGAGTGAGCTGATGTAGCGATCGACTTTGCGCACGTCGAGCGCGCGATCGGTTTTGATGTAGAAACTCGCAACTTCGTCGTGATGTTCGTGATCGTCGTTCGTTAAGAAATCGGGTTGGATGTCGAGAATCGCGTTGAGATTGAAGCCGCGAATGTCGAGCAAGTCATCGATCGGCGTTTCGCCGAAATGCACTTTTTTGATCGGCGCGCGCACGTTGAATTTGCGCAAGCGCTCCATGATTTTTTGCGTTTCGTCTTCCGCAATCAAATCGGTTTTTGAGACGAGCAAACGATCAGCGAAAGCGGCTTGTTGCTGCGCCTCAGTGAATTCTTCGAGCTGTTTCAAGCCGTGTTTCGCGTCCACGACTGTAATCACAGCATCGAGCAAGTAACGCTCATTCACTTTCTCATCGGCGAAGAACGTTTGCGCGACGGGTGCGGGATCCGCCATCCCCGTCGTTTCAATCACAACGCGTTCGAACTTGAGTTCACCTTTCGCACGACGCTTATAGAGGCTGTTCAGGATACGAATCAAATCGCCACGCACGGTGCAGCAGATGCAGCCGTTGTTCATCTCAACGATTTGCTCTTTTGTATCGGCCAGGATGTCATTGTCGACGCCCTCTTCGCCGAATTCGTTTTCGATCACGGCGATCTTATGACCGTGGTTTTCTTTGAGAATACGATTCAAGAGCGTCGTTTTGCCAGCGCCCAAAAAACCTGTGAGGATCGTTACGGGCAACGGCGATTCGGTCGGCTCCGGCCCCCAAGAGGCGGCTTCTTTGTCGGCGGCTTTTTTCGCGGCTTCAGCTTTGGTAGACATCTGCGCTATCTTTGTGTGATGGATAAGCTTAATTTTAGGTCGTTCTCGTTAAACGCAATGGCAAAACCATCATCGCGCGTCTACACGAGCGCGCAAGTGCGAGCGATCGAAGACCACTATCGCAGCGTTGACATGATGCGTCGCGCAGGGCGTGCGGCATTCGAATTTCTTCGAGCTCGCACGACGACGGACGCGAGGATCCTGTTACTCGTCGGCCCTGGCAACAACGGCGGCGACGCGCTCGCCTGTGCCGCCGAGCTCGCAACCGCCGGTTACGCGCCGCAAATCGCGATGCTTGGCGATCCGTCGAAGTTCGGCGAGGACGCAAATAATGCATGGAAACGTGTCACGGAATTAGGTATCGGCATTGTTGATGATCGCCCAATTAAATTAGGCGATCATTTCGATTGGATCGTAGACGGTTTATTTGGAATCGGCCTTAAACGCCCAATTAAATCTGGTGTTAGCGAATGGTGTCAATTGACAGAAAACGAACGTTTGCAAGGCACCCAAGTGCTCTCACTCGACGTACCGAGCGGTATCGACGCCGATACGGGGGCAATCATCGGCGACACTGCAGTAGTTGCAACACACACCTTGACCTTTATCGCACTCAAACCCGGTTTACTCACTGGCGCGGCGCTCGACCACGTCGGCGAATTGCACCTCGCCTCGCTTGATCTCGACTCGAGCGTCATCGCGCATTCGATGTCGAGCTTCAACGCCGACGACGCTCGCGCGCTCATGCGTTCTGCTCGTGCAAATGCGCACAAGGGCACCAACGGCACACTCGCAATCTTCGGCGGCGCGAATGGCATGCTCGGCGCAGCGTTACTCGCCTCACGAGCGGCCATGCGAATGGGCGCAGGGAAAGTCAAAGTCGGTTGGCTCGCAGAGCCTTATCCGCAAGTCGATCCACTGATGCCGGAAGTGATGATGCGCAGCGCCAGCGATCTGATGAATGATGCGTGCGATGCGATTGTTATAGGTTGCGGACTCGGCGTTTCAGGCGCGGCGGTTCGCGCCATGAAATCGCAACTCAAACGCGACATCCCCATCCTCATCGATGCCGATGGTTTGAACTTGATCGCCGAATCGGCAGAGCTTGCAAAACTCGTTCAACAGCGCGCGCAACGCAAAGCGCCAACCATCATCACGCCACATCCCGCGGAAGCCGCGCGTTTACTCGGCGCGAGCACCGCAAGCGTTCAATCCGATCGCGTCCGCGCTGCGCGCGATCTCGCGAAAGGCTATCGCTGCGTTGCTGTGCTCAAAGGTGCGGGCACCGTCGTTGCCGATGGCGAATATGTAACGATCAACACCACGGGCAATCCTCTACTCGCCACAGCAGGTACCGGCGACGTACTCGCGGGCATGGTCGGCGCGTTACTTGCACAAGGCTACGATACGGCGAATGCAGCACGCATCGGTGGAGCGTTACACGGTGCCGCCGCCGACTCACTGAAATCGACCGGGATAAAACGCGCCGTCGCGAGCGACATCATCGACGAAATTGCAAATTTGTAGGGTGGGCACCCCGTGCCCACAAAAACTTTTCTCTCTCGCAAACAATCGTGGGCAGAGGGCTGCCCACCCTACTCGGCTAATCGTGCATGATTTTCTTAAAACTCTCTCTAGCTTCTAGCAAAGATTTTCTAAAGAGCACAGACCTGTCAGATATCTCACGCGCAAGGTTGTTCATATCGTTGACATAGGTCTCTCCCGACTCCTGCCTTTTCAGAGCGTCACCAACTTGGTTTACCACTTCGGTGGTTCGGCGAAGCGTTTGACTCAAATCATCTCCCGCGAAGCGTGAACTCAACAATACGGCCATAAAAGGAGCCGCTCTCGGAATCGTACGTTCGATGACAGACGCAGTAATATGATTCAAAAACTTTGGATATGCCCAAAAGAGTAATGGCAACAGAACAAACGCTGTCGCACAGTAAATAGCTAAATCACTCGTTTCTAGTTTGCAGGACGTGCCCCAGTTTGCTAGTTGCCACAAAGTGGACACCGATACAAGCGCAACGAACCCGGCCGCAATCTGCAAAATGTTCGCGACCACAAACAGTCGCCGAAAGTTTGGCATACCTGTAAGAAGGAAAGTATGAATTTCAGGAGAATTCAGCTTGTCACCAGACAGATCGGGCCTTTGAGTAACGATCGCGCTCGTGTACTCTTTAAGGAACAATGATTTCGCGTTCCGAACACGCTCGTTGAGTAGCGCGATTCCCGCGCTTGCGCCGAACCCTAGTTCAAAAAGGCTATTGGCATTTGTGCAATCTAGCAAACCGTTACCTCCATTGCGAATTCCGATAACTAAGCCACCAAAATCACCCCACCCACCGTCTTCCGCGCCTCCAAATCCCGATGCGCCTGCGCAGCATCCGCGAGCGAATACGTCTGCCTTGCGGCCAAATCCAAATTTCCGTCTTTCATCATCGCAAACACGTTATCCGCCATCTCAAGCATCGTTGCACGATTTGCGGTGTAGGCCATGAGCGATTGACGCGTGATGTAGAGCGAGCCTTTTTGCGCGAGGATGCCGAGGTCAACGCCCGTCACTGGGCCGGAGGCGTTACCGAAGCTGACCATGAGGCCGAGCGGTTGCAGCGCGTCGAGCGAGGCGGGCCAGGTGTCTTTGCCGACGCTGTCGTACACGACGGGGACTTTTTTGCCGCCAGTGATTTCTTTGACGCGTTCGACGAAGTTTTCCGTTTTGTAATTGATCACGTGCGTGCAACCGGCGTCGAGCGCGAGCTTGGCTTTGTCCGCACTGCTCACCGTGCCGATCATGTTCACGCCGATCGCGCGCGCCCATTGCGCGGCGATGAGGCCGACGCCGCCAGCGGCTGCGTGAAACAGAATCGTGTCACCCTTTTGCAGTTTCTTCGTGCGATTGAACAAGTATTCAACCGTCATCGCGCGCAGGAATCCGGCGGCGATGTGTTGTTCGCTAACGTGCTGTGGCAACTTCACGAGGAATTTCGAGGCGATGTTGCGTTCGCTCGAATAGCTGCCGAGCGGGCCGTCGCAATAGACAACACGATCGCCAGGCGCGACTTCGGTAACGCCCTCGCCCGCTGCTTCGACAATGCCTGCGCCTTCTTTGCCGATGGCCGATGGCAGCGGCATCGGGTAGAGGCCGGTGCGGTGATATGTGTCGATGAAGTTCACGCCGATCGCGCTATGGCGCACGCGCGCTTCGCCTGCGCCGGGGGGCGGGAGGTCAACGGTGTCGAGTTGAAGGACGTCGGGGGAGCCGGTTTGGTGGAAGCGGATTTGTTGGGTCATGATTTGATGCCTCGAAATGCGATTGGAATTCGAACGTGCTTTCGCTTGATTATCACCTGTCATGCCCGCGAAGGCGGGGACCCAGTCCGAGAAATGTGAGATGAACTGCGCTGGTTTGCTAAGGCTCGAATTCGCCAAACACGTGTTTCTATGATCGGTCATTCCCGCAGCATCAAGTCTGCACGGTCTGGGTCCCCGCCTTCGCGGGGATGACAGCCTCTTTGCGTTTGCTGCCCTCCGACAGCACGTTAATTGGATGCGGTTTTTTCTTCGCGCGCGAGCGCGCTCCCACAGGTTTAGCACTACGCTATCGCGCGATACACGTAGATTCCAACAGTGGTAAGTGCAAGCGATGCCACAAGATGCAACGCAGCCAAAACTAACCCACGCAACATTGCGCCGTTCATCATGAGCGTTGTGACTTCCGCGCTGAACGTGGAAAACGTAGTGAGAGCGCCTAAGAAACCGGTGACGAAAAACATTCGCCATTGCGGGGAGAGATCTGGTTTCGCTGCGAAGTATGCGAGTGCGATGCCGACTAAGAACCCGCCGATCGCGTTCGCAGCAAACGTGCCCCAGGGGAGCCAGTATTTGTCGTTGAGGGCGACGGATAAGCCATAGCGCGACCATGCACCGAGGATCGCGCCGAGGGCGATGGAAAGAAGAGTAGTCATGGATTCGTTCCCCTCTCCACTCGTGGGAGAGGGATTAAGGGAGAGGGGGTTCTACGAACTGCGACATATCTTCCAACGACCATCACCCTCTCCCGCCCTTCGGGCACCCTCTCCCCTCAAGGGAGAGGGGAAACTAGTCGAGCCTAGCTTTGCGCCCTAGCGAACGAAGGGAGCGTCGTCATAGCGCGTTAGCGCCACGTCTTAGCGAAGCGACGTTCTGCAAAGGGAGCGCAGCTCACTTTGCTAATGCCGCTTTCCAAACCGCATCGACCACTTCACGCTGCGCGCCACGTTCGCGATACAGGCGAATCTCCATCGTACCGGTCCAATGCGCATCGCCACAACGCGCAACGCGCTTCGCTTTCACTTCGCGAGCGACCGCGCTCTCGGGCAACCACGCGAGACCATGCCCTTCAAGCGCCATCACTTTGAGCGCTTCCGACATGTCGTTCTCGTACACGCAATCGAGATGCGCACGCACCGGCGCTTGTTGCAGGATCAATTCGACCATACGGCCCAAATACGCCGCGGGCGTATATGAAAGATAGGGAATCTTTCGCTGCTCGCTGCCGGGCAACGTCACCAGCGCGCGGCCTTCGTTATCGGTTTTCGAAAACGGCGCAATCGTCTCGGTGCCGAGCACGATCATTTCGTAACGCGAGGGATCGAGCTGCACCGGCTGGTTGGGATGGTGATAGCAAAGCAGCAAATCGCAGTTGCCTTCAACCAAACTCATCACCGCGTCGTGCACGTTCACGGCGTTCAGTTTTGCTTTCACGCGCCCGAGCTTTTTCGAGAGCGCATTCATCCACATCGGGAAGAACGTGAGCGAAAGTGTGTGCGGCGCGGCGAACAGAATCGTATCGGTCGGCGCACTTTGCAGGCCGCGAGCAATGGCGCGTGCATCCATCGATTGCCGCACGATTTCCGCCGCGCGTTCGCGAAATTGCTCTCCGGCTTTGGTGAGTTTCGTGGGGTAACTCGTGCGATCGATCAGCTCGGCACCGAGCCATTGCTCGAGCGCGCGAATGCGGCGCGAGAACGCTGGTTGCGTGACGTAGCGAAGTTCTGCGGCCCTCGAAAAACTACCGGTCTCAGCCAGTTGCAGGAAGTCTTCTACCCATTTCAGTTCCATCGCGCGATTGTAATGTGGCTATGCGCGTTCGGTATAACGAGGTTTCAGCAACGCTACAGCACTATCGTTTATTACCCGATTTAATTGGGCGATGATATCGATAACTATTTTTTTCGATAAACCACAAAACGTCGAAATTGCCCCAATTAAATTGGGCGATCATCCAAATGGCTGGCTATTGAAAAAATATGCGGTTTAGGCCGTCACGCACGCTTTTGTGCAAGCAAACGATGCGACAAATAAGTCCATAAAAACACCGCAGCCGCGTTGCTCGTGAGCTCCGAATGATCGTAAGGTGGCGCGACTTCGCAGAGATCCATGCCAACCCAATTCAGCTCACTCCACGCTTCGAGCAAACTAAGCACTTGATTGCTCGTCATGCCGCCCGGCTCGGGCGTGCCAGTACCAGGCGCGAACGCAGGATCGAGGCAATCGATATCGAGCGATAGGTACACGGGCGCATCGCCAACGCGTTGCTTCACATGATCGATCACCGCACTTAACTGCGCAGCGCTTTCCGACCCGCGCAATTCGCGCGCCGTGAACACGCGGCCGCCTTTGTCGTTCACGTACTCGCGCGCGTCGCGATGCGAAGCCGAACGAATGCCAATTTGCGTGGTGAGTTTCGGATCGACGAGTCCCTCTTCGATTGCCTCGTACGTCCACGTGCCGTGCCCGGAAGGCTCACCGAAGTGATCTTTCCAGGTATCGCAATGCGCATCGAAATGCACGAGTGCGAGCGGTTTACCAAAGTGTTTCCGATACGCACGCAACAATGGCAAAGTGATCGAATGATCGCCGCCAAGCCAGAGCATGTGATGCTTCGCAATCAAGTCCGCTGCATGCGGCATCAAGGCTTCGCGCATCGACGCGAGCGACGTGTTCGGCAGCGGCAGATCGCCATAGTCGACGAGTTGTCCCGATTGCGGAGCGACATCAAACAGCGGATGCGTCGCATCGCATAGCATGTGGCTCGCTCGACGAATTTGATAAGGGCCGAAGCGTGCGCCGGGTCGATTGGTGACCGAGCCATCCCAAGCGAGACCGGCAACCGCGAACGGCGCGGGCTTTACGGTCGCGCTTGGTGCGGGTGAATTCAAAAAACCGCCGAACGCGGTATTGGCTAGATAAGCGAAAGATTCATGGGGCATAGCTCATAAGCGTAGCTCAGTTGTCGTCCCGCAATCCATCGAAAGAACGCTTTCATAGAATTTCGGTATGCGAATCCTGATTCTCCAAAACGACATCGACGACGATGCGGCACATTTCGCCACGTTTCTGCGAGCACGACGCGTCGCGTTCGATGCGATTTTGGTCAGTGACGGTAAGACGGTCCCCGCGACGCTTGCGCACTACGATGGCCTCGCGATCTTAGGCGGCCCCAATAGCGTGAACGATGATGACGCGGCTCTGCGCCATGTCGAAACATTGATTCGCGAGGCGGATGTCTCCGACAAACCTGTGCTCGGGCATTGCCTTGGCGGCCAACTGATTGCGACCGCGCTCGGCGCACGTGTTACTAAAAATCCAGAGCCGGAAGTTGGATGGTCGCGTGTCGAACTTAACGATGGCGATCTCGCACGACAATGGTTTGGCGAATTCGCAGGCAAAACGTGTAATGCATTTCAATGGCACTACGAAACGTTTTCGTTGCCGAGCGGCGCGACCTTAATTGCACGAAACAACGTGTGCGAGCACCAAGCCTTCGCCTACAAGAACATGCTCGCGATGCAATTTCATATCGAAGTCGATAGCACGAAACTGAAACGTTGGGCGACGACAAGCGACGCCGAATTGCTGCCACAAAGCCACGTCGCGACCATTCAGATCGGAAGCGTGTTCGGCGAGAAAACGCCAATCGCGCTACCGGAAAGCAACGCCCTGGCGAACCGAATCTACGCTCGGTTTCTCTCACTCGCGCAGCGACGCGAGCGCTCCTAACAGCGATTAGGAAAAGCTCACGCGCGGCGAAGCGCCTTCGCCACCTCACCGCGTTCATGAACGTCGAGTTTTGCAAACACCTGCTTTACGTGATAGCCCGCCGTGTTCACCGACACATCAAGTTTCTCCGCGATTTCAGCATTGGTGTGACCCAACGCAATCATGAGCGCAACTTCACGTTGTTGTGGCGACAAATCAAGACGCGACGCGCCTTCGGTGAGTCGCACGGGGTCGCTTGCGAGGCGCGATACGATCAACGCCTGCGCTTTACCGCCGCTGGCATTGTCGAGCTGATGCTGGCGAAACGCGAAACGCCCCCACGGCGAATCGATCGTATGCAAAACATTGGGCGCGCTACGCGTCGCACGCAGTACACCGCCTAGAAACTCACGAAGCGCCTTGGGTTCATCTCGCGCATGCGAAGGCGTGATGCGATCGCCGCGCGCGAGGCGCACGATGCGCGACCAATCGGTGTCACAATAAATCACTTCACCCGATTCGCTGAGCACCGCCATCGCCTCTTCCGCCGTTTGCTCGGTGGACACCGTTACCGGCGCAAAGTTCGACTCGGATAACGCGTGCGATAAGTAATGCAACACATCGCGTAGCGCCTGCGCATCCTCTTTCGCAAACGGCGCGCAAGACGCATCGCGATACAAACTCAATTGCCCAATCGCCTCTTTTTTCCCGTTTGGTGAGCGCACGATGCCGTACAACACGTGCTCGACGCCAAGCAGCGCGAACACTTCCTTGTAGTAATCAGTTTGTTTCTCGGCATCGCTCACCGATCGCATCGACACCGGATCGTTCGCAGCCACACGCGCGAGATACGCGTTCGAAAAAGCATGTGTATCGGCGCGATAGTGCTTCTCATAGTAGTTTGCCATCGCCTCCGGCGGCAACATGCGCTCGGCATAGATGTTGGTCATGTGGCCTTGCGGGTCGCAGTAGAAGAAGGCGGCGTGGGAGGCTCCAACGATTTCGCGGCAACTCGCAAGCAATGGGGGCAAAAGTACCGCCGCTGGCAGATCGAGATTAGTTAGTTGTCTAAGCGTTAGCCGATTTTTTTGTGAACGAAGACTCATATTGGTGACTTGGATACTTGTTCATTTAGCGAACGATAGATTTTTCTGGTGTCGATTTATGCAAAGAGTTGTGCCGTTACGAGTCGCGCCCCTAAGGGTGCGGTCGCCCGCGCGTAAGGAAGCCGCCGCCTATTCGATTGTCTATAGGTGACGGCTCGCGCGAACCGACGCGATGACGTAACAACCAATCGCGAACACTTAGGCTATTGGATATTTGGCCCGCGGACATTGCATCAGCAATCATCGAAGTGACTACTGGCGCAGCAATGCTAGTGCCGCTCATTCGTGTTGTACTTCCAGTTCGGCTACCACTCACCACTGTTCCTGATAGTCCAATCGCATCGTCCCCGACGGCACATATATCCGGCACGGTTTTGTTCGAATTTCTTGCGGGGCCTGCGCTTGAATACTTCGAGGGACTTCGCTCGCGATGAATATAGCTACCGACTACGATCACGTTCTCGCTCGTAGCCAAACTATTTAATGTGCCATTGCGCTGAATCCATTGTTTTGACATTCGCACTGCGGGCTCTTCCGTCGTGTGAGTGTTTTTATGGCTGTCCTTAGCAAACAAAAAGGTAGTCTGTCGACCGCGTGGACGTGCGGGATCAAACATCGAGTTATCACGCTCGACGTAGGCGTGGATGCCTGCGACAGGTTCCCGTGAAGTGAGCGTAAGTAACCATTTGCCGTGTGCCGCTTTACCACGAACGGTTGGTTCGATTGCGACGAGCGCACATGTACCGTTTCCACCGGCGGTATGTTTTGGAAAAACGATCATTGCGCTCGGGTTTCCCGCTGCGCTACTCAACATCGCAGAATTCCCGATGCTCGCCTCGCAAACCCGCCCGGTCGGATCAACACACCTAAGTCGAAGATCCTTGGGTAGTTTTTCAGGAAACCAAAACTCGACGTAGCTGGGTGTCACATCATCCGGTGGTACAAACACGGCAATTGCGGTGTCGTTCTTGCCGTCAAGTTCCAACTCCGCGTGGCATCGTGCGTCGTAGGAATTACCCGCGGCAAGCACGATTGCAAGGCGCTCACCGGTTTCACTGCGATAAACTTTGATTAGCTCATCTAACGCGCGTTCGAGAATCGAAGATCCGTCGTGCGGTCCGGCCTGCGTGCCCATGCTCACGTTAATGACGAAACGCGTCTTCAGGTCGTTCTTGTTGGTTCGGCCACGCGCCAGAATCCAGGCAATCCCATCAAGAACGTGTGCCGAAAGCGCCGATCTCGCTGAGTAGGCAACGGCTACTCGGGGGAGTTCGACGATAAGCATTTTCAATCCAGGGTCGCAGTTTGACGCGATTTGACCCAGCACGGCCGCGCCGTGCGATCGATGTTTCTCCGCCTCGTTAAATCCAAATTCTCTGTAGCTTCGCTCTTCATCACATACCGTTTGTACGTTTTCGAGCGGTGCGATCGGCCTGGATTGACCGTTTTTTAGCGAGGCAACCCACTCGCGACCATAGCCCATGTAGCTAGGCGCCGCAGCGGTTACACCGTCTTGCTGCCACATTCCAACGATCCGATCCCGCCACTCGTCATTGGCATAAGCACACCCTACGTCTACCACGCCGATGACAGTTCTCACCCGCTCGTCCGAGCCGTCAACAAACACGGCGCCACCCGTGGAAGAAAGTCTCAGTTCAGGCGATACGTGCATGGTCAATTCGAACCGTTCCACGACGCTCCAAAACTCGTGTGCCGCGTCTTGGTTGACTTCAACGAAAAGCTCTTTCGAGATTCGCCCGGTGCACATCTTGCGCGCCTCGGGTTTCGGCAGCAACATGTAGAGCGGAGACAATATGAGCGCTTGTGTCGCAGAGTCATTGCACCAGCTTACTAACTCATCGAGCGACACTGTTGCCTCAATCAATATGGGCAACTGTCCGTTGGCGACACCTTCGAGATAAGCGAAACAAGTTTTCTCGGCCCAAACGCTATAGGGATCGACGCGCTGGCTGCGTAGGATTTCTTGCGAGAATTCCATCAGTCGATCCACTCGGCTTTCGCTTGGTTCCAAAACCAATTGAGATTTGTTGTTGCGTCGCCTGTTTGCACGTCACCGGCGACAACATCGTCGCGGATGTCGCCATCTTTCAACAAAAAGTCGCCATCAGGAAGCGACTTCGCCCGTTTTTTTTCATCCTCGTTCGATTCGAATTTCGTGCCCGCCATCGTATTGACGACGTGACGCAGGAGTGAATTCCCGAGAAGCATCCCCGCCCAACTATCAATCGGAAAATGAACGCCTGCAATCGTTCGATTCATGGCAACACGCGCCGCCATGGTTTTAAGTGGCTCGACGGCGCTCGATTCTGGATTTCCTTGCAATGCGTGCAAAAGCCCCGCGACCGCGAACGCCTCGGTGGCGTGACCACTTGGCAATGAACTATGTTCAGGGGTTGCGATGATCGGTTGAATGTCAGCCGTGTAAGCAGCCGGACGCGGGCAACCAAATTCCTGTTTGAACCTGAACGCCATAATTGCGGCAAACGCCAGTACGACATTCATAAGCTCCAGCGTCCATTGGTGGCGCGTCGGCTGTAAGTTGGCAATACTCGCCCAGAACGCGAGCGGCGGCGGAATCTGTGCGACGAGCTCCAGAGCACGATCCTCGCGCAATGCGCTATGGCTTTGTACGAGTGCTAACTGTTTTTTGGTGAACACGTCTTGCTTAGGTCTACGCAAATCAATGATCGAACCGCCGCCAACCGCCTTGAGTTCTGCCGATACGTCCGGATCTGTCCACTTAGCTTCAAAAGTCACCGATTGACATAGCTGTAATAAGACCGTGTAATAGCGAACAATGGGTTCGTAACGATCCATACGAACGGCCTCCTCAGCACTCGTTGGATAGTGAGGAAGTGTGGAGTAGTTTCGGGGAGGCACAATCAACCCAATGGTGCCCGCTCTTGCACGTATCAGCGCATCTGCGAGCCCAGGTGCCCCGACTACCGCGCTCGCGGTGAGGCTCGTGAGCGAAGTCAAACTGGTAAGCGATGTCAGGCTCGTCAAGCTGGTTAAGCTCGTAAGCGAGGTTACAGATGCCATTTTTTCCTCCGGTTAGTTGGGTGCACCTAAGTCACGAAAAATTCTTGCGTAGTGATCCGCCTGCACTGAGGGTGAATTGCGCAGATACTGTGACGCCGAGAAGCCAGGGTCAATCAGTAACAACTCCTCTACAACGCGGCGGCCTCTATCGTGCTGCCCGTCGAGTCCACAGGCAAGCGCGAGAATCCGGTAGGTTGAGTGGTGATGTTTGTTTTCGCGTCGAGCCGTTTCGGCAAGATCAATCGCTAAACCATACTCGCCGTTTACCAGAAAAGCGCCCGCTGCAAGCGTCTTAAAGTAATAAGAAATCGGGTCGAGGGGAGATAAGTCAAGCGCGCGGCGCGCCGAATCGGCCGCTTCCGCACCCTGATTCTCGAAAGTATGCAACGATGCCTTAAAGAGCCAAATGAGAGGCTCATTTGGCTCGATTTCAATTGCTTTCGAATACCAATCGCGCGATTCGGAAAAATTTCGATCCATGTGACTCGATATCATGGCGCGAATTGCAAACGGCAAGCCGGTAGCAGCACCTTTTTCTACCGATTGCTCCGCATATTGGCGGGCGACGTTTCGTTGTCGCTGCAAATCGCCAGCCCACCCGCGCCACATTCTTAAAAAAGTTTGTTTTGCAGCCCACGCGAACGGAATTGCGTTTCGCTTGTGACGCTCCATCAGCTCATCGAGTGCCCTTGCCGCTCGCTCGTCACTCTGCTGCCCACCGCGATGCATACAAGCAATCGCCGACAACAAAATGACGTTACTGGGTAAGCTGTGCAACGGCTTGGTCGACTCCAGCGAGCAACTGACGTTTAATAGAGCAAGCAGTATTTCGCTAGACAACTTCAGCAGAAATCCCGAGTCGCGCGTATAGAGATCCTTCTCAGAGGTATCGAAGCGTCCTTCATAGGAAACATACGGTGCGCGTTTTGATTCGACCTGCCACGCGACCGATAGACCATCCATCGTGGACGAAAGTGCTCCGCTGACGATCCAGTCCGCACGCAGCGCGGTATCAACTGCCGCGTCGCGAAACGATTCGACGGTGACTCCACGCATCGACAAACTCGAGACCACGCGGACGCTATGTGACTTAGAAAGCGTTGCGGTAAGTAGGGTTACGAAGACCGCTGCATGAGCTGCAGAAAGAGATTCATTCGATACCGAGAAAGGAACCACCGCGATTTTCGGCAGAGGCGAAACTGCGAGAGGGATCCGTACCGACGGTAACGGGGCAGTCTCACTACGTAGCCGATAACAGTGCACTGGATTGTCGATGTTTCGGAGATAGCACTCGCCTAAATCCTCCGCAGCGATTCCGATACCGAGCGGAATCGCCTCTTTAACCGATGCACTCACGTAAACACTACCCGGTTCGGCGAACGACGCCAAACGCGCGGCAATGTTGAGTCCGCTGCCGTACATTCGAGCATCGTCCATCCATAGATCAGCTCGATGAAGCGCAATACGCATTACGATCGGTTCGAGCTGTAATTCGCCGCCCCGCGCGACGAACGCTTGGATAGCCAAGGCACACTTAGCACTTGCCACTGCATCGGTTGATCGGATGAGAAGACCGTCGCCGCGATGTTCGAGCAATTCGACTGAATACTTGACTAACACATCGCGCACGATCGAGGCGAGCAACGATCGTATACGAACGACGTTTCTAGCTTCATCTTGCTCAATCAGACGCGCCGATTCGACGACGTCAGCAAACATGATCACCGCGTTTACGGCGTGCAGATCGGCAGCAAGATAAGCGCGCTCAACCACAAACATATCCCCGGTCTTTGTTTTCCGAGAGAATACCTTGCGATTTCTCATGCGACCAGAAGTTAGTGGATGCCGCAAGAATTTTCCCGGTGCTCGCGCGTTCATTCCGCAACATCGAGCCATCGCTAGCTGCAGCAGCGCTTTGGCTGGCCCCCCCTGTGATACCGTTCTTAACAACACCATATGCGCATCGTAAGAGTGTGGATTGAATAGCGCCCCACGCGAGCGAGTGGGATTCGCCAGTTTTACAGCCCGATTGCTAAAGCTCGTCGCCTCAATCTCGGTTCGCGGAGAAACATGCAGGTGTAACCTTCGCATCTACACTGCGAACTCGCACGTAACTACGAACATCAGGTGGGGTTATGAAATCCAAGCTTTTCATCGTCGCAATCATTGCGGCGGCCATCGCTGCGTTCTTTGCGTTCGATTTCGGGCGTTTCTTGACGCTCGACTACTTTAAGGCACAGCAAGCGACGCTCGCTGCGTACGTTGCCGCGAATCCGTTGCAAAGTTCGCTTGCGTTTTTCGCTGTTTATGTGGCGGTCGCGGCATTGTCGCTACCGGGCGCGGCGATTCTGACGCTGGTGGCTGGCGCGATTTTCGGGTTTTGGCATGGACTACTGATTGTTTCGTTCGCCTCGTCGATCGGCGCGACGCTTGCATTTCTCTCCTCGCGTTTTCTGCTTCGCGATTGGGTGCAATCGAAATTTGGTGAGCGGCTGAAACCGATTAACGAAGGTGTAGCGAAAGACGGGCCGTTCTATCTCTTCGCGCTTCGCTTGGTGCCGCTCTTCCCGTTCTTCGTGGTGAACCTCGTGATGGGTCTCACGCCGATCAAAACCTGGCCGTTTTATTGGGTCAGCCAAATCGGCATGCTCGCGGGAACCGCTGTGTTTGTGAATGCGGGCACGCAGCTCGCGCAGATCTCGTCGCTCAAAGGTATTTTGTCGCCTGCGATTTTGGGTTCGTTTGCGCTCTTGGGCATCTTCCCAATCATCGCGAAGAAAGTGCTCGATTGGCTGCAAGGTCGCAAGGTGTACGCGAAGTGGAAACACCTGAAACCGAAGTCGTTTGACAACAACGTTGTGGTCATTGGTGCTGGATCAGCCGGTCTTGTTACGGCCTATATTGCTTCGGCGGTGAAGGCAAAAGTGACCTTAGTCGAAAAACACAAAATGGGCGGTGATTGCCTTAATACGGGTTGTGTTCCATCGAAAGCGCTGATTAAATCTGCGAAGCTTTTGTCGCACATGTCGCGGGCGAAGGAATTCGGCTTCGAGAGCGCGAGCGCGACTTGGAATTTCGGTCAGGTGATGGATCGCGTGCATCGTGTAATTGGTGAAATTGAGCCGCACGATTCGATTGAGCGCTACACCAATCTCGGTGTCGATTGCGTGACGGGAACCGCGAAGATCACGTCACCGTGGACCGTCGATGTAACGCTTGAAGACGGCTCAAAGAAAACGCTGACGACAAAAAACATCGTGATCGCCTCGGGCGCGCGACCGTTCGTGCCGCCGATTCCAGGATTGAAAGAGGCCGGTTATCTCACGAGCGATACCGTGTGGAATTTGCGCGAATTGCCGAAGCGATTGGTGGTGCTCGGTGGCGGGCCGATTGGTTCTGAATTGACGCAATGCTTCGCGCGTTTTGGCGCAAAGGTGTCGCAAGTGGAAATGATGCCGCGCATTTTGATTCGCGAAGATCCGGAAGTGTCAGACATCGTTACCAAGCGCTTCAAAGAAGAAGGCGTTGCCGTGCTCACGGGGCACAAAGCGAAACAAGTCGTCGTTGAAAACGGCGAGAAGATTTTGATTTGTGAATTCGAAGGCAAAGACGTTCGCATTCCTTTTGACGAGATTTTGGTAGCGGTCGGTCGCACAGCGAACGTGACCGGATTCGGCCTCGAAGAGCTCGGCATCCCAACGCGACCGAACAAAACGATCGAAACCAACGATTATTTGCAAACGATTTTCCCGAATATCTTTGCTTGTGGTGATGTCGCAGGGCCATATCAATTCACGCACACGGCCGCGCATCAAGCGTGGTTTGCCGCTGTGAACGCGCTCTTCGGTCGTTTCAAGAAGTTCAAAACGGACTACCGCGTGATTCCGTGGGCGACGTTCACCGATCCCGAAGTCGCACGCGTTGGTTTGTCGGAGTCGGAAGCCAAAGAGAAGAACATTCCGCACGAAGTCACGGTGTACGGTATCGATGATCTCGATCGTGCGATCGCCGATAGCGAAGCGCACGGGTTTGTGAAGGTCATTACGCCGCCGGGTAAAGACACGATTCTCGGTGCGACGATCGTTGGCGATCATGCGGGCGACATCTTGGTTGAATACGTGACTGCAATGAAATACGGCATCGGGCTCAACAAGATTCTCGGAACAATTCACACGTATCCGACCTTGGGTGAGGCAAACAAATACGCCGCTGGTGTTTGGAAACGTAATCACCAGCCAACCAAGTTGCTCGAATGGGTTCGCAAGTTTCATACTTGGGAAAGATCGTGACCCGACAAACTGTGGGA
>JBOFBL010000749.1:0-16873 GCA_051645545.1 Casimicrobium sp. | reverse complement strand
GCGAGTACGAGGCTCGCGACGAAGAATGCGGATAGCAAATGCAGCGGCGGGAGCAATTCGAACATGATCGCGTTTCTTTTTTTGCTAGAGGTACATCCAGTTTAGTCCGCGCAACGTAATTTGTACATCGCCCGTCGCTGACAAGAGACAAACGTTCGTCGCGATGTCGGCGATACACTCTCGCCCACGGTGTGCAATGCAAAACGTATTGCGCTAGCAGTAATTACGCCTCAATGAAATAGGAGTTTTTTTTATGAATCAGTTGTTTAAGCGCGCAGGTTTGGCGCTCGCCATCGCGTCAAGCATGGCGTTGTTCTCCGTGGCGCAGTCGCAAGCGCCCGCGAATCCGGCGGCCGCACCTGCTGCGGCACCAGCACCTGCGCCTGTTGTGTTTAAGCAAGCGCCGCTGCCGTATGCATTCGATGCGCTCGAACCTGTCATCGACAAAGCGACGATGGAATTGCATCATGGTCGTCATCACAAAGCGCAATATGACGCACTGAATGCGATCGCGGCAACGAACGCCGACGTCGCGAAGGCGACGATCGAGCAATTGCACGCGAACATGTCGAAATTTCCTGCGGGCGTTCGCAATAATGCAGGCGGCGTGTGGAATCACGATTTCTTTTGGCAAATCATGGCACCGGCGGATAAACGCGGCTCGCCATCGCCTGCGCTCTTGCAGCGTATCGTTGCTGACTTCGGCTCCGTCGATGAGATGAAGAAGCAGTTCAACGCCGGTGGCGCAACACGTTTTGGTTCGGGCTGGGTGTGGCTGATCGTGAAAGACAAAAAATTGGTCGTCACCTCAACGCCGAATCAGGACAATCCACTAATGGATCTTGCCGAAGTGCGCGGCACGCCGATCATTGGCAACGATGTGTGGGAACACGCGTACTACTTGAAGTACAACAATCGTCGCGGTGAATACCTGACCAACTGGTGGCAAGTTGTGAATTGGAACGAAGTGAATAAGCGTTTTGATGAGGCAATGAAGTAACCGCCTGAGTTGTGGGAGCGCGCTTGCGCGCGAATGTGTTTTTTGCGTTATCCAATCGATGTTGTTTCGCAAGCCATTCGCGCAAGCGCGCTCCCACAGAAAGTGAAAAGGCTCCCGAGGGAGCCTTTTTTTGTAGCGCGAAGACTTTACGCGGCGAGCAACTGCTTCAAGACAAACGGCAAGATGCCGCCTTGTTTGTAGTAATCCACTTCGATTGGCGTATCGATTCGCGAAATCACTTTCGTGCTCGCGCTTGTTCCGTTTTTGCGATGAATCGTCAGCGTGTACTCCATCTGCGGTTCGATTTTGTCGATGCCGGTGATGTCGAAAACTTCGTCGCCTTCGATGCCGAGCGTATCGGCGCCTTCTCCGGGTTTGAATTGCAGCGGCAAAACGCCCATGCCGACTAAATTGCTGCGGTGAATTCGCTCGAAGCTTTTTGCGATGACGGCTTTGACACCTTGCAACTGCGTGCCCTTTGCTGCCCAATCGCGCGATGAACCCGTGCCGTATTCTTCGCCACCGAAGATGACGGTCGGTGTACCCTCCGCAACATACTTCATCGCGGCATCGTAGATCGGTAACTTCTCTCCGCTCGGTTGATGTAGCGTTACGCCACCTTCTTCGCGCACGCCGTTGGCGTCGAGCGGAATCATCAAATTTTTAATGCGAACATTGGCGAACGTGCCACGCATCATCACTTCATGATTGCCGCGTCGCGCGCCGTAGCTGTTGAAATCAACTTTTGTAACGCCATTGGTTTTGAGCCACGTGCCTGCGGGCGAGGATTCCTTGATATTGCCAGCGGGCGAGATGTGATCGGTGGTAATCGAATCGCCGAACACGCCGAGCGCTCGCGCATTTTTGATGTCGCCAGTCGTGACGGGTTTCCCGAAGTTCACGAAAAACGGCGGCTCCGCGATGTAAGTCGACGTCGGCCACGAATACGCATCGCCCGAAACGCCTTTGATCGCTTGCCATAGCGGATTGTCAGCGCCGGGATTGGCGTAGAGGCGCCGGAAAGTATCCGGATCGCGTGCATGCGGCAATAGCGCGGCGATTTCATGACTTGTCGGCCAAATGTCTTTGAGCATCACGGGCTTACCATCGCTGCCGATACCGAGCGGATCTGCTTCCAAATTTTTGAGCACTGTGCCCGCGATTGCGAACGCAACAACGAGAGGCGGCGACGCGAGGAAATTCGCTTTCAAATTCGGATGAATGCGTGCTTCGAAGTTGCGATTACCCGAGAGCACGGCGGCGCAGATCAGATCGTTTTGCGTGATCGCTTCGTTCAAGTCGGTGGTGAGATCGCCTGCGTTGCCGATGCAGGTTGTGCAGCCGTAGGCCGCGACGCTGAAGCCGAGTTTTTCTAGGTAGGGCAAAAGCCCCGCTTTGGTCAAGTATTCGGTGACAACGCGCGAGCCTGGCGCGAGCGAGGTCTTGATGTGTGGCTTCACCGTAAGGCCACGCTCCACAGCTTTCTTCGCAAGCAAGCCTGCGGCGAGCAACACGCCAGGATTCGACGTATTCGTGCAGCTCGTGATTGCCGCGATCAGGACGTCACCATTGCCGACGTTGGTGCCTGCGCTCGTGCTGATTCGTTTGCTGAGTTTGTCGGGCGATTGCTCGAAGCCGTTTTGCGCAACGGGCGTTGAGAAGAGATTGGTGAACGTTGAACCAAGCTCCGGCAAGAGCACGCGATCTTGCGGACGCTTTGGACCCGCGAGCGAAGGCTTGATCGTCGCGAGATCGAGCGAGAGCGTTTGCGAATAATCGATCTCGCCTGCGCGCGGGATGCCGAACAATTCTTGCGCTTTCCAATACGCCTCGAATCGCGCGATCGCTTTGTCCTCGCGACCGGTGGCGCGCAGATAATCCACTGTTGCGGCATCGACCGGAAAGAAACCCATCGTTGCGCCATACTCGGGCGCCATGTTTGCGATCGTCGCACGATCCGGCACAGCGAGCGAAGCCGTGCCAACGCCAAAGAATTCGACAAACTTGCCGACCACTTTTGCTTTGCGCAACATCTCGGTGACGGTCAACACGAGATCGGTGGCTGTCGTGCCTTCGGGCAATTTGCCGGTGAGGTTCACGCCGACCACATCCGGCGTCAGCATGTACACGGGTTGCCCGAGCATCGCGGCCTCGGCTTCGATGCCGCCTACGCCCCAGCCAACCACGCCGATGCCGTTGATCATCGTGGTGTGGCTGTCGGTGCCGACGAGTGTGTCCGGATATGCCACGCCGTCTTTCACATGCACACCCGGCGCGAGGTATTCCAAGTTCACTTGGTGCACGATGCCCACACCCGGCGGCACGACCTTAAACGTATCAAACGCTTGCATGCCCCACTTCATGAATTCGTAGCGTTCGCGATTGCGCGAGAACTCGAGTTTCATATTGAGATCAAGCGCGTCTTTACCGCCGTAATGATCGATCATCACCGAGTGATCAACGACCAAATCAACCGGCACCAGCGGCTCAATCATCTTCGGGTTCTTGCCCATCGCTTTCGCGACGCCGCGCATCGCTGCGAGATCGGCCAAGAGCGGAACGCCCGTGAAATCCTGCAACACGACGCGCGCGACGACGAAGGGAATTTCCTCAGTGCGTTTATCAACCGCCTTCCAATTCGCAACCTGCGCGATGTGCTCGGTCATGACCTTCTTGCCATCGACATTGCGCATCACACTTTCAAGCACGATGCGCATCGACACCGGCAATCGCTTGATATGCGGGTGCGTTTTGGCGAGCTCGGGCAGCGAATGGAATTTGATCGATTCGCCGACGGAGGTGGTGAAGTTCTGCACGGAGGAGGTCATCGCTAGAGTCTTTCTTCGGTGATTAAGTGCAAGCGGTCGTCTGCGACCCTGCGCGGTTTCTGGGTGCGGCGAGCGTAGCGCAAGTGTGTGTCATGTCGATCATCGCAAGCCTGGTAAGTTCGCCAGGAACAAACGATCGATGATCATAATCAGCATAGTCTCTTGTCGCCCTATTTAAATGGGCTAATCAATAGAATGAGCTATAAATAAATTTGATATAAAAATTGCTCAGAACGCCTGTTTTATAGGGCAATGACTGAAATATGTGTTTTGTTCACTGAGTTTCTGTCCTCGGTTTTCATACCGTATAATTCATACCGTCGTATTCATACTTTTGAGGTATGACATGGAAGCCACTCTCGCAGAACGCGGTCAAGTCGTTATTCCGAAAGCCATTCGTGATCAGCTGGGTCTGACGCCTGGTGCGCTGCTGACTTTCTCCGTGGAAGACGGAAAGCTCGTCATTCGTAAGAAGGTAGACGATGCGATCAGCCGCGTGCGTGGACGTTTCAAATTTGCCGCAGGCGATTCGCTCGACGAGTGGATGCGCGATACGCGCGGCCGGGCGCCGAACGATCCGATTGAGCCGTGGGAAGAGTTGCGCGACGACATCGAGATTCCGGCAGCGATTCGCGAAGAGCACGCACGTCGACGTGCCGAGTGGCTCGCCGCTCAAGAAGGGGCCAGCGCAGGTTCTGCGACTAAAAGTGCCACTACGAAAGCGAAGGCGAAAGCTAAACGATGATCGCAGTCGATGCATCCGTATTGATCGAGGTGCTGTTCGAGCATCCGCATGCGGATACGAGCGAGCTTGCCATTCGCGATGCGTTGCAACGTGGGCCCTTGGTGGTCTGCGATGTCGCGGCGGCAGAGGTTTGCGCACGCGGCGATAGTGCCGCGTTGATGGAATCGATTAAGGAAATGGGCGTGAGCTATTCAATGATCGAAGAGAAAACGGCGATGCGCGCTGGGGAGATGGCCAACCGCTTTCGATCGCGTCAGCGCTCGCAAGGCGCGCGGCCAAGAGACCGCGTGATTCCCGATTTCCTCGTTGGCGCTCACGCGCTGATGCAATGCAGCGGATTGATTACGCGCGACGGCGGATTTCACCGCGACTATTTCAAAGGACTCAAGGTCATTGTTCCCGGCGAACAGTGACCTCAACTTACTATTGATTGAACAGGAGAACACCATGTTAGAAGCCTATCGCCAACACGTCGCCGAGCGCGCAGCGCTTGGTATTCCGCCGCTGCCGCTCAATGCAAAGCAAACCGAGCAATTGGTTGAGCTGATCAAGAATCCGCCGAAGGGTGAAGAGGCGACACTCGTCGAACTCATCACACATCGCGTTCCAGCGGGTGTGGACAACGCGGCGAAAGTCAAAGCGAGTTATCTTGCCGCCGTTGCGCATGGCACTGAGAAAACGCCGCTTCTAACTCGCGAGAAAGCAACCGAGTTGCTCGGCACGATGCTCGGTGGCTACAACATTTCGCCGATGGTCGATTTGCTCGATGACGCGCTCGTTGGCGGTATCGCAGCGAACGGTTTGAAGAAAACGCTTCTCATGTTCGATCAATTTCACGATGTGAAAGAGAAGGCGGACAAGGGCAACGCGAACGCGAAAGCCGTGCTCAAGAGTTGGGCAGATGCGGAATGGTTCACCTCGCGCCCCGAAGTGCCGAAATCGATCACGATTTCTGTGTTCAAAGTGACGGGTGAAACGAACACTGACGATCTCTCGCCTGCGCCTGATGCCTGGAGTCGCCCCGACATTCCGTTGCACGCGCTCGCGATGCTCAAGAACAAACGCGACGGCATCACGCCGGAAGAGGATGGCAAACGCGGCCCGGTGAAGTTCATCAACGATCTGCGCGCTAAGGGCAATCTTGTGGCCTACGTCGGCGACGTGGTCGGCACCGGTTCATCGCGTAAGTCCGCAACGAACAGCGTGCTGTGGTACACGGGTGACGACATTCCGTTCATCCCAAACAAGCGCTTCGGCGGCGTCTGCCTCGGCGGAAAGATCGCGCCGATTTTCTACAACACGATGGAAGACGCGGGCGCATTGCCAATCGAGATCGACGTGTCGCAGATGAACATGGGCGACGTGGTTCAACTCTCGCTCGATCACGCAACCGGCAAAGTCACTGCAACGAAAGACGGCAAAACGATTGCCGAAACGCAGCTCAAAAATCTTGTGCTGCTCGATGAAGTTCGCGCAGGCGGTCGCATTCCGTTGATCGTCGGCCGCGGTTTGACCGGCAAAGCGCGCGAAGCGTTGGGCCTGCCAGCATCGACCTTGTTCCGCTTGCCGGTTGCGCCGAAAGACTCGGGTAAGGGCTATACGCTCGCTCAGAAAATGGTCGGTCGCGCCTGTGGTTTGCCAGAGGGCAAAGGCGTTCGCCCGGATACATACTGCGAACCGAAGATGACCTCGGTCGGCTCACAAGACACGACCGGTCCGATGACGCGCGACGAGTTGAAAGACCTCGCTTGCTTGGGCTTCTCGTCGGATCTGGTGATGCAATCGTTCTGTCACACGGCGGCGTATCCGAAACCGGTGGACGTAAAAATGCATCACGAATTGCCTGACTTCATCTCGACGCGTGGCGGCATTTCGCTGCGTCCTGGCGACGGCATCATTCACTCGTGGTTGAACCGCATGTTGCTGCCGGATACGGTTGGCACTGGTGGCGATTCGCACACGCGTTTCCCAATTGGTATTTCATTCCCTGCGGGCTCCGGTCTCGTTGCGTTCGCAGCGGCAACCGGTGTGATGCCGCTTGATATGCCGGAGAGTGTGCTCGTGCGCTTCAAAGGCAAGATGCAACCGGGCGTGACGCTGCGCGACCTCGTGCACGCGATTCCGCTCTACGCGATCAAGGCTGGTCATTTGACGGTCGCAAAGCAAGGCAAGAAAAACATTTTCTCGGGCCGCATTCTCGAAATCGAAGGCCTGCCTGATTTGAAGATTGAGCAAGCGTTTGAACTCGCCGATGCCTCCGCCGAGCGCAGCGCTGCGGGTTGCACCGTCGCGCTCAACAACGAACCGGTCATCGAATACTTGAAGTCGAACATCGTGCTCCTGAAAGCGATGATTGCAGACGGTTACGCGGATGCGCGTTCGATTGCTCGCCGCGTGAAAGCGATGGAAGATTGGCTTGCCAATCCGAAGTTGCTCAAAGCGGATGCAGATGCGGAATACGCAGCCGTGATCGAAATCGATCTTGCTGAAATCACCGAACCAATCGTCTGCTGCCCGAACGATCCGGATGACGCGAAAACGCTTTCCGACGTTGCGGGTGCGAAGATCGACGAAGTGTTCATCGGAAGCTGCATGACCAACATCGGACACTTCCGTGCCGCTGCAAAGCTGCTCGAAAACAAACGCGACATCCCAACGAAGCTCTGGGTGGCGCCGCCGACCAAGATGGACGCCGCGCAGCTCACCGAAGAAGGCCACTACGGCACCTTCGGCACCGCAGGCGCGCGCATGGAAATGCCCGGCTGCTCGCTCTGCATGGGTAACCAAGCGCAGGTGCGCGAAGGTGCTACGGTGATGAGCACCTCAACGCGCAACTTCCCAAATCGCCTCGGCAAAAATTCCGACGTGTACTTGGGTAGCGCGGAGCTCGCAGCGATCTGCTCCAAACTCGGACGCATTCCAACGAAAGAGGAATACTTGGCCGACATGGGCATCATCAACAAAGATGGCGCGAATATCTATCGCTACATGAACTTCAACGAAATGGCGGATTTCGTAGAGCGAGCGGATAGCGTGGCGGCGTAGTTTGCCGCAACACTAACAAGCAAACGGCTTCTACGGGAGCCGTTTTCATTTCTTGATCGATCTAAGCTCGCGCTTGCGTCAAGACGCCGCGCGTCGCCGCTGCATGAAACACTTCGTCTCCGAATATTTCGAACAATGCGCGCGACGAATACACGATCTTTGCGGCGTGATCATCGTCGCTCGCAATCGCCGCTGCTGCGAGTTCGTTCCAAGGCAGTCGCGGTAGGTCGTTGGCGATACTAGATGTCGACATCGTGTGCTGAGCGGTCGCGACTTGGTCGCGCGTCAAGCGCGCAGCACGTAACGCAGCGAATAGCGCAATGCCGTACCAACGTGTCGCACCTACGAAATCATCTAGCCAAGGTCGTAGCACTAGCATCGCGTGGCTCGAAGTCACCATGTGCAGAACGGTGAAGTTCCCCGTTTGTGCATAAAGCGTTGCTGTAAGGCGAGTAAACGTTTTCATGGTTTCATTGTCGGTTTGTAGCGCGGGAGCAAGATTGCCAAACTGCGGCGATTGCGCCCAGGCTTTCATTCGTAGCGTGATTCGGGGGCGCTCGGTGTCGGCGGCGGTATTGAGGTCGTACGCTGCTCCAAGCCACGCCGAAAGATCGAGCGAAGGTGCAGGCAATTGCGTGGCGTCATCGTCGGCAAGCAGCGGCAAGTACGCCGCAGCCCAGTAAGCCAGGCCGCGCGCAAGCTCGTCATCGTGATCCGCAGAGATAGCGTGTCCACAACGAATTAAACCGTGAAAGGCACCTGCGGCCACGCCGGGTAGCAGCGTCGGTAGCACTTCGCGCAGCACGGTGTCGCGACTTTCACTGGCGATGCGCAACGAAAACGTTCGAGCAAGTGCGTCGTAAGCATCTAGACGACCTCGCGGCGCGCGCCAATCTTTCATTTCAAAATGCGCTACGTTCGGTTTTTCTAGTCGCAAGCGATACATGGCCGCGTACGCTTCTAAGCGCTCGTCGCTCGCACCAAGCGAATGCATTGCATGCAAAAGCATTGGCAAGTGATCGCTCAGACCGTTGCCGTATTCGGGCGCATAGGCAGCGCACCGATCCTGAATTTCGTGAAGCACAGAGTTTTCCATTGTCGCGAGTTGCATGATTTGCCTCGTTTATCGATTTGACGAAGATCATCATAGAAGTTAAAGTTAACTTTAAGTCAAGTCATTTTTTAAGGAATTGCTAAAACTATGGAAAAGCAGTGGCACAACATCGGCGACGTCGCGTCGCGCGCGGGCGTTGCCGCTAGCACCTTGCGCTTTTACGAGGAGGAGGGCTTCATCAGCGGGCGTCGTAGCGCAGGCGGTCGTCGGCAGTACTCGCGCGACACGCTGCGCCGCATTGCCTTTATCCGCGCTGCGCAGGCGGTCGGTTTGGCGCTTCCCGAGATCGCTGCCGCGCTTGCGTCGCTGCCGGAGCAACGTACGCCCACTAAAGCGGATTGGTCGCGCCTTGCAAAAGACTGGGGGCCAAGGCTCGACGCGCAGATTGAAGCGCTGCAATTGCTGCGTAGAAAGCTCGATAGTTGCATCGGATGCGGTTGCCTATCGATGAAAGCCTGCGCGCTTTACAACCCAAAGGACGCGGCTGCCGCGCGCGGCGCGGGCGCGCGGTATTTGTTAGGGGATACGTCCGCAGCGGTGCTGGCGGGCACTAAGTCGAAACTCTAGCCAAGTCTGAATAGTGCGAGCAGACGTAACGCGGCGGTGCGATACACATGCTCGAACTCCTCCAACGGCAAACCGCGCTTATCGGATGACCATCACGTACGAAAAGTGTGGTAACGGTGGTACTCAATCCGCTCAATATGACGAATGATGCATGGACTAAGCTACTAGACCAACAAATCCTTCAAATCGCGCATCAGCACAGCCTTCTCCGCGCCAACGACTAGCTGACCGCTCGCGGCGACCAAGTCTGCGTCGCGAATTGCTTTCCCAAAATCGAGTCCAGTTTTTTCTTCGATCGTTTTGATGCTGACACGCCATTGCGAGACGTTCACGCTTGCGAGTTGCGCTGGCGGTTTGAGCGCAACGCGCGATTCGGAGAGTAGTGGGAGCTGATCGACGATGAGGCCAACCGATTTCAGACCCGCTGCTCCCTTCCACACGATGACTTTGAAAAACGACGAGGGGATTTGTACGTCGTCGGCCCATAGATCAATGGCGTCGTCGAAGATTGGTCCTTGAATGACCGTGATGCGATTACCGTTGCCGACTTTGAGCACACCGTTTTCAAGCACATAGCGCTCCGCGCCTTGCCAAAACTTCGCCGTTTGATTGAAACGGAAATGTTGTGGCGAGCAGTTGGCGAAATGGAAGGTGTCGGCGTTCGCACGCTCGGCTTCCTCCTTGCTGCCCCAGGTCGGGTCGGTGCGACGCGTGAGATGACCGCGATCGAAATATGTCGACCATGCTGAATAGAAATCTTGATTGAGTGTGAACGCATCGCTCACGCGCGGATCTTTGAACCACTTTTCCGCTTCTGCGCCATTCACTTCGCCGGTTTTGCGATCGACGCTCAAGTAAGTTTCGCCGTCGATATTGGTCGCGCTGTAAATTGCTATGCGGTTCGTTTTATGCAGCACGAGGCTGAAGTGTTCGTATTTGAGTACACCGTTCGCCGCGTCATTGCCGCTACGCAGCGGCGCAATTGCGCGCTTGAGTTTTGTCGATAGCGTAGGTAGCGGCAACGTCACACCGTCAATGAAATCTTGGTTGTAACCAGAACGATTTTCATAGTTCTGATCGATTTTGAGCGCTTCGCTCGCGTGGGTGAGCGTCTTCGGCGTCGTACCTCCAACCGCTTGCGATACTGTCGTATTTGTTTGCGGCATCAATGTGTCACCGAGTCGAACCGAAATCTCAAGCGGAATGGAAATGCGCAAAGTGCCGTCGGCGGACATCGTGCTGACCGTGTTGCGAGTGGTGGCGCTATTCATGCTGGCTCCTTGATTCGTCGATGGGGGCAATGTGATGGCTTCGTGCTGTGGTGACGTGTTGTTCGAATTCGCTGTGGATGGGCGCGGCGGACCGAGCGTCGGGCGGCCCACTGTGCTGTTCGCGGTTGCACTCGCAAGCGACAGCGCTTCTTCAACGAGTTCGCGCGCTGCAGGCGTAAAGGTGTTGAGTCGCGCCTTCAGATCGCGAACGATGGCGCTAATGCGCACGCCCTCATTGACCGATTGCGGCAAGGGATTGCCATCTTCGTCAACACGCTCCAGAAATGGCGCGCCGTAGTGATGCAGCGCGACCAAATCCCAGCCATCGTTGAACACTGGGGCACCCGAAGAACCCGTCTGCGTATCGGTTTCGTAGAGCAGCGTGCGATCGGTACGGAAGGTAAGTGTGTTGTTGCGCAGCGCTACGGTTTTCGGCCAACCGTTCGGATGCTGCACGATGTTCACGTTCATTCCGATCACATGGCGATCCGGCGTATCTGAGAGCATGCAATAGCCGAGATCGGGCAGCGTCGCTTCGCCAGAGATGCGCGCGCCGATGGCGATCAGTGCATAGTCGAGCTGATCCTCCGGAGAAAAAATCGCGCAAATCTCTGGGGCAAATTGAAAGACTGTCGTCGCACGCGGGCGACCGGTTTCATCCATTTCGCGATCGAAGGTGACGGACGCCGATTGCGCGGTGATCGCATCGCGAACCACATGTTGATTGGTCATGAACAAGCGCGGGCTCACCAAAAAACCGCTGCCGAGTTCGGAGGTTGTTGGCGTATTCACTTCGACGAAACCCACCGCGCGGCGAGTTCGCGCACCTTCAACCAAAAAGCTCACGGCCTGATAGTCTGTCGTGTTACCAACGATGGCCTCCGCGCTCGACGAAGGTGCAATCGCGCGCTTTCGTGTAACTTGCGTTGCGTAGGCTTTGCTGCGTTCGGAGTCTGTCTCAGCCTTCTGCCAATGTCCTGCGGCGACCAGTCGCTTCACGCGTGCGCGTTGCTCGCGCGTTTCGTTGACCAATGCTTGTAGTCGTGATTTTTCTTCGTCGGTGTTCATAAGCGATCCTGATGGTTAACGTATTCGCCAAAGCATTGCTTTAACCGCACGAATGCTTTCATGCGTTCGTGATGGTTTCACTACAGTAAAGACGGCAAACGATGTCGAATCGTGACAATGGCGTTGGTAATGATGTCACGTTGAGTCGCTAAACGCGAAGGGGTGCATGAAAGGGCTCGTGCGTATTGACCTACCATTTTTGATAGGAAAAACGAGAGATCGCTACGAATTGCTAAATGCGCGATGAAGTGGCGTCACTTTCACTGTGGGAGTGCGCTTGCGCGCGAAATCGCCGCTTCAATACGCTATTCGCGCGCAAGCGCGGTCCCACAGTTCGAGTCGATACGTCGTGGTTAACATGCTGACAACTACGATGGCAAATCGCAGCGATCATTTGCGCATGCTTGCGAGCGTGCGACCGCGCGCTTGGCCTCGCGCGCATGAAGCGTGCGCACGATGCGATCAAACAGACTGGTGATTCCGAACTTCGAAAGCAGTTGGCGATTGTTTGCAATCCATGGGTACACAACGCGCCACATCGGTTGCAGCCGGGCACTACCCCACATCCGCGACATCGCGTTCATTTCCACTGCTGCATACGCCGCAGCGAACACGGGCGCACCGATCAACCATTGACCATCAGAAGTCTTCGCATGAATTAACGTCATCATCGAATCACGAGAATATCCGTCTTCTCCCCCGAAGTTATTGGGCGAACAATCAATAAGCTCAATCTTGTTTTCGCGATCGAATTCTTTAAGCAGACGAACCTCTTGCTCGCAAATCGGGCACGAAGCGTCGTAATAAATGGTGATGGGATAAGCGACGGATTGCATCGCGCGATTTTCGCAGGTTAAGCTGCGTTGTGATGCAAAAAAATGCCTCAGCGCTTGCCTGCTGCTGTCAAAAAGAACTTTTGAATCTTGCTGCCAAGTTTGAGGATTTTGTTGAGCGTTGAGGGCTCTAGCTGCAACATATCATCAGTCCACGAGCCGAGCGATTGCATAAGCGCATGCGTTTCGCGCACGCGCTGTTGACGCTCTGCGGGTTCATGGGCAAATGCAGGGTCGCTCATAGTGGCGGCAAGCATTTGCACAGTCGGATCGAATTCTCGCAGTTTGCGTTCGCGCACGATCACGCGCATGAGCACCCATGGATCTGCAGAGGTTTCGAAAAAGTCGCGGCGATCGCCCAGCACGTGCGTGATGCGCACCAGATTCCAGTTCTGTAACTCGCGCAAGCTGTTGCTCACGTTCGAACGTGCCACGCCTAGCGTCTCCGCGATGTCTTCCGCCGTAAGCGGTGCGCCATTGATGAACAGCAGTGCATGAATCTGTGCCACCGTGCGGTTGACACCCCAGCGCGTACCCATTTCGCCCCAATGCAGGACGAAGCGCTCGGTAATTGGCGTCATTTGAAGGGCGGGCATGTGGTGTCTGTTTTTGGGGAACGCTGAATAAGTGGCTGCGAGGGCGCATTGCTTTGTTGTCGTTGAGCTCATGTACAGAAGTACATGTCGCCCAACGACGCCTCGCACTGCATCCCTCTCGCCGACTTACTCATCGTTTCTCTAGGGGGTGACAAAAAACGTCAGAAAGTTGTTGACATAATTTTCTCTGTTTCGTATATTTCTGTCAAGACAGAAATTACAGATATGTCGAAGACATAATAAATAAAAGAAACGCGTTTTGGCGACGGCGGTGAAAGGGCGAACAATGAAGGTGTTGGTATTGGGCGGAAGAGGGTTCATCGGGCGCTACACGGTGCGCTCGCTGCTCGCGCGCGGCCACGAGGTGACGGTCGGTACTCGCAAGAAACGCGGCGCATGCAGCGTCGCGGGGCTTTCATATGCGACCGTCTCGCTGCACAGAGTCATGCGTGTCGTCGATTGGTGTGACGTCGTAAAACCTTACGACGCCATCGTTAATTGCGTTGGCATCCTGCGTCCGCGCTTTCGCGAAAGCTACGACGAGATTCATCATTGGGCGCCGTATCGCATGGCGAGAGCCTGCGCGATCTTCGGCAAGCGTTTTGTACATGTGAGTGCGCTGGGTTTGTCGGACAACGCGAAGAGCGAATTCCTGCGCTCGAAACTCGCCGGTGAGTTCGCGATTGCCGAAAGCAAAGCGGATTATTCGATTGTGCGTCCTTCAATTCTTGACGGTAAAGACGGTTTCGGATCGCGCTGGATTCGTCGCGTCGCGAATTGGCCGGTGCAGTTCGTTCCGGCGGACGCTATTGGCATGCTTGCGCCGCTTGCGGTGGAAGACTTGGGCGATGCGATCGCGCGCTTGGTAGAAATTCGCGATGAGCCGCGCTTTCGTGAAGTGGATTTGGGTGGTCGCGATGAGCGAACCATGGCAACGCTGTTGATCGCCTTGCGCGAAGAAGGCTTGCCGATGCCAAAACAAATTCCGGTCCCGGGTTGGCTCACACGTCTTGCGTCGCACGTGTGCGATTTGCTGCACGCAACGCCGCTATCATGGGCTCATGTGCAATTGATGCGTCGTGACAATCGTCCCGAAATCAATTTGTTGCCCGAATTACTTGGGCGAGAGCCGCGTCGTATCGGTCGCTTGTGGGTTCATCCGCTATCGACCAACACCGGCGGCTCGCGCCATCACGGTACGGGCTCGCGCGGCGATCTCGTCCCAGGCGCGGGCGCGGATTAACTCGGCGCTTGCAACCGAGCTTGAGCCAACAGCTAGCAGATTCGGCTGTTCCCAATAACTCGGCATGTCGTCGTCTTTGATGCCGCCGGTCGCCATGAACTGCGCTTGCGGCAAGGGGCCGCGAATGGCCTTCAACCAGCCGACGCCGCCGTAGGTGCTCGCGGGGAAAAACTTCATCGCTTCGTAGCCTGCGTCGAGTAGCGTGATGATTTCGCTCGGCGTCACGGCGCCGGGAATCAATGGCAGCCCGATGGCGCGGCATTTTTCGCCGAGCGCTGGGGTGTAGCCAGGTGACACAGCAAACTTCGCGCCAGCAGAGAAAACTTCCTGGGCTTGGTTTGCGTTTATCACTGTTCCGGCTCCACACAAAATTGGCACGTTCGCCGTAGCTATTCGGGCGATGCCCTCTAGACCTGCTTTTGTTCTTAAGGTCACTTCGATGGCACCAATACCGCCCGCGACGAGTGCTTCGGCGAGTGGGACTGCGTTGTTCGCGTCGTCCAATTCGATGACGGGGACGTAGCGGAGGGTGCGGAGGGTTTGGGTGAGGGATGCGTTACTCATAGGTTCTTTTTGCTGTTGATTGCACTCTCGTGTTCCCCTCTCCCCTCGAGGGAGAGGGGTAGGGGAGAGGGGTAGGGGAGAGGGGGCGTTTGCGGATTTCGATTGTCGCGATGAGCGGAGGCGTTTGCATGCGTCCCCCTCTCCCGCCCTTCGGGCACCCTCTCCCTCCAGGGGAGAGGGGAACGTGCATTCCGCCGCTGAGACTAGAACAACACCGTAGCCCCCGTGTCCGCCGTCCCAACGCGCTCACGGAAGCCGCCGAAGATTTCACGTCCCCAACCTTCTTGCTCAAGTTCGTAATTCGCAGCAGGACGCGAACGGAGTTCTTCATCACTGACAAGCACACGCAACACCCGCGCCTCGCAATCAAATTCGATCATATCGCCATCGCGAATTTTCGCGAGCACACCGCCATCACTCGCTTCGGGCGTGACATGAATCGCAGCGGGCACTTTGCCCGACGCACCCGACATACGACCGTCGGTAACGAGTGCGACTTTGTGTCCACGATCCAAAAGCAACGACAACGCAGGTGTGAGTTTGTGCAGCTCAGGCATGCCACGCGATTTCGGGCCTTGAAAGCGAACGACGACGATGCAATCGCGATTTAATTCGTCGGCTTTGAACGTTTTCAACACATCATCTTGTTCATTGAACACGAACGCAGGCGCGCGCACGATGCGATGTTCTTTCGCAACGGCAGAGACCTTGACGACCGCTTGCCCCAAGTTGCCTTTGAGCACGTTGATGCCGCCTTCATTGCTAAACGGATTCTTCGCGCTGCGCAAAACCGTATCGTCGCCTGATTGCGCGGACGCGGGCTCGTAGGAGAGCGCGGCCAAGTCCGCGCCTACACGTTGCGCGACTTTTTGTGTATAGGCGCGAAGCCCACGCCCAACAATCGTTTCCACATCGTCGAACAAGTAACCCGCATCAAGCAATTCGCGCATCAAGAATGACGTGCCGCCCACGCGATCAAAATCGTTCACATCCGCTTCGCCGTTCGGATACAGGCGTGTGAGCAGTGGCGTTACTGCGGAGAGACGATCGATGTCATCCCACGTCAACTGCCAACCCGCCGCGCGAGCAATCGCCACCCAGTGCATCGTGTGATTGGTCGAGCCGCCGGTCGCGAGCAAGGTCACAATTGCATTTACGATCACTTTCTCATCGATCCATTCGCCGATGCCTTTGCGATCTTCCGCGCGTTTACGTGCCTGCTCCGCCAGCGCCTTACACGCAGCGCGCGTGAGCAGTTCGCGTCGCGGGTCGTTCGGTTGCACGAACGCAGCGCCGGGCACCATGAGCCCCATCGCCTCCAACAACATTTGATTGCTGTTCGCTGTGCCGTAGAACGTGCAAGTGCCGCTCGTGTGATACGCGGCCATTTCGGATTTGAGAAGTTCTTCTTGCCCCACTTTGCCTGCGGCGACGGCTTTGCGCACTTTCGATTTCTCGGTGTTCGATATCCCAGTCGGCATCGGCCCCGCAGGAATGAACACCGCAGGCAGATGACCGAACGAAAGCGCACCGAGCAGCAATCCCGGCACGATCTTGTCGCACACGCCGAGCAGAAACACGCCGTCGTACAAATCATGCGAGAGCGCCACGGCGGTCGACATCGCGATCACATCGCGCGAGAAGAGGGAGAGCTCCATCCCCGGCTGCCCCTGTGTCACGCCATCGCACATCGCAGGCACGCCACCTGCGAATTGCGCAACTGCGGCGAACTTGCGCGTTTCCTCGCGAATGATTTGCGGATAGTTTTCGAGCGGTTGATGCGCGGAGAGCACATCGTTGTACGCCGAAACAATCGCGAGCATCGGCACTGGCTCGGAGACGACGCGCAGCTTGTCGCCATTCGGCAGCGATGCGTAGCCGTGTGCGAGATTGGTCGCAGCGAGGCGGGAGCGAATGCGCTCAGCACGTGCATTTCGTTGCAGATGAATTCGTTTGAGATACGCCGCACGCGAATCCACGCTACGTGCTGCAAGATCCG
>JBOFBL010000748.1:0-1364 GCA_051645545.1 Casimicrobium sp. | reverse complement strand
TCGAATTGAGTAAACAAAATGTCGTGGCGATCATCGGTCACAACTACAAAGACAAACGTGAGGCCGCGCTCGATGTGCTCAAAACCACCGGCAACCCGTACGCAATCTCGATCTTCGATGAGAAAGGCAACGTCGCGCTCGATTGGGGCGTCTACGGCGCGCCAGAAACGTTTCTGATCGATGCGCAAGGGATCGTTCGCGCGAAGTATGTGGGGCCGCTCACGCCGAAGATCATCGCAGAAAAATTCGCACCGCATTGGAAGAAGTGATGCGATGAATGACGAACAACTGCTTCGCTATTCGCGCCATATTCTGCTTGATGAATTGGGCGTCGATGGGCAAACGCGTTTGCTTGAATCGCACGCATTGATCGTCGGCGCGGGCGGGCTTGGCTCACCGGTTGCGTTGTACCTCGCGAGCGCGGGCGTCGGCACGATCACGATTGCCGATGACGACACGGTCGATCTCACCAATTTGCAACGACAAATCGCGCACGACAGCACGACGATTGGTTTGCCGAAAGTGCAATCCGCTGCGCAGCGAATGCGTGCGATCAATCCAGACATTCGCGTATTGCCGCTCAATGCGCGATTGAAAGAAGAATCTTTGAGCAACGCGGTTGCCGCCGCCGATGTGGTGATCGATTGCAGCGATCGGTTCGTTACGCGTCACGCGATCAACCGCGCATGCGTGAGGCACAAGAAGCCGCTCGCTTCGGGCGCTGCGATTCGCTTCGATGGACAGCTCAGCGTGTACGACGTGCGCCGCGACGATTCGCCGTGTTACGCGTGTTTGTTTCCTGACGAAGACTTGCCCGAAGAAGAGCGCTGCGCAACGATGGGCGTGTTCGCGCCACTGGTGGGCATCATTGGTTCGATGCAAGCGGCGGAAGCGATCAAAGTGCTGAGTGGCACCGGCACGCCGCTCGCGGGCAAACTCCTCACGCTTGATGCGCTTACGATGGAGACGATGACCGTTTCGATGTCGCGCAATCCCACGTGTGCGGTGTGCGGCAGCGCACACGAATAGCGCTATCAGCATTCATTGCGGCTGACCAATTTAATTGGGTCAATGAGGTTATTTTTTATTATTTCAATAAGTAATAAAAATTACTCTACAACCCAATTAAATCGGGCGATGACTAAAAGAGCTAGGACATTATTTTGTGACGATAAAGCGGTGCGCATTCGCCTTACAAAGATCACAAAACCGCAGCAATTCCTGCTTTTGCAATCTGCAAATCTTCGCTCGACTTCACGCCTGATACACCGACGGCGCCGATCACATAACCGTCAACTGTGATTGGCGCGCCGCCCTCAAGCGGCGTCACCACATCGACCGATAGAAACGAGAAACGGCCTTCG